>NZ_DASWYS010000197.1:0-43129 GCF_036404855.1 Roseateles sp.
TGCGCGTTGTTGGCTGCCGCCACGGTGTTCGGGCTGTTCGAACAGTTTGGCATCTTCCGCGGCGAGGCCAAGCCGGAAAGGGAACTGATTGCCGCCGTGGACCTGCGCATCGGCAATCCGGCCGGGGCTGCCGAGCGCGGCGAGGCCCGGGCCCGGAGCGACATCGAGGCCGGCCTGCTGCAGCTGCAGGCGGCGGGCACCGAAAAGATGGATGCCGCCAAGGCCCGGCAACTGAAGCAGCGCTACGCCGTCACCTGGGTTCGCAAGGCCGAGAAGGCCTCGCCGCTCACGCAGGCCTTCGCGGACGCCTACAACCGTGTGATGTTGGCCGAGATCGAGCGCCGCCATGGCCGGGAGCTGGTGGACGAGCTGGTGCGCGGCGAGCATGGCGGTCTCGTCGGGCCGCAGAAGCCGGGGATGCAGGAGAAGGCGTCATGAAGCTCATCGGCATGCTGGATTCCCCCTTCGTGCGTCGCGTCGCGATTTCGATGCGACTGCTGGGCCTGCCCTTCGAACATGGGGCCATTTCGGTGTTCCGCGGCTTCGATGCGTTCCAGAGCATCAATCCCGTCGTCAAGGCGCCCACGTTGATTTGCGACGACGGCAGCGTTTTGATGGATTCGACTCTGATGCTTGTTTACGCGGAGGCCCTGGCCGGCCGCAGCCTGATGCCCAGTGCGCCGACCGAACTGGTGCGTGAACTGCGCCTCATCGGGCTGGCGCTCGCGGCCTGCGAGAAGACAGCCCAGATCGTCTACGAACGCGGCCTGCGCCCTGCAGAGAAGCGCCACCAGCCTTGGGTGGAGCGTGTCACCGGCCAGCTGAACGCGGCCTATCGCGAGCTGGACGACGAGCTGCGCGGGGCGATGCTGGATGCGAGCGAGGCGAACCTGCGCCAGTCCGGCATCACCGTCGGCGTGGCCTGGACCTTCACGCAATGCCTGCTGCCTGAGGTCGTGCCGGCGGACGGCTTCCCGCAACTCGTCGCGCACGCGTTGGCCGTGGAGTCCCTGCCGGTCTTCCAGGCCATCCCCTGCGACGATGGTGTGCAGCTGAGCTGATGGCCATGCCCGCGCAGGCCCCTCAGACCGTCTACGTCTTCCAGGGCGGTGGCGCTTTGGGTGCTTACCAGGCGGGCGTCGTCGAAGCGCTGGAGTCGGCCGACCTGCAGCCGGACTGGCTGGTCGGCACGTCCATCGGCGCGATCAATGCGGCGCTGATCGCCGGTAACGCGCCGGCCGACCGCCTCACGGCATTGCGCCAATTCTGGGATCGCGTCACGCGGCCGGGCTTGGCGGCGCACCTGCCGGTCAATCCGTTTACGGCGCTCTGGCAGCAAGGGTTGCAGACATGGCAGACGCTGACCACGGGCATTCCTGGCTTCTTCAAGCCGCGGGGCCCGCAGGCCTGGGACATGAACCGTCGCGCACCGCTGGCTGAACTTGGCTTCTACGACACCGCGCCGTTGGCGGCGACGCTGCGTGAGCTGGTGGACTTCGACCGTATCGCCCGGGCCGAGACGCGGCTGACGCTCTGCGCCGTGAACGTGCGCAGCGGCGAGCTGGCCTTGTTCGACAACCGCGACAGCCACATCCGCATCGGCCCCGAACATGTGATGGCCAGCGGCGCGCTGCCGCCCGGCTTCGCGCCCGTCGTCATCGGCCACGAGGCCTACTGGGACGGCGGCATCTACTCCAACACGCCGCTGGACGTGGTGCTGGACGACAGCGAGCGCCGCGACTCGCTGTGCTTCATGGTCGACCTGTGGGACGCCAGTGAGGCCGCCCCGCACACGATGGCGCAGGCGCTGACGCGCTACAAGGACATCCAGTACGCCAGCCGCATCTGCGAGCATCTGGACGACCACGAGCGCATGCAGAATCTGCGCCGCGCGCTGCGTCTCGTCGGCCGCAGGCTGGATGCCGCGACCGCGGCGGAGCCTTCCGTGAAGCAACTGCTGGCCATGGGCTGCGACGCGCACATCGACGTCGTCCACCTCGTCATGCGCGCGCTCCCGGGTGAGGACTCCTGGCGCGACATCGACTTCAGCGATGCGCGCCTGCGCGCACGCTGGGCGGCCGGCCTGACGGACGGCCGCCGCATGCTGGCCCGGGCGCCGTGGCAGGAGCCCGCGCGCCACGGCGTGGGCATGCGCGTGCACACGCTGGACGATCCAGCCTAGGCCTTCGCCAGCGCGTCCAGCTTCTGGACGGTTGCCCAGTTGCGGGTCGTGCCGCGCTCTCCGAGCCTCTTCAGCAGCGCCACGGCGGCCTTGCTCTCGAGGATGCCGTTGCCGCACCACAGCCAGGCTGCGTCGGCTGTGACGACGAAGCTCTCGCCGCTGGCGGCCACAATGTCGGCTGCGGTCTGCAGGGCCTCGACGTCCGCGGTGATGGCCACGAGCAGGCGGCTCGGGTCATCAGCCTCAGCGACGGGCTGCGCGGCAGCGATGGCGGCCCACTCGGAAGCCGTCTTCAGGATGACGGCCGCATCAACGCCAAGTTTGTCGAGGACGGCGCCACGTATCCGGTCGGCATCCAGCTTTCTCTTCGCATCGAAGACGGCATTGCCGCTGTTCAGCAGCGTCGTGACATCCGTCGCTCCCAGTTCGGCGAGCACGACCTTGAGGTCGGCCATCGCAAGGCGCTTGGCCTTGCCGACGTTGATGCCGCGCCAGAGGGCGACGTAGCGCATCAGCTCATCCCTTGATGACGCAGCAGCGCATCGATCTTCGGCTCGCGGCCGCGGAAGGCCTTGAAGTTGACGATGGCATCGCGCGCGCCGCCCTGCTCCAGGACCTCGGTGAGGAATCGCTTGCCGGTGGCAGCGTTGAAAACGCCTTCCTCTTCAAAGGCGCTCCAGGCGTCGGCGCTGAGCAGCTCCGCCCACTTGTAGCTGTAGTAGCCGGCCGCATAGCCGCCCGCGAAGATGTGCGAGAAGCTGTGCTGGAAGCGGTTGAAGCTGGGCGGGACCAGCACGGCGACCTCGGCGCGGACCTCGTCCAGCAGCTTTTGCACGTCGCTTTCAGAGCCCGGCTCGCCATGCAGCCGCATGTCGAACAGCGCGAACTCGATCTGGCGCAGCGTCATCAGCCCGCTCTGGAAATTCTTGGCGGCGATCATCTTGTCGAACAGGTCGCGGGGCAGGGGTTCGCCGCTGTCGACCTGGCCGCTGAGCTGCTGCAGCACATCCCATTCCCAGCAGAAGTTCTCCATGAACTGGCTGGGCAGTTCGACGGCGTCCCACTCGACGCCGGAAATGCCGGACACGCCCAGGTCGTTGACCTGCGTCAGCATGTGGTGCAGGCCGTGGCCGAACTCGTGGAAGAGGGTGATGACGTCGTCGTGGGTCAGCAGGGCCGGCTTGTCTCCCACTGGGCTGGCGAAGTTGCAGGTCAGCAGCGCCACGGGCGTCTGCTGATCACCGGTGGGCTTCAGCCAGCGGCTGCGCACCTCATCCATCCAGGCGCCGGGACGCTTGCCGTTGCGCGCGTAGAGGTCGAGGTAGAACTGCGCGATCAGTTGGCCGCCGCGGCGCATCTCGTAGAACTTGACGGTCTCGTGCCAGACGGATGACCGGGCTTCGGAGATGGCCACATCGAACAGGCGCTCGATGATGGAAAACAGGCCGGCGACGACCTTGGGCGCCGTGAAGTACTGCTTGACGGTCTGGTCGCTGAAGGCGTAGCGGGCCTCCTTGAGCTTCTCGCTCCAGTAGGAGACGTCCCAGGATTCCAGCGGCTGGCCCTTGGCGAAGTCGCGCAGTTCTGCGAGGTCTTTCTCGGCAAAGGGCCGCGCGCGTGCCGCCAGGTCACGCAGGAAGGCGACCACTTCGGCGGGCGAGTTGGCCATCTTGGGCGCCAGCGACACATCGGCGAAGCTGGCGTAGCCCAGCAGGCGGGCCTCTTCCTGGCGCAGTGCGACGATTTCGCGCATGGCGGCCGTGTTGTCCCACTCTGGCTTGCCGGCCTCGCTGGCGCGGGTCACGTACGCGCGGTAGAGCTTCTCGCGAAGCTCGCGGCTCTCGGCGTACTGCATGACGGGGAGGTAGACCGGGAAGTGCAGCGTGAGCTTGTGGCCGCCGTCGTCGAGCTTGGTGGCATCCAGCACGTCCGGCGGCACGCCGGCAAGTTCCTCGGTCGAAGCCACGTAGCTCCAGCCGTCGGTGGCATCCAGCACATGCTCGCTGAACTGCTGCTGCAGTTCAGCGCTGCGCTCCTGGATCGCGGCGTAACGCTCGCGGGCCGCGCCTTGCAGCTCGGCGCCGGAAAGCACGAAGTTGCGGATGGCGTGCTTGAGCACCTGCTGGCGCGGCGCGCTCAAGGTCTTGCCCTGCGCGGCCACGACGGCCTTGTACTTGGCAAACAGTGCCTCGTTCGCGCCCATCGCCGTGCTGAACTCGGTGACGGCCGGCAGCATCGCGTTGTAGGCCTCGCGCAGCGCCGGTGTGTCGGCCACCGCGTTCAGGTGCCCGACGGCACCCCAGGCGGCGCCCAGGCGCTCGGTGGCGGCGTCCAGGATGCGCGAGAGCGCGTCATAGTCGGCCGGCGTCGTGGGCTTGACGGCGTCGTCGAGTGCCGCCTGCGCGGCGGCCAGCAGCTCAGTGATGGCCGGCTGCACATGCTCGGGCTGGATGGCCGCGAATTCGGGCAGGGCGGCGGTGGACAGCAGGGGATTCGTCATGATCAGGCGGACTTGAGGCTGCGTTCCGCGGATTCAAGCGTGTTGACCAGCAGCATGGCAATGGTCATAGGACCCACGCCACCGGGCACCGGAGTGATATAGCCGGCGACTTCCTTCACGCCGTCGAAGTCCACGTCGCCGCAAAGCTTGCCTTCATCGTTGCGGTTCATGCCCACGTCGATGACGACGGCGCCGGGCTTGACCATGTCGGCCGTCAGCACGTTTCGCTTGCCGACAGCGGCGACGATGACGTCGGCCTGGCGGGTCATCGCGCCCAGGTCGGCGGTGCCGCTGTGGCAGACGGTGACCGTGGCGTTGGCGGCCAGCAGCATCAGGGCCATGGGCTTGCCGACGATGTTGCTGCGGCCGATGACGACTGCGTGCTTGCCTTTGAGGTTGCCCATGCCAATGCTCTCCAGCATCTTCATGCAGCCGTAGGGTGTGCAGGCCTTGAAACCAGGCTCGCCCACCATCAGCGCGCCGGCGCTGGCGACGTGGAAGCCATCGACGTCCTTGGCCGGGGAGATGGCTTCGATGACCTTGTGGTCGTCGATGTGCTTGGGCAGCGGCAGCTGGACGAGGATGCCGTGGATGCTGGGGTCGTTGTTCAGCGCGTCGACGCGGGCCAGCAGCTCGGCCTCGGTCATGGAGGCGTCGTACTTCTCCAGGCGCGAGTGGATGCCGGCCTCCTCACAGGCCTTGACCTTGTTGCGCACATAGACCTGGCTGGCCGGGTTGTCGCCCACGAGGACGACGGCAAGGCCGGGCTGCCTGCCCTGGGCAGTCAGTGCAGCGGCGCGGGTGGCGGCCTCGACGCGCAGTTGCTTGGAAAGGGCGAGGCCGTCGATCAGTTGGGCGGTCATGTTTTCAACTCCAGAAATGCAAAGAGGCCGCAATGCGGCCTCTGGGGAACGTCGTCGGGTCAGGCCTTCGCCGTTGCGCCGAGGGCGATCTTCAGCAGATCGGCCACGGTGTTGGCGTTGAGCTTCTCCATGATGTTGGCGCGGTGGGCTTCGACCGTCTTGATGCTGATGCCGAGGTCGTCGGCGATTTGCTTGTTCAGCCGCCCGGCCACGATGCGCTCGAGCACCTGGGCCTCGCGCGTCGTGAGCCGCGCCAGCAGGGCGTCGCGGCTGGCGGCTTCTTGGTGGCTGGAGAAGGCGTCGCGGGCCTGGTCGAGCATGCGCTCCACCAGTGCCAGCAGCTCCTCTTCCTTGAAGGGCTTCTCGATGAAGTCCATCGCCCCCTTCTTCATCGTCTGCACCGCCATGGGTACGTCGCCGTGGCCGGTGATGAAGACGATGGGCAGCGGGCTCTTGCGCTCGATGAGGCGGTCCTGGAGTTCCAGGCCCGTCATCCCATCCATGCGGATGTCGGCGATTAGGCAGGCGACCTCGCGGGGGTCGTAGCGGGCCAGGAAGGATTCGGCCGAGTCAAAGCACTTGACCCGGTAGTCCTTGCCTTCGAGCAGCCATTGCAGGGAGTCGCGAACAGCCTCGTCATCATCGACGACGTAGACATTGCCCTTCTTCGGGATCAAGCTCATGGTGCAGTGGGTTCGGTTCTCTGAGCGCTGCCGGAAGCGTCTGGCACGGTGTCCTGACGCAGTTGTTCTGAGGTGATGGTGACCGGTATCGTGAAGGCGAATCGGCAACCAACGACCAAGGAGCCATTGTAGAGGTTCTCGGCTTTTATCCGGCCCTGATGCGACTCGACGATAGACCGGCATAACCCTAATCCGATGCCGAGGCCGTCGGCCTTGGTCGAGAAGAAGGCCTCATACATGCGGGCCAGCACCTCATCGGGCAAACCCGGCCCCATGTCGGTCACGGAAAACTCGATGTGGCCGCCCAGTTCGGCGCTGTGCTTGGGCACGATGCGCAACTCGATGTGCCGGCGTGAGGTCGGGAGCGAGGCGTTGTCGATGGCCTCGGCGGCGTTCTTCAGCAGGTTCATCAGCACCTGCTCGATGAGGATGGGGTCCACCATCAGCTGTGGCAGGCGCTGGGCCACATAGGTGTGGATGGCCACGTTGCGGCGGCGCAGTTCGATGCCGGCCAGTTCCACCGCGTCCTCGACGATGTCGGCCGCGTGGGCCGGCTGGCGCTGCGGCTCGCTGCGTTTCACGAAGTTGCGGATGCGGTGAATGATCTGGCCGGCGCGCTCCGCCTGCTTGGCGGTCTTGGTCAGCGCGGCCAGCAGCGCGTCCTTGTCGATGCTGTCGTTGCGCACGCGGCTGACCATGCCGTTGCAGTAGTTGGTGATGGCGGTCAGTGGCTGGTTCAGTTCATGGGCAACGCTGGAGGCCATCTCGCCCATGGTCATCAGCCGGCTGGTCACCTGGGCCTTATCTGCCTGCAGCGCGGCCTGGGCCTCGGCGTGACGGCGCATGGTGATGTCGGTGGCGATCAACATCTGAGCCAGGCGCCCGTCGGTCCATTGCAGATAGCGCGCACGCACGTCGAACCACATGGCCAGGGACTCGACGTAGACCTCGCGCGGGTCGGAGCCCATGTCGGTCAGGGCTTCGGCGGGCAGGCCGGAGTAGTCGTCGACCTCGTCGGAGGAATCCGTCAGGCCGCGGCGACTGGTCGTGCCCACGAGCTGGCCGCCGGCCAGCAGCGCATGGCCGGCCGGGTCGGCGCCGAACCAGAGCCGGTAGCTGCGGTTGGCGAATAGCAGCTCCGGTGGGTTGACCGACAACACCGAGACGGCGGCGTCCAGCCCCTCCAGCACGGTGGTGAAGCGCTCGTGCGAGGCCGAGAGCTGGTCGCGCACGCGCTTGGCCTCGGTGATGTTGGTCATCGAGGTCATCCAGCCGGTCTGCTTGCCCTTGGTGTCCACCAGGGGTGACACATAGACGCGGGCGTCGAACTGGCTGCCGTCCTTGCGCTGGATCTTGACCTCCACGCCGCCGGAGGGGCTGCGGCCCTGCAGCTCCTGTTGCAGGGCGCGGGCGTTGTCCTCGCGGCGGTCACTGGGCCAGAACGGGTAGGGCGGCGTGCGGCCCACGAGGTCGGTCTCCAGGAAGCCGGTCATCGCGCAGAAGGCCGGGTTCACGTAGGTGATGCGCGTGTCCATGTCCATGGCGCGCATGCCGGTCAGCATGGAGTTCTCCATGGCGCGGCGGAAGTTTGTCTCCAGCGTCAGCGCGTTCTGGATCTGAGTGCGGCGGCGCATGTGTCGCCAGGTGCCCAGCAGCATCCAGACCGTCATCCCGGCCAGTGCCAGGACCAGCCAGAACAGCGCGTTGTTGATGAGGCCGATGGAGGTGCGCCAGCCCTGGCCGCGCAGCACCAGGCCGTTGAGTGCGGGTGCCAGCGGCACGTCGTGCAGCAGTGCGGCGCGACGCAGCATCTGCCCCGGCATGGGCGTGACGGTGCTGGCGACCACCTGGTCGCGCGGCACGTCCAGCACGGCGATGCTGTGGCGCGTCGCCACTTCGCTGGGCACGTAGTAGCGCAGCAGCGACTCCACGGTGTACTCGGCGATCAGCACGCCGGCGAAACCGCCCCGGTCGATCAGCGGGATGTGGAGCTGGAAGACGATGGCGCCATTGGTGTCGGGGAACGGGGACGAATAGACCGGCTGGCGGCGCTCCTTGGCGGCCTCGAAGGCGATCGCCGGTGCATTGGACTGGTTGGGCATCGGCATGGACGGGTCACTGCCGTCTGCCGACATCAGCCCGTCGGCCTGGAAGCCCGCCGCGCCGACGCTGCTGCGGCGTTCGCGCTTGGCGCTGAGCCAGGTCACATGCGTGAGCTCGGGGCGCTCGCGTGCGAAAGCCTGGGCCTGCGCGGAGAATTCGTGGGCATCGATCTGGCGCGTGACAACCTCGCGCGCAATGCGCACCAACTGCTCCTGGTTCTCGATGAGGCGCAGGCGAATCTGCTGCTGGGCGATCTCGGTGTCGCGCTTGACGGACTCGGTCTCGCGCTCGATTTCTTCGTTGCGCAGATACCAGAAGGCCGAAATGATGGCCGCCAGGAACAGCAGCACGGAGATCAGGGGCCCCAGCGTGGCCAGGCGGTCCTGGCGGGACGGCGACTGCCGGAACCACCAACTGGTGACCAGGCGGCGCAGCGTCGCGATCCAGCGCTGACTGCGGTTGGGCGGAGCGGAGGCAGGGGGCATGGCGCAAATTATCCGGGCCGGCATTGCCGCCCAGAATTTCACAATAAGAAATCGATTCGCACAATTTGGGAATTCGGGCGGGCTTGTGAGACACTCCGCCGGCCCGGGGGTCGCAGTCCGGGTAGACCCCTGTCAGAAACTCAGTCCGCCGCCCGCCAGAGGCGCGCCAGATATAGGAGACCGGCCATGTCCGCCCAGCCGAAAGACATTCCAGGCGCCGCATTGAATGACGCCGACCCGCAGGAAACCAAGGAGTGGCTGGATGCGCTGTCCGCCGTCATCGACCGTGAAGGCGCCGAGCGTGCGCACTTCCTGATCGAGGAGATCCTGGAGCACGCCCGCCAGCACAGCATCGACCTGCCGTTCTCGGCCACGACCGGCTACGTCAACACCATCGAGGCAGACCAGGAAGCCCGCTGCCCCGGCAACATCCAGATCGAGAAGCGCCTGCGCGCCTACATGCGCTGGAACGCCATGGCCATGGTCGTGCGCGCCAACCGGCTGGACCCTGCCGACGGCGGCGACCTGGGCGGCCACATCGGCTCGTTTGCGTCAGTGGCCAGCATGTTTGGCGCCGGCTTCAACCATTTCTGGCACGCGGCCAGCGAGGACCATGGCGGCGACTGCCTCTATATCCAGGGCCACAGCGCGCCCGGCATCTACGCCCGCGCCTTCCTGGAAGGCCGGCTGACCGAGGAGCAGCTCGACAACTTCCGCCAGGAAGTCGACGGCCAGGGGCTGTCGAGCTACCCGCACCCGAAGCTGATGCCCAACTTCTGGCAGTTCCCCACCGTCAGCATGGGCCTGGGCCCGCTGATGGCGATCTACCAGGCGCGCTTCCTCAAGTACCTGCACGCTCGCGGCATCGCCAACACCGAGAACCGCAAGGTCTGGGTGTTCTGCGGCGACGGCGAGATGGACGAGCCGGAAAGCCTCGGCGCGATCGGCCTGGCCGCGCGCGAGAACCTCGACAACCTGGTGTTCGTCGTCAACTGCAACCTGCAGCGGCTGGACGGCCCGGTGCGTGGCAACGGCAAGATCATCCAGGAGCTCGAGGGCGAGTTCCGCGGCAGCGGTTGGAACGTCATCAAGCTGATCTGGGGCAAGGGCTGGGACGAGCTGCTCGCCCGTGACAAGAGCGGCAAGCTCAAGCAGCTGATGATGGAGACGCTGGACGGCGACTACCAGGTCATGAAGGCCAAGGACGGCGCCCATGTCCGCGAGCACTTCTTCGGCAAGTACCCCGAGACGGCCAAGCTCGTCGCCCACATGAGCGATGAGGAGATCTTCGAGCTGCGCCGCGGCGGCCACGAGCCCGAGAAGGTCTATGCCGCCTTCCACAAGGCCCACAACAACACGACGGGCCAGCCGACCGTGCTGCTGGTCAAGACCGTCAAGGGCTACGGCATGGGCAAGGCCGGCGAAGGCAAGAACACCGTCCACCAGACCAAGAAGCTGACGGACGACGACATCAGGTACATCCGCGACCGGTTCAACATCCCGGTGCCGGACAGCGAGCTGCCCAAGATCCCGTACTACAAGCCGGCCGAAGACACGCCGGAGATGCGCTACCTGCACGAGCGCCGCCAGGCCCTGGGGGGCTACCTGCCCAGCCGCCGTGCCAAGGCCGAGGAGCATTTCAAGGCGCCTGACCTGGCCACCTTCCAGGCCGTCCTGGATCCGACCGCCGAAGGCCGCGAGATCTCGACGACGCAGGCCTATGTTCGCTTTCTGACGCAGTTGCTGCGCGACAAGGAGATCGGCCCGCGCGTCGTGCCCATCCTCGTTGACGAGGCGCGTACCTTCGGTATGGAAGGCCTGTTCCGCCAGATCGGCATCTACAACCCCAAGGGGCAGCTGTACACGCCGGTCGACAAGGATCAGGTCATGTACTACCGCGAGGACAAGGCCGGCCAGATCCTGCAGGAAGGCATCAACGAAGCGGGCGGCATGGCCAGTTGGATCGCCGCGGCGACGTCGTACTCGACGAACAACCGCGTGATGATCCCGTTCTACGTCTACTACTCGATGTTTGGCTTCCAGCGCATCGGCGACCTGGCCTGGGCGGCGGGCGACATGCAGGCCCGCGGCTTCCTGCTGGGCGGCACGTCGGGTCGCACGACGCTGAACGGCGAAGGTCTTCAGCACGAGGACGGCCACAGCCACATCCTCGCGGGCACGATCCCCAACTGCGTGTCCTATGACCCGACCTTCGCGCACGAAGTCGCCGTCATCATGCAGCGCGGCCTCAAGCGCATGGTCGAGGACCAGGAGAACGTCTTCTACTACATCACCCTGCTCAACGAGAACTACCCGATGCCGGGCCTGAAGGCCGGCACCGAGGAGCAGATCCTCAAGGGCATGTACCTGCTTGAAGAGGCCGATGCAAGCAAGCCCGTCAGCGTCAACCTGCTGGGCTCGGGCACCATCCTGCGCGAGAGCCAGGTCGCCAAGATGCTGCTGGAGGAAGACTGGGGCGTGGGCGCCAACGTGTGGAGCTGCCCGAGCTTCAACGAACTGGCTCGCGACGGCCAGAACGCCGAGCGCTGGAACCTCCTGCACCCGACCGAGCTCGCCTGCGTGCCCTTCGTGACGCAACAGCTTGGCCAGACCAAGGGGCCGGTCATCGCGTCCACCGACTACATGAAGAACTACGCGGAACAGATTCGCGCCTTCATCCCGAGCGGCCGCACGTACAAGGTGCTGGGCACCGATGGCTTCGGCCGCAGCGACTTCCGCTCCAAGCTGCGCCAGCACTTCGAGGTCAACCGCCACTACATCGTCGTCGCCGCGCTGAAGGCGCTGGCCGACGAAGGTGCAGTGCCCGTCGCGCGCGTGGCCGAGGCCATCGCCAAGTACGGCATTGACGTGAACAAGATCAACCCGCTGTACGCCTAAGCCACCGGGAGACAAGACATGGCATTGGTTGAAGTCAAGGTTCCCGACATCGGCGATTTCGACGAGGTCGGCGTCATCGAAGTGCTCGTCAAGGTCGGCGACACCGTTAAGGTCGAGCAGAGCCTCGTGACCGTGGAGAGCGACAAGGCGTCGATGGAGATCCCGTCGTCGCAGGCCGGCGTCGTCAAGGAGATCAAGGTCGCCGTGGGCGACAAGGTCAAGCAAGGCAGCGTGCTGGTGGTCGTCGAAGGCGAGGGTGCTGCTGCCCCCGCGCCTGCCGCTCCGGCACCGGCCGTGTCCAAGCCGGCACCGGCACCGGCACCTGCTGCGGCCGAACCTGCTGCGCCCGCATCGGCGGCTGCGCAGGGGGGCTCCGTCACCATCGAAGTGCCGGACATCGGTGACTTCGACGAGGTGGCCGTCATAGAGCTGCTCGTGAAGGTGGGCGACACCGTCAAGGTTGAGCAGAGCCTGATCACGGTCGAGAGCGACAAGGCCTCCATGGAGATTCCGTCGTCGACGGCGGGCGTCGTCGAGGAACTGCTGGTCAAGGTGGGTGACAAGGTCAGCAAGGGCTCGCCCCTGGCCCGCGTGAAGGCAGTCGGCGGTGCTGCTGCCGCACCCGCTCCCGCTCCGGCCTCCGCGGCGGTTGCCCCTGCAGCAGCGGCGCCCGTCGCCGCGGCAGCGCCGGCGGCAGCACCTGCCGCTGCCGTGCTGCCCGCGCACCAGCCGACCTCCCCCACGGGTCAGCTGCCCCACGCCTCGCCCAGCATCCGCAAGCTGGCACGCGAGCTGGGCGTGCCGCTGGCTGAAGTGAAGGGCACTGGCGCTAAGGGGCGCATCACCGAGACCGACGTGCAAGGCTTCGTCAAGGCCGTCATGAGCGGCTCTGTGCAGACGGCCTCGCAGAAGGCAGCCGCGCCCGCGGGCGGCTCTGCGGCCGGCGGTGCTGGCCTCAACCTGCTGGCCTGGCCCAAGGTGGACTTCGAGAAGTTCGGTGCGGTGGAGCGCAAGGAGCTGTCCCGCATCAAGAAGATCTCGGGTGCCAACCTGCATCGCAACTGGGTCGTCATCCCGCACGTGACGAACCACGACGATGCGGACATCACCGAGCTCGAAGCCTTCCGCGTGCAGTTGAACAGGGAGAACGAGAAGGCCGGCATCAAGGTCACGATGCTCGCCTTCATGATCAAGGCGGCCGTCGCGGCGCTGAAGAAGTTCCCCGAGTTCAACAGTTCGCTGGACGGCGACACGCTGGTGCTGAAGAACTATTTCCACATCGGCTTCGCGGCGGACACACCCAACGGTCTTGTCGTGCCTGTCATCAAGGACGCCGACAAGAAGGGCATCTTCCAGATCAGCCAGGAGATGTCCGAGCTGGCCAAGAAGGCCCGCGACGGCAAGCTGGGCCCGGCCGACATGAGCGGCGGCTGCTTTTCGATCTCGTCGCTGGGCGGCATCGGGGGCAAGTACTTCACGCCCATCATCAACGCGCCGGAAGTGGCCATCATGGGTGTCTGCAAGAGTTCGATGGAGCCAGTCTGGGATGGCAAGGCCTTCGTGCCGCGCCTGATCCTGCCGCTGTCGCTGAGCTGGGATCACCGCGTCATCGACGGCGCGGCTGCCGCACGCTTCAACGTCTACTTCGCGTCGCTGCTGTCCGACTTCCGTCGGATCGCGCTGTGATCGGGAGTCGAACTCATGGCACTCATTGAAGTTCAAGTTCCCGACATCGGCGACTTCGACGAAGTCGGCGTCATCGAGGTGCTGGTCAAGGCTGGCGACACGATCAAGGTCGAGCAGAGCCTGATCACCGTCGAGAGCGACAAGGCCTCGATGGAGATTCCGTCGTCGGCCGCCGGCGTTGTGAAAGAGCTGAAGGTCAAGGTCGGCGACAAGGTCGGCAAGGGCTCGGTCGTGCTGACGCTGGAGTCCGAAGGTGCTGCTGCACCCGCCCCGGCTCCCGCGGCGCCTGCGCCGGCTCCGGTGGCTGCGGTGCCCGTACCAGCGCCCGCTGCCGCGACCTACTCCGGCAGTGCGGACCAGGCCTTCGACGTCGTCGTCCTGGGCGGTGGCCCCGGCGGGTATTCGGCCGCGTTTCGCTCCGCCGACCTCGGCCTCAAGGTCGCCATCGTCGAGCGCTACGCGACGCTGGGTGGCGTCTGCCTGAACGTGGGCTGCATCCCGTCCAAGGCCCTGCTGCACGTCGCGGCGGTCATGGACGAGGTCAGCCACATGGCCGACCTGGGCGTGGCCTTCGGTGCACCCACCGTCGACATTGACAAGCTGCGCGCGCACAAGAACAAGGTCACCGGCAAGCTGACCGGCGGTCTCGCGGCCATGGCCAAGATGCGCAAGGTGACGGTGCTGCGCGGCGTCGGTTCGCTGCTGGATGCGCAACACCTTAAGGTCGAGGCCACGGAAGGTGCGGTCGGACAAGCCAAGACCGGCGCGACGCAGACTGTGGCGTTCAAGCGCCTCATCATTGCGGCCGGTTCGCAGGCCGTGCGCCTGCCGTTCCTGCCGGCCGACCCCCGCATCGTCGATTCGACCGGTGCGCTGGAGATGGGCGTCAAGCCCGAGAAGATGCTCATCGTGGGCGGCGGCATCATCGGCCTTGAGATGGGCACGGTGTACTCCACCCTCGGCGCGCGCCTGGATGTCGTCGAGATGCTGCCCACGCTGATGACCGGCGCGGACCGCGACCTCGTCAAGGTCTGGCAGAAGTTCAACCAGGGCCGCTTCGACAACATCATGTTGAACACGAAGACGGTCGCTGCCGAAGCCAAGCCCGATGGCATCTACGTGACGTTTGAAGGCGAGGGAGCCCCCAAGGAGCCCCAGCGTTACGACCTGGTGCTGCAGGCGGTGGGCCGCACGCCCAATGGCAAGAAGATCGGCGCCGAAAACGCTGGCGTCATCGTTGGCGACCGCGGTTTCATCCCAGTCGACGTGCAGATGCGTACCAACGTTGCCAACATCTTCGCCATCGGTGACATCGTCGGTCAGCCGATGCTGGCCCACAAGGCGGTGCACGAAGGCCATGTAGCGGCGGAAGTGTGCGCCGGCGAGCTGCTGGGCGACGACAAGCTCAAGAAGTCGCAGTTCGATGCCCGCGTGATTCCGAGCGTGGCTTACACCGACCCCGAGGTCGCGTGGGTGGGCATGACCGAGGACGAGGCCAAGGCCAAGGGCATCAAGATCACCAAGGGACTGTTCCCCTGGACGGCCTCGGGCCGTGCGATCGCCAATGGCCGCGACGAGGGCTTCACCAAGCTGATCTTCGACGAGGAAAGCCACCGCATCATCGGCGGCGGTATCGTCGGCACGCATGCCGGCGACATGATCGGCGAGATCGCGCTGGCCATCGAGATGGGGGCTGATGCCGTGGATATCGGCAAGACCATTCACCCGCATCCGACGCTGGGTGAGTCGCTGGGCATGGCCGCGGAAGTGGCGCACGGCTCCTGCACCGACGTCCCCCCGGTCCGGCGCAAGTAGGCGCCATGCGCCGGCCGGGAGCGGTCGCGCTGCTGGGCCTTGCCGCGTTTGCGGCAGCGGCCCAGCAGCCTGTCACGTGGTCCATCGCTCCCCATGCAACTGACGCGAGACTGGCGGCTGGAGAGCCGGCACATTGGGTCGCCTACGACCCGGCCACGGCCGGGCCTTTGCTGGTGTGGCTGCCTGGCACTGGTGGCCAGCCCGAGCGCGGTCCCAAGGCCCTCTTCGCCGAGGTGCTGGGTGAGGGCTACCGGCTCGTGGCGCTGTCCTACCACGACACACCGGCCGTGGCCCAGGTCTGCACGCCCGCGCGGCTGCGCATGCAGCCGGCATGTGCTGCGCAGTTCCGCCAGCAGCGTGCCTGGGGTGACCAGTCCGGTGCGCCGGTGGATGACCGGCCCGAAGACGCCATCGTGCCGCGCCTCTCACAGCTGCTGCGCCACCTGGCCGGGCAGGACCCGGCGGGCCATTGGCAGGGCTACCTGGACGGCAACGAGCCGCGTTGGAGCCGCATCGTGCTGATGGGCCAATCGCAGGGCGGTGGCATGGCGGCTTTCATCGCGCAGACCCGCGCGGTGGCGGGCGTGGTGGTGTTCTCCGGCGGCTGGGACCATGGCGCCAATGGTGACATCGCCGCTTGGTACCGACGTCGTAGCGTCACGCCGCTCGAGCGCTGGCAGGCCACCTACAACGCGCAGGAGCCTCAAGCCGGCACGCTGGAACGCATCTACCGCACCCTGGGCATCCCGGCCGCGCAGGTGCATGTGCTGGACCTGCCGGTCGTCACCCGCCTGCCCCACACCGATGGCGTGGGCAATGCGGCCTACGCGCCCCTGTGGCGCGAGATGTTGAATGCGGTCAAGCCGCAGCAGCCCTAGCTGGCCAGGGTTTTCACGATGCCGTGCAGGCTATCGGCAATCACCCGTTCGCGAAGTTGCATGCGTTCCGGCAGCGGGTACCGTGGCATGCCCAGCACCACCAGCAAGTAGCCAACCAGCTTGATCAGAGACAGCGCCGAGGCTTCGGCCAACCGGACCTCGCTGGGCTCGGTGGTGCCGGCGCAGGCAGCCACACGCTCCCGCTCCAGCTGGATCAGCTGACGGTAGACCGGCTGGTCCTTCATCGGCACAGCCTCCTTGCCGTCGCCCTGGGGCGTCGACATGTAGATCATGCGGAACTGCTCCGGACGGGCCTCCCAAAAGGCCAGGAAGCTGCGCAGGTGCCCCTCCATCACCTTCAACGGCGCGCGCCGACCCATCGAGGCGGCCAGCAGCTCAGCCAGCAGCGCTTCGAAGACTTCAAGCCACAGCCCCTCCAGCAGCGCCTGCTTGTTGGGGAAATAGCTGTAGAGCGCCATCGTCGACAGGCCGGCGTCCTGGGCAAGTCGCCGCATGGACAGCGCGGCCGGGCCCTCGGCGTCGTGGATCCCACGCGCCAGTTCCAGCAGTTTTAGCTTCAACTGCGCCATCTCGGCCGGGCCACGGCGGACTCGGGGTTTGGCGACAGCCGCCGGAGGCGGCGTTCTGGTCGTCATGTCTCCTCCCTTGCGTTGCATGCCGCCTCGTGAGCGGGATGTCGTTGATGTACGTCAACGGTTCCAGTCTCCCACGTTAAATACGCACGCGGCGCTCTGCCTCTAGGTTCTGGTGAATACCGTACGCGTACAACAATCTGAGAAGCCAGACATGCGAAGTCCTTGCATGTCGGATTCCGCCTGCCACGTCCAAGACCTCCCATGCAATTCCTTACCCGCATTTCCGTCGGCGCCAAGCTGGGCCTGGCCTTCCTCACGGTGCTGCTGATCACGGTCATCCTGGGCTCGCTGGCCATCTTCCAGCTGGGCCGCGTCAACGACACCGCCAGCGACATGGGCGACAACTACCTGCCCTCGGTGCGGGAGCTGCAGGAAGTCGCAAAGCAGGCCACCCGCTACCGGACCAGCGAGTACCGCGTGGCGCTGTCCGATCCGGCCGAGCGCAAGGCGGCGGTGGAGTCGTCGCAGAAGTACCTGCAGTTGATGGAGGAGCACCTGGCGATCTACGAGAAACTGCCGACCACACCCGAAGAGTCGGCCATGCTGAAGCGGTTCAAGGAGAGCTGGGGCGCCTACCTGGAGAACAGCCGGACCTTCAAGGCCGCTGCGCTTGCGGACGACGAGGCCCGGGCGAAGACGCTGCTGGTCGGGGACGGCCTTGCCAAGTTCAATGCCACCATCCAGGACATCGACGCGCTGGTCGAGCTGAACGGCAAGAACTCGGAGATCGCCAATGAGCTCGGCGACCGGATCTACGCCAACAGCCGCAACCTGATCATCGGCATGACCGTGGTGGCGGTGTTGCTCGGCGCGGCGTTGGCGTGGAGCATCACGCGACAGATCACGCGGCCGCTGGCGGCCTCCGTGGAGCTGGCCGAGGCCGTCGCGAGCGGGGACCTGACGCGCAGCCTGCGTGTCGTCGGTGGGGACGAGCTGGCGCAGCTGCAAAGCGCGCTGCTGCGCATGGTCGGCCAGTTGAAGAACGTCGTCAGCCAGGTGCGCGAGGGCGTGGACTCGGTGTCCAGTGCCGCTTCGCAGATCGCAACCGGCAACCATGACCTGTCGGCCCGCACCGAGCAGACCGCATCCAACCTCGAAGAGACCGCATCCAGCATGGAAGAGCTGACCGGCGCCGTGGGCCAGTCGGCGGACACCGCCCGCCAGGCCAACCAGTTGGCCAGCACGGCGGCCGAGGCAGCAGCCCGGGGTGGCAAGGTGGTCGGCGCGGTGGTGCAGCGCATGGATGAGATCAGCGATTCTTCGCGCAAGATCTCCGACATCATTGGCACCATCGACGGCATCGCCTTCCAGACCAACATCCTTGCGCTGAACGCGGCCGTGGAGGCCGCCCGTGCCGGAGAGCAGGGTCGCGGCTTCGCGGTAGTCGCTGGCGAGGTGCGCACGCTGGCCCAGCGCAGCGCCGAGGCGGCGAAGGAAATCAAGACGCTGATTGGCCGCTCGGTCGAGACCGTCGAGGCCGGGGCAGCCGATGTGGCCGAGGCCGGGCAGTCCATGGAAGAGATCGTCGCGAGCGTGCGCCGCGTCACGGATCTGATGGCCGAGATCGCGGCCGCCGCGGTCGAGCAGCGCGACGGCATCGCCCAGGTCAACCAAGCCGTCGCCAACCTTGACCAGATGACGCAGCAGAACGCCGCGCTGGTCGAGGAGTCGACGGCGGCCTCGTCCTCGCTGAGCGACCAGGCCCAGAATCTGGCCGAGGTGGTGGCGGTCTTCAAGATCGCCTGAGACCGGGCCGGCCTGGGTCGCCGCAGGCGGCAGGACAGGGCTTCGAGGCAGGGCAGACTTTTGTCATGCGCCGGGTTTTCCCGCCGTGACTTGTCGCAGCCCGGGCGGATTGGCGTGCTAATGGGGTCAAAGGAACCCCCAGCATGAAGGTCCGCCCCAACCGTCGACAGGTCCTACAAATGAGCACCGCCCTGCTTCCCGGCGCCGCCCTCGCGGCCACCACTCCTCCCAAGCGCATCCTTGTCCTCGGCGGCACCGGCTTCCTCGGCCCGGCCATCGTGGAGGCGGCCCGTTCGCGAGGTCACACGCTGACCCTCTTCAACCGGGGCCGAACGCGCCCCGGGCTGTTCCCTGACATCGAGAAGCGCCAGGGCGACCGCGATCCACTCAAGGGCGAGGGCCTCAAATCGCTGGAGAGCGGCGAATGGGACGCCGTGATCGACGACTCGGGCTTCTATCCGCGCATGGTGGGTGCGTCGGCCAGCCTGCTGGCGCCACGGGTCAAGCACTACATCTACATCTCCAGCGTCAGCGCCTACCGCGAGCCCGCCCCGGTCAATGGCGACGAGGAGGCGCCGCTGGCAGTGCTGACCGACCCCCAGGTCGAGGACATGGGCAAGGGCTTCGAGAACTACGGTGGGCTCAAGGCCGCCTGCGAAGCCGCAGCCGAAGCGGCGCTTCCCGGGCGTACGGCCGTCGTGCGGCCCGGCTTCATCGTCGGTCCCGACGATCCCAGCGGCCGTTTCACCTATTGGCCGGCGCGTTTCGACAGGGGCGGCGAGGTGGCCGTGCCCGGCGCGCCGAGCGACCCGCTGCAGCTCATCGATGTCCGCGATCTTGCCGAATGGCTGGTGCTACTGGTCGAGAACGGCACCACGGGCCGCTTCAACGCCCTCGGGCCCGCCCAGCCCATGAGCTGGGGGCGCGTCATCGCCGCCTGCCAGAAGGCCACGCCCACGGGCGGGAGCGTCACCTGGATTCCTGGTGAGTTTGTCGCCCGGCAGGAAGGCATCAGCTTCCCGATCTGGGTGCCCCACCAGGGTGACACCCGGGGCTTCCACACCTGGCAGAACCGGCGCGCCGTGCAGGCCGGCCTGCGCTTCCGCCCCGTCGAGCAGACGGTGGCCGATACGCTGGCCTGGTACCAGGGGCAGCTCCAGGAAAAGGAAGGACGCACGCGTCTGGCTTTCTCGCCCGAGCAGGAGGCCGAGGTACTCAAACGCTGGAAGGCCACGAGCCCGGGCTGACGCACAGGCCTGCCCGGTGCGCTCTTCGGGCTAACGCTGGGCCTGGGGGCGCCGGCTGTCGTCACAATGCCGGGATGACCTTCTTCTACTGGTTCATGGCTTTGGCCATGGCCGCCACGCTGGTGCCTTCGGCCCTCTACATGGGCATCTATGTCTTCACCGGGGCAGACGAGGCACTGGATCGCGCGCGTAAATTGTGGAATTTTCTGCGCGTCTTCACGCTGCTGGGCTTCAACCTGACGCTCTGGGGCCATGTCGTCGTGGCTGCCTGGCAGCTGTTCCGCTAGAGCCGAGACTCGTACATGTGCGGGCAGTCTGCCGTGCCGAAACGGTCCACCGGCACGCGGAAACGCTGCCCGACTCGCAACTGCATCCACCGTTCCAGGTCCATGCGGCACGTCCAGAGGTGGTCGCCGCCGTCGCTGAGCTCGATCTCGTAGTAGGCCTCGCGCTTGCCCAGGCGTTCGCTGCCCGGCTGGCCCGGCGGCGCCACGCGCAGCGGCGGGCGAGGCCAGTCCGGCCGGGTATCGGGGCCGCCCTCGGTCTTCGCGATCCAGCTGCGGCGCCAGGCCAGCACCGTATAGCGGCAATGCTCGCCAGGCTCGGCGCGGCGGCCGGCTGGGTCAGCGACCACGCGCCGGGTGATGTCGAAGGCGCCTTCGGGCAGCTCGTCGCACCAGTCGGAGCCGCCTTCCGCGCGCAGCCGCTCGACGACGATCTCCATGCGCCAGCTGCGCCGGGTGAGCTCCACGGCGACGCCGGGCGGGCCGAACACCCACCAGCCCACCGTGCCCAGCGTCGCCACGATCATGGCGACGAGGACGAGTGTGCGCAGGCGTGGCAGCCGCATCGGGCTCAGACGGCGTCGAACTGCAGGTTCACCGCCTCTTCCCACTGCGCCAGTTCGTCCCAGCCGATGTGCAGCCAGCCCATGGCGGCGGCGTGGTGGCCGGCCCAGTCGGCGTCTTCGGGCAGGCCCTCGTGGCGGCGCATCAGATGCTCGGCGATGAGGCCGGCGGCGATGAGCGTGTGGATCTCGGGCTCGATGTCACCATGGCCCAGGGCTGCGAAGTCGTGGTGCAGACGGATGGCTGCGATCAGTGGTGGAGCGAGGTTCCACACCCGCACGACCAGGGCGCCGACGACTGCGTGGTCCGTTTTGTGGTTGGCGTTTTCGGTGGCGATGTAGGGGCGGTCAATGCGCGCGCCGGCCTCCACCATCGTCGATGCATAGCCGCGCACACTCTGCAGCAGCACCGGCATGCCGACGTGCAGGAACAGGCCGAAACTGTGGGCGAGGTCGGGCGACAGGCCCGGGAGCTGCTGGGCGATGGTGGCCATCGCGATGGCGCGCTTGGTGCTGCGCTGCCAGAAGCGCACCAACTGCGGCGCGTTGACGGGAATGGCGTGCTGCAGCAGAAAACCAGTCATGACCGACACGCTCTCGCGCAGGCCGATGCGGTTCATGGCCTGGCCCACGGTGGTGCAGGGCAGGCCCACGGGCTTGAACAGCGGGCCGTTGGCGATGCGCAGCAGCGTGGCGGCCATGGCCACGTCGCTGGAGGCGATGCGGGCAACCAGCGTGAGATCGGGCTCCGGCGTGCTCATCGCCTGTTGCAACTGGGCCAGCAGCTCGGGGCAGGGGGGAATCTGGATCTGCTGCAAGGGGCCGCGGCGGCGCGACTGGTCGAGGTCGTCGCGGATCTGCTGAGCGCGCGATGCGTGAGTTGAGGCCGGGTTCTGCATGATCACAAAATCTTAGGTTGCCTCCGTGCGGGTACAGTGAATTCAATCGCTGCCCCCCGTCAATCTTGCCCACTTCCCCGCCTCGCGTTGCTTTCGCCTTCCGCCCGCGCCGGTGGTGGCTGGCCGCCCTGGTGGCGGGCCCCCTGCTGGCCGCGGCGGCCTACGACGCGGCGCGCGTGCTCGACGCGGCAGCCCTGCGCGGCCCGCGGGTGGTCGAGCAGGCCCAGGCCTTGGTGCAGCAGATCGAACACAGCGGCACGCAGGAGGAGTTGCAGCGGCTGAGGGAAATCAACGATTTCTTCAACCGTCGCCTCGCATTCAGGGACGATGCCGTCACGTGGGGCGTGCCGGACTACTGGGCCTCGCCACTGGAGAGCCTGGAGAAGCGCGCAGGCGACTGCGAGGACTACGCAATCGCCAAGTACTTCAGCCTGACTGCCGCGGGCGTACCGACGGCCCGGCTCCGGCTGGTCTACGTGCGGGCGCGGCTGGCCGGGCAATCGCTGGCCCATATGGTGCTGGCCTACTATGCCCAGCCGGGCGCCGAGCCGTTGATCCTGGACAACCTGCGGCCGGAGGTGCTGCCCGCATCGCAGCGGGCGGATCTGACGCCGGTATTCAGTTTCAACACCGAGGGCCTGTGGCAGGGTACGGGCCAGGTGACGGCGGGTGATCCGCTGGCGCGCCTGTCGCTGTGGCGCGAGCTGGTCGCCAAGGTCAGAGCAGAGGGATTCTTGTGATGGGGAGTGAGTCATGTCGTTGATGCGGCAGATCGCCTGGCTGGTGCTGGGTGTGGTGCTGGCTGCGTTGGTGGGTGCGGTCGGCCTGTCCACGCTGTCCACGCAGCAGTTGATGCGTACCCAGCTCGAGCTGAAGAACGCCGACAACGCCCAGGCGCTGGCGCTGGCGCTGTCGCAGCAGAAGGGGGACGGCGAGCTGATCAAGCTCCTCGTGTCCGCCCAGTTCGACACCGGGGCCTACGAGTTCGTGCGCTGGCGCGGCATTGACGGCGCTACGCTGTTCGAGCGCAGCGAGGCGCCGCGTCGCGGCCAAGCCCCGGGCTGGTTCCGTGCGCTGTTGCCTATCACCGCAGAACCTGGTGTCGCCCAGGTGTCCAACGGCTGGAACGCCATCGGTTCGGTGGAATTGAAGAGCCAGTCCAGCTACGCCCATGATGCGCTGTGGCTGAGTTCGCGCAGGCTGCTGGCCTGGCTGCTCATCGTTGGCATCGCTGCGGCCGTCGTGGCCTGGGCCGGCCTGCGCCGCATCCGTCGTCCGCTGGATGCCGCCGTGGCCCAGGCGGAGGGCGTTCTGGTGGGCAGCTACGGCCAGGTCACTGAGCCGCGAGTGCCCGAGCTGCAGCGCCTGACACGTGCGATGAACGCGATGGTGCAACGGGTCAAGGAGATGTTCGAGGCCCAGGCGGGCCAGTTGCTGGTGCTGCGCGAGCAGGTGCACCATGACCCGCTGACCGGCGTGTCCACGCGCCGACATTTCCTCGCTGAGCTGGACGCCGCGCTGCAGCGCGACGATGGCCCGGCCATCGCGGGTCTTGTGCTGGTGCGGCTGCGCGATTTGCCGGGCCTGAATGCCCGCCTCGGCCGCGTTGCCGTGGACGACGTGTTGCTGACCGTCGTCACGGCGCTGCAGGCTTATCCCGAGTCCGTTGCCGGCTGCCGCGTCGGCCGACTCAACGGTGGCGATTTCGCGCTGTGGTTGCCCGCCGAGGGCGTGGCTGCCGAGACGGCCCATGCGCTGGCTGACGCGCTGCGCGCCAGCCTCCCGGCCTTTGGCCCCGGCGTGCAGGTGGCGCTGGGCGCCATCGAACTGCCGCGTGAGCGGCCCAGCAGCGTCTGGCTGGGCGAGGCGGACGCCGCGTTGGCGCGCGCCGAGCATCTCAGCGAGGCGCGTGGCGGTTTCGTCGTCGAGATCGTGGCCGACCCTGGCCTCGGCCGCGAGCAGGGTGAGGGCCTGTGGCGTGCCCAGCTGCAGCAGGCCGTGGGCCAACAGCGAGGCCGTCTGGCCGAGTTCCCGGTGTGTGATCGTGCCGGCCGCGTGCTGCACCTGGAATGCCCCCTTCAGCTGGACTTGGGAGCAGGGTTCGCGCCGGCCGCCACCTGGCTGCCGCTCGCCGCCCGCGCGCGGCTGACGGCCCATGTGGACCTCTTCGCGGTCGACATGGCGCTCAAGGCCATCACGGGAGACGGCCAGCCTCGCTGCATCAATGTGGCGCCAGCCTCGTTGGCGGATGCCGTTTTCCTGCCGCAACTGCGCGAGCTGCTGGGCCTGTGGCCGCAGGCCGCGCGGGGCCTGCTGCTGGACCTGACCGAGGCCGCCGCCACAGAGCATTTCGATCGCCTGCTGGAGCTTGGCCAGCAACTGCGACCTCTGGGCGTCAAGCTGGGCCTGGAGCATGCGGGTGCCGGCCTGGCCCAGGTGGAACGCCTGTACCAGGCTGGCTTGGACTACGTGAAGCTGGACGCCTCGGTGCTGCTGGGCGTCGCAGGCGAGGCCGGTCGCGCCGCCTTCGTGCGAGGCATGGTCATCATGCTGCGCAGCTTGGCCTTGAAGGTCTACGGCGAGGGCGTGGTCGACGAGATGGATGCCCAGGCGTTGTGGGATTGCGAGCTGGACGGGCTCACGGGCCCGTGGGTGACTGCCAGCATGCGCGAGCACTGATCGATCCCGCGCCCCCCCGCGCGACCAGTCGTCTCGAACGCGAGATCTGCGTTGCCGGTCGCGACCGAAGCGCGGCCAGGGGGCGGGGGGGCGCCTGCGCTGTCGCAGATCGACGGCCCCCCTTAGATCTCTGCACGGGTGGAGAAGGGGGCGCTGCCGCCCGGCGCGGCGCGCTGAGCCCGGCCGCCAAGGACCCCGGCTAGATTTTCATCTCCCATCGCACCTGCCACTGCGTGTAGCTCGGGCCGCCGCTGCGTGAGGTGATCACCTGCTCGCCGGTGTTGATCACGCTGCCGGTGAAGTAGTCCAGCGCGGACAGATTGGATGCGGACACCCGCACCGACTGCTCCATGTTGATGGCCCACAGCGCGAAGGCGTCGACGACGGCCTTGCGGTTGGCGGTGCTCTCGGTGATCAGTGTCTGTTGGGTGGTCGTCGACGGCGTCCAGTTCAGCGAGGCGCCCAACGTGAGCGGCAGCGAGCGCAGACGGTAATCGGCACCGAGGTTGGCCGTGCCCTTGGGCTGGCCATCGATGTGGTTGTTCGGACCCGGGATGCCGTCCACGCTGGACGTGAAGAAGCTGAGATTGCTGCGCACGTTGATGGGCAGCGCGTTCTCGAAGTACTCGTCCAGGCGGAAGCGCGCCTCCAGCTCGACGCCGGCCGTCGAGGCCTTGCCGATGTTCTGCGGTCGGGAGACCCAGCGTTGTGTCGCAGCCCAGCGCACGGTTTCCAGCGCCGTGACGTTGCGCATCAGGTTGGTGATGCGCCGGGCGAAGAAGTTGGCGCTCAGCAGGCCGCCCTTGGTCAGGTAATGCTCGTAGCCAATCTCAAAGCCTGTGGCGAGCTCGGGCTTGAGGTCGGGGTTGCCGGCGCGATCGGGCGTGTTGGCCTGGTGCGGCACCTGGCTATTGATGGTGGGGCGCGCGATCAAGTCCTGCAACTGCGGGCTTCGGTAGCTGCGCGTCAGGCTGGCGCGGATCATGTCGCGACCGCGCTCGTCGAGCTTGTAGCGCGCATGGGCCAGCGGCGTGAAGACGCTGGATTTGTTGTGTGCGTCGTAGCTTGCCGCGCTGGACTTGGTCGTGATGCCTTCCCAGCGTGCGCCGGCGTAGAAGTCCCATTGCTTGCCGACATTCCATTCGTCCTGGGCGTAGACGGCGATGCGGGTCGATGCGGCATCGAGGTCGTCGCCGAAATCGTCCAGCCCGGTCTGCGGTTTGCCGTTGACGAGGGTGATGCGGTTCTGGTGGCGGGTGGTGCCCTCGGCCTCGAAGCCGCTCACCAAGGCATGGTCGCCGCCGAGGTTGTGCGACAGCTTGGCCAGCGCGCTCCAGTTACTGTCGCGGCTGGTGGTGCTGTCGTCCTGCAGTCGCGAGTCGGTTCCGGCCAGGCTTTCCTGCCGCACGCTGTGGCTTTCGCCGCGCGCGCGGCCCAGGCCGCCGCGCGCCTCGATGCGGGTGTCGGCGCTCAGCCGGCTCTGCCACTGCGCGTTCAGCCGTGCCATCGTGAAGCGGTTGTCGCCCTGAGTGTCAGCAGCGTCGTAGAAACCGGCGGGCCGTGGATCGGGCGTGGGGGTGGTGGTCTGCAACAGCTGGGAGCTGCTGGTGGAACGCGTGGACACGATGAAGGGCTGGATGGCCAGGCTGTCCGTCGCGTTCAGCTTGAGTTGCACGCGGCCGTTCAGGTTCAGCGAGCTGCGCTCGTCCTGGCTGCGGCCTCGGGAGATCAGCAGGCTGTCGCTGTCGCTCGCGACCGTGTGGGTCAGCGTGTCATTGATCAGGTTGTCGATGCGCTCGCCGCGCATCGCGTTGACGGTCAGGTTGTAGGCATGGCCGTCGCCGAAGTTGTCGTTGCGCGTCCAACTCATGCCGGGGCTGATCTGGCCGCGCTCGGTGGCGAAACCGGCGCGGAATTCATTGAGTCGTTTCTTGAGCGCCTCGCGCAGCACGACATTGATGGTGCCGGCCACGGCGCGGGTGCCGTATTCCGCGGTGGGCGCGCGCAGCACCTCGATGCGCTCGACCTGCTCGGGTGGCAATTGGTCGAGCGAGAAGCCGGGGGGCATCCGCTCGCCATTGACGAGGATCTGCGTGTAGCCGCCACCCATGCCGCGCATGCGGATGTCGCCGCCACGCCCGGGGCGGCCACCAGTCGTCACGCCGGGCAGGCGCTTGATCATCTCGCCCAGTGTTGAATCGCCGAACTTCTCGATTTCCTCGCGCGTGATGACGATCTTGCTGGCCGTCGAGGCCTTGCGGATGGATTCATCGCTGGCATTGCCGCTGACTTCCACGCGCCTGAGTTGCTCCGCCTGGGCCTTGGCCGCCTTGGGTGCCGGTTCCGACGCCGTGGCGTCCGGCGGTGTGGGGCGGGTCTGGGTCTGAGCTTGGGCCTGGGCGGCAGCACAAAAGGTGCCACCGGCCACCAGCATGGCGGCCGCGGAAACACGGTGAAGTTGCATGTTTTCCAGCTTGCCATGTAGGCTGAGCCGGCTTGTGGCGGTACCGTTAACGAAAGCTTTCTTTACTCACGGCAGCGCGATTCGCTCACCGGCGTGAGGATTTCGCCCGAAGCCCCCGCGGGCGGCGCCTCGGCAGTCGCGGGCTAGACTGCCTTCCCCGCATTCCCTGAACTGCCTCCTGCCATGACCGCGATCTCCGAAGCCCAGCTTGAACCCCTGCTGCAAGCCGTGGTGGACCCTGGCTGCGGCCGCACGCTCGGCGAGATGAAGGCGATCAAGGCGGTGAAGATCGAGGGAGCCGACCTGGCCGTCGAGATCGAGTTGGGCTATCCGGCGGCCAGCCAGCACGCCGCCCTGCGTGCGGCCCTGGTCGCCGCGGCGAAGGGCGTTCCAGGCGTCGGAAACGTCAGTGTCGCCATCGCCACCAAGGTCGTCGCCCACGCCGTGCAGCGCGGCGTGCAACTGCTGCCTGGCGTGAAGAACATCATTGCCGTGGCCTCCGGCAAAGGGGGCGTCGGCAAGAGCACGACGGCCGCCAACCTCGCGCTGGCCCTGGTTGCTGAAGGCGCCCGCGTGGGTGTGCTGGACGCTGACGTCTACGGGCCCAGCCAGCCGCTGATGCTGGGTGCCAGCGGCCGGCCCGAGACGCTGGACGGACAAAACATGGAGCCTCACATCGCGCACGGCCTGCAGGTCAACTCCATCGGCTTCCTCGTCGACGACGACCAGGCCATGATCTGGCGCGGCCCCATGGCCACTCAGGCGCTGGAGCAGTTGCTGCGCCAGACGCGTTGGCAGGACCTGGACTACCTCATCGTCGATATGCCGCCCGGCACCGGTGACATCCAACTCACTCTCTCGCAACGCGTGCCGGTGACGGGCGCCGTCATCGTGACGACGCCGCAGGACATTGCGCTGATCGATGCCAAGAAGGGCCTGAAGATGTTCGAGAAGGTGGGTGTGCCCATCCTCGGCATCGTCGAGAACATGGCGGTGCACATTTGCTCCAACTGCGGCCATGTCGAGCATATCTTCGGCGCCGAGGGCGGTGCCAAGATGGCGGCCCAGTACGGCAGCGAGCTGTTGGCCTCGCTGCCGCTGGCGATGAGCATCCGTGCGCAGGCTGATTCCGGTACACCCACCGTTGCGGCCGAGCCGGACGGCGATGTGGCGGCGCTCTACAAGGCGCTGGCGCGCAAGGTCTCCGCCAAGATCGCCGCGCAGGGCAAGGACTACTCGTCCAAGTTCCCGAGCATCTCGATCTCGAAGTCCACCTGACCCCACCTCAGGTGGGCGCGGGGTTGTCGGGTCACGATACCCGACTTAAGTGCTCCCCCTGGAATGCCCTCCCTGGACAAGGGCGGTGCTTTGTGAAGCAATCGGGACGTGCCGAGGTTCGGCCAGATTCATCACGATGCCCGCGGCGAGGCGCCTGCGGGAACTCCCAGGAGGCAAATCGAATGGACATGAACCGGAGGCAGTTCTTCCGGGTGAGCGGCGCGGGGTTGGCAGCGTCCAGCCTTGTGGCCTTGGGGTTCTCGCCGACGGCGGCCCTGGCCGAGACGCGCAACTTCAAGCTCTCCCGGGCAACCGAGACCCGCAATACCTGCCCCTACTGCTCGGTGGGCTGTGGCGTCATCATGTATTCCCTGGGCGACAAGGCGAAGAACGTCACCTCGTCCATCATCCACATCGAGGGTGACCCGGACCATCCGGTCAACCGCGGCACCCTCTGCCCCAAGGGCGCGGGCCTGCTGGACTTCGTGCACAGCCCCAACCGCCTGAAGTTCCCGGAGATCCGCGAGCCCGGTGCCACGGAGTGGAAGCGGGTCAGCTGGGATGAGGCGTTGGACCGGCTCGTCAAGTTGATGAAGGCCGATCGCGACGCCAACTTCCAGACCACCAATGCCGCAGGTCAGACGGTGAACCGCTGGACCAGCACCGGCATCTTGGCCGCCTCGGCCTCGTCCAATGAAACAGGCTACATCACGCACAAGGTGATGCGCGGCCTGGGCATGCTCGTATTCGACAACCAGGCACGTGTTTGACACGGCCCGACGGTGGCCAGTCTGGCCCCGACGTTCGGCCGCGGCGCGATGACCAACCACTGGGTGGACATCAAGAACGCAGACCTCGTGCTCATCATGGGCGGCAATGCCGCCGAGGCCCACCCTTGCGGTTTCAAGTGGGTCATCGAAGCCAAGCATCACAACAAGGCCAAGCTCATCGTCGTGGACCCGCGCTTCACGCGCTCGGCCGCCATGAGCGACTACTACGCGCCCATCCGCGCGGGCACCGACATCGCCTTCCTGGGCGGCGTCATCAACTACCTGCTCAGCAACAACAAGATCCAGACCGAGTACGTACGGAATTACACCAACGCGACCTTCATCGTCGGTGAGGCCTATCAGTTCGAAGCCGGCATCTTCAGCGGCTACGACGAGGCCAAGCGCAGCTACAACCCTGCCTCCTGGGGCTATGAGCTGGACGACAAGGGTTTTGCCAAGGTCGACATGACCATGGAGCATCCGCGCTGCGTGCTCAACGTCATGAAGCAGCATTACTCGCGCTACACGCCCGAGCAGGTCAGCAAGATCACAGGCACGCCCAAGGACAAGTTCCTCAAGGTCTGCGAGTACATCGCCAGCACCTCCACGCCCGACCGCACCATGACCATCATGTATGCGCTCGGCTGGACGCAGCACAGCATGGGCTCCCAGATCATCCGTACCGGTGCGCTGATGCAATTGCTCCTGGGCAACATCGGCGTGCCGGGTGGCGGCATGAACGCGCTGCGCGGCCACAGCAACATCCAGGGCCTGACGGACCTGGGTCTGCTGTCCACGTCGCTTCCGGGTTATCTGAGCTTGCCCAAGGACGCCGAGCAGGACTTGGAGACCTATTACAAGACCCGTGCGACCAAGCCGCTGCGTCCCAACCAGATGAGCTACTGGCAGAACTACCCGAAGTTCTTCGTCAGCTACATGAAGACGACCTTCGGCAAGGCGGCCACGGCAGAGAACAGCTGGGGCTACCACTGGCTGCCCAAGTGGGACACCGGCTATGACGTGCTGCGCGCGTTCGAGATGATGAATCAGGGCAAGCTCAATGGCTACATCTGCCAGGGCTTCAATCCGGTTGGTTCCTTCCCGAACAAGAAGAAGATCGTTGCGGGCCTGTCCAAGCTCAAGTATCTGGCCATCATCGACCCGCTGAACACCGAGACGGCGGAGTTCTGGAAGAACTTCGGTGAGCACAACGACGTGAAGTCGGCCGAGATTCAGACGACGGTGTTCCGCTTCCCGAGCACCTGTTTCGCGGAAGAGGACGGTGCGCTGACCAATTCCGGTCGCTGGCTGCAGTGGCACTGGAAGGGCGCCGAGCCCCCGGGCGAAGCCAAGGGCGACCAGGCCATCATCGCCGAGCTGTTCATGCGCCTGAAGGCCGCCTATGTGAAGGACGGTGGGGCCTTCCCCGACCCCATCCTGAACCTGACGTGGCCCTATCTGCAGCCGACCAATCCATCGCCGGAGGAACTGGCCAAGGAATACAACGGCAAGGCCTTGGCCGACGTGCTGGACCCCAAGGATCCGACCAAGGTCCTGGCCAAGGCCGGTGAGCAGCTCAGCGGCTTCGGCCTGTTGCGCGACGACGGCACGACGGCGGCTGGCTGCTGGATCTACACCGGCGCGTGGACCCAGGCCGGCAACCAGATGGCGCGCCGTGACAACAGCGACCCCTGGGGTATCGGCCAGACGCTGGCCTGGGCCTGGGCCTGGCCGGCCAACCGGCGCGTGCTCTACAACGCGGCATCCTGTGACCCCACCGGCAAGCCCTGGAACCCCAAGCGCCGGCTGATCAGCTGGTCGGGCGACAAGTGGGCCGGTTCCGACGTGCCGGACATCCGGCCGGACGCCAACCCCACCGACGCCGACGCGGTTCGCCCATTCATCATGACCGGCGAGGGCGTGGCGCGCCTGTTTGCCCCCAGCGGCATGGCGGATGGCCCGCTGCCGGAGCACTATGAGCCCTTCGAGACGCCGCTGACCACCAACCCCATGCACCCGGAGAATGCCAAGGCCAAGTCCAACCCGGCCGCGCGCGTCTTCAAGGGCGACATGGAGGCCTTTGGCACGCCCAAGGACTTCCCGTACGTGGCGACCAGCTACCGGCTGACCGAGCACTTCCACTACTGGACCAAGAACGTGTTGACGTCGGCCGTGATCCAGCCGCAGCAGTTTGTCGAGATCGGCGAGGAACTGGCCAAGGAGAAGGGAGTGGCCAATGGCGACTGGGTCAAGGTGAGCAGCAACCGAGGCTTCATCAAGGCCGTGGCCGTCGTCACCAAGCGAATCCCGTCGCTGGACGTGGACGGCAAGCGCGTGCACACGGTGGGCCTGCCCAACCACTGGGGCTTCGTCGGCGTGGCCAAGCCCGGCTATCTCGTGAACACGCTGACCCCCTTCGTGGGCGACGCGAACACGCAGACGCCGGAGTTCAAGAGCTTCACCGTCAACCTTGAGAAAGCCTGAGGGAGCGCGCCATGTCATCACTCCAATCCCTCGATATCGCCAAGCGCTCCGCCACCACCACGCCATCCACGCAGGCTCGCACCCATGTTCCCGAGGTGGCGAAGCTCATCGACGTGTCCTCCTGCATCGGCTGCAAGGCCTGCCAGGTGGCCTGCATGCAATGGAATGATCTGCGCGACGACGTCGGCGACAACCACGGCACCTACGACAACCCGCGCGACCTGACGCCCCAAAGCTGGACGGTCATGCGCTATTCGGAGGTAGAGGTCGAGAAAGACAGGCTCGAGTGGCTGATCCGCAAGGACGGCTGCATGCACTGCGAGGACCCGGGCTGCCTGAAGAGCTGCCCGGCCCCCGGCGCCATCGTGAAGTACACGAATGGCATCGTGGACTTCATCTCCGAGCACTGTGTGGGTTGCGGCAACTGCGTGACCGGCTGCCCCTTCGACGTGCCGCGCATCAGCAAGGTGGACAGCAAGGCCTACAAATGCAGCCTCTGCTCCGACCGTGTCGGCGTGGGCCTAGAGCCGGCTTGCGCCAAGGCCTGTCCTACCGGTGCCATCCGCTTCGGCACCAAGGAAGACATGCTGCAGTTCGGTGCCGAGCGTATCGTCGACCTGAAGGAGCGCGGCTATGCCAACGCGGGCGTCTACGACCCGCCGGGCGTGGGCGGCACCCATGTCGTCTACGTGCTGCAGCACGCTGACAAGCCCGAGCTCTACCATGGTCTGCCCAAGGATCCCAAGATCAGTCCCCTGGTGTCGTTGTGGAAGGGCGCGGCCAAGCCGCTGGCCGTCGCGGCCATGATCGGCGCTGCCATCGTCGGCTTTTTCCACTACACGCGGGTGGGACCGATCGAGGACCCGGACGATCCCGAAGCCGATCGCAACGTCGCTCGCAGTGATGTCGGCGACGACGCAAATCATCCCTCCGCCTGACAGGAGCGCAGCATGGCTACACGCTTCATTCAGCGCTACAGCGCTGGCGAGCGCACCAACCACTGGTTGATCGTGCTGCTCTTCCTTGCCGCCGGGCTGTCGGGCCTGGCGTTCTTCCACCCAGCTTTCTACTTCCTCACCGCGTTGTTCGGCGGGGGCACGTGGGCGCGCATCCTGCATCCCTTCATGGGGCTGTTGATGGCGTTGTGCTTCCTCGTCATGTTCCTCAAGCTGTGGCGCTACAACGTGATGAACGCGGCCGACAAGGAATGGATGAAGCACAGCGGCGCGATGCTGCGCGGCGACAAGAGTCGCATGCCGCCGGCCGGCCGCTACAACGGCGGCCAGAAGCAGGTATTCTGGCTGATGGCCATCTGCCTGCTCGTTCTGGTGCTGACGGGCTTCATGTTCTGGCAACCCTGGTTCGCCGACAGCTTCCCCATCCTTGCGCGGCGCATTGCCGTCGTGCTGCATGCGCTGTCGGCCACAGTGCTGATCCTGACCGTCATCGTGCACATCTACGCGGCGATCTGGGTCAAGGGCACGATACGGGCCATGACGCGGGGCACGGTGACCGAGGGCTGGGCGCGTCAGAATCACGCGCAATGGCATCGTGAAATGACCGGAAAGCAATGACCGTCGGCAGCACGCAAAAGATCCTCAGTCCCGAAGAGATTGCCGTTCGCGCTGGCGAGCAGCTCAGCTTCCTGCACCTGCCCGACGCCGGCGTCTTTGCCGACCGCGCATTGCGCCTGCGCCAGTTGGCCGCCGGTCATGCGATGCGAGATTTCCTGCTCTTCGTCGCCGAGCTGGCCGAGGCCCAGCACCGTGCGCTGTCCGCCGTGGTCGCCGTGCCACTGCCCACGCCGCAGCAGATCGACGCCGCCGCGCGTGATGGCCTGCCGCTGCTGCCGGCGGAGACCTGGCAGCGAGAGCCGGCTTGGCGCAGTTCTCTGCGTGGGCTGCTGAACGATCTGGCCCGCCGACTGCCCGACGGGCCGCCCAAGACCACAGCCCTGCAGCTCGCCGCCGCGGGCGACGAGCACCTTGAAACGCAGGCCGGTCGCCTGCTCAGTGGCGTCATGCTGGGACTGGATCTGGCCAGCGCGCCGTTGATCGCCGCCGGTCTCCAACTGCACTGGGTGCGGCTGGTGCAGCAGACGGCTGCCCACGCCCCCGGCCCGATCGCGGCTTTCGGTCGCACCGATGACCCCACGCTGTGCCCTTGCTGCGGCTCACGTCCGGTGGCATCGCTGGAGCGCCTGGGCAGCGAGGGCGCGCGCTACCTCGCTTGCGGCCTGTGTGCCACGCAGTGGCATTTCGTACGCATCAAGTGCACCCATTGCCAGAGCACCAAGGGCATTTCGCTGCAAAGCCTCGTAGGCGCCGACGAGGCCGCGTCGACGACGGCCGATGCTGTCGTTCAGGCTGAGTGCTGCAGTGAATGCGGTCACTACTTGAAGTTGATGCACCCGGCGCGCGACAACGGCCTCGAGCCTCTGGCCGACGACCTTGCCACGCTGACGCTGGACCTGCTCGTCAGCGAGGCCGGCCTGCAGCGCCACGGCGTCAACCTGCTGTTGCTCTTCGGCGAGCCTGACGAAGCGCCACCACCACCTGGACGAGAACACTGATGAACGCGCCCGAAGAATCCGTGGTCCACGGTTCCAAGGCGAGGCCCCAAGACCTGCCGGCCCTGGACAAGTTGCTGCGCGACTGCGCCCCGCTGGTGGTTGCACACGGCCACACGCTGGTCGCCAACGAAGCAAGGGTGCTATTGGAAGGCCTGCGCCGGCGCGCTGTTGCCGGCACCTTGATGCAAGCCGAGCTGAACAAGCTCTCTCACATGCTCGCCGACCATGTTGAGGCCCGGATGCGGCCGAACATGCGCTCGGTGCTCAACCTGACCGGCACTGTCATCCATACCAACCTCGGCCGTTCCCTGCTGGCCGACGCCGCGCTGCAGCAGGTGATGGCGCTGATGGGCTCGCCCAACAACCTGGAATTCGATCTTGAGGCCGGCGTCCGTGGCGACCGCGACGACCTCATCGAAGGCTTGCTGTGCGAGCTGACCGGCGCTGAGGCGGCCACTGTCGTCAACAACAATGCCGCCGCCGTGCTGCTTGGCATCGCGGCGCTGGCGCGCGGCCGGGAGGCCATCGTGTCGCGCGGTGAGCTGGTCGAGATCGGTGGCGCCTTCCGCATGCCCGACGTGATGAGTGCGGCCGGCGCCACGCTGGTAGAGGTCGGCACGACCAACCGCACCCACCCGCGCGACTACGAGAACGCCATCACGCCTCGCACTGCACTCGTCGTCAAGGTCCACACCAGCAACTACCAGGTGCAGGGTTTCACGGCGGCGGTTGACGAGGCAACGCTGGCCCCCATCGCGCACGCCGCCGGCCTGCCGCTGATGACCGATCTGGGCAGTGGCGCGCTGGTGGACCTGTCCAAGTGGGGCCTGCCTGCCGAACCGCTGCCGCAGGCCATGCTTGCGGCCGGCTGTGACGTGGTGACCTTCAGCGGCGACAAGCTCCTGGGGGGGCCGCAGGCCGGCCTCATCGTCGGCAGCAAGGCCAGCGTCGGCAGGATCCGCAAGTTCCCGATGAAGCGTGCGCTGCGCCTGTCCAAGCTGCCATTCGCGGCGCTGGAGGCGACGTTGCGCCTCTACCTGCGTCCCGAGCGGCTGGTGCACGACCTGCCGACGCTGCGTCTGCTGACGCGGCCCCAGAACCAGATCGTCGAGCTCGCGCAGCGACTGCTGCCTGACGTGTTGGAGGCGGTTGCGCCGCGCTTCACCGTCGAGATGGTCGCGCTGCAAAGCCAGATCGGCTCCGGCTCGCTGCCCGTCGAACGCCTCCCTTCCGCCGGTCTCGCGATCACCGCTGCGGATCGACGGGGCCGAACCCTGGATGCCCTGGCTACCGCGCTGCGCGGCTTGCCGCGGCCCGTCATCGGCCGCATCAATGAGGACCGCTTGCTGCTGGACCTGAGGTGTCTGGAAGAGCCCGCGCTGCTGATTTCGCAGTTGTCCGCGCTGAAGGAGAGGCTGGCGTGATCCTCGGCACCGCGGGCCACATCGACCACGGCAAGACCACGCTCGTGCGTGCGCTCACGGGCGTGGACACTGATCGCCTGCCCGAAGAGAAGGCCCGCGGCATCAGCATCGAGCTGGGCTATGCCTACATTGACGTGCCTCGGCACGAGGAGCGCCTCGGCATCATTGACGTGCCGGGCCACGAGAAGCTGGTGCACACCATGCTCGCCGGCGCCAGCGGCATTGATTTCGCGCTGTTGCTGGTTGCCGCCGACGACGGCGTGATGCCGCAGACTCGCGAGCACCTGGCCGTGTTGAGCCTGTTGGGCCTGAAGCGCGGCGCCGTCGCGATCACCAAGATCGACCGCGCCGAGCCCGGTCGCGTCGAGGCGCTGCAAAGCGAGGTGAGGGAATTGCTGGCTGGCACGAGCCTGGATGAGGCGCCCATTCTTGCCGTCTCCGCGCTAACCGGGCAGGGCATGCAGGCGCTGCGCGAACTGCTGTTTGAAGCGGCTCGCCAGACGCTGCCGCGTGTGACGCAGAACCTGGCCGCGCGTCTCGCCGTGGACCGGACGTTCAGTCTCGATGGCGTCGGTACCGTCGTCACCGGCACGCTGCACGCCGGCGAGATCGCCGTCGGCGATGAACTGCTCATCCATGGGCAGCGTGCCCGCGTGCGCAGCCTGCATGCGCAGAACCGGGCTGTCGACCGGGCACAGGCCGGCCAACGCTGCGCCGTTGCGCTCGCCGGCCTTGCCAGGGAGCAGGTGCCGCGGGGGCAGTGGTTGACGGCGCCTGCGGTGGCACTGTCCACCGAGCGCTTCGATGCCCGCCTCACGCTGTGGCCCGGCGAGGCCAGGCCGATGCGTTCTGGCGCGCGCGTGCACCTGCACCTCGGCGCGCAATCGGTGACGGCCAGCATCGCCGTGCTGGACGGCTGCGATGCGGTGGAGCCCGGTGCCTCGGCCCGCGTGCAACTCCTCTGCCACATGCCCGTCGGTGCCTGGCGCGGCGACCGACTGGTGCTGCGCGATGTCAGCGCTACGCGCACCCTCGCCGGCGGCGTCGTGCTCGATCCGTTCGCACCCGCCCGCTACCGCCGCACGCCCGAGCGCCTGGCCGAGCTGGCGGCCTGCGAGCTGCCCACGCCGGTCGAGCGCCGCGAGCGGTTGCTTGCACTCTCGTCGCTGGGCCTTGATCTGGCCCGCTTTGCGCAGGCTGAAGGCCTGGTCGAGCCGCTGGACGGTTGGGCGCTGGGCAATGAGGCGCGCGCCGCGCTGACGGAGAAGATGCTTGCCGTGTTGTCCGATTTCCATGCTAGGTCCCCTGACGAGCTCGGCCCGGATGCCGCTCGGTTGCGGCGCCTCGTCGCACCGCGCATCGCTGAGCCACTGTGGCGCCAGCTGTTGGCGGAGCTGCGTGCCGCGGACCGCATCGCCGTGCGCGGCGCCTTCGTGCACCTGCCTGAACACGGCGTGCAGCTTTCGGCCGCCGAACAGCGCATCGCGCAGAAGGTGTCGCCTCGCCTGGTGGCTGCCGGGGCCGAAGGCGCCTGGGCGCGCGACCTCGCCCGGGACTGCACCGAGCCCGAGCCGCTGATGCGGGCCACGCTCGCGCGTCTCGCGCAGCAGGGCGAGCTGCACCAGGTGGTGAAAGACCTCTACTGCGACACCTCGACGATGGCGAGACTCGCCGCCATTGCGCGCGCGCTGGGCGGCGGGCAAGGCATGGTCACAGCCGCAGCCTTCCGTGACGCGACGGGTCTGGGGCGCAAGCGGGCGATCCAGCATCTGGAGTACTTCGACCGCGTCGGGCTGCTGCGGCGCGTGGGGGACGAGCACCGGCTGCGCGCGGACAGCGCCCTGTTTTCGGAGGCGACCAATTGATCATGGAAAGAGAACGACACCGGTGTGTCGGCCGGGCTTCAAACCCGGTGGGTGGCGCCACGCGTCGCCGGGTGGGTTCGACTCCCTCCTCTTTCCGCCATTCACTCGGGAACGGTGTGCGATGAGCGGCGCGCCGCTGCCCCAGGGGTTCTGGCTCTGGCCAGAAGACCAGACGTGGGCCCAGCCCCTTCCGGATGGCCAAGTCCGCATCGGCATCACGGCGCTGGGCCTCAAGGCCTCTGGCGAGATCTACATGTGCCGGCCCAAGCCCGTGGGCAGCGACGTCGAGCAGGGGCGTTCCATCGGCGTTGTTGAATTGTCCAAGTCCATCGTGGCGGTGAAGTCGCCGCTGTCGGGTGTCGTCACGCGCGTGAACGAGGCGCTGGAGGAGCGGCCCGAGCTGGTCCACCAGGCGCCCTACGAGGCAGGCTGGCTGGTCGAGCTGGCGCCGTCCAGGCTCGATGCTGAGAAACCGCGGCTGGTCATCGATGAGACCGCCATCCGTGAGGCGATGGACCGCTGGGCCTGGCTCAATCAGTTGGACGCAGCATCATGAAGCGCGCTGGCCTTGCCATCCTGCTTTGGGCCGCGGACCCCGCCGATCCCGTGCGCCTGGCCACACCGTTCGCGCATGCCGCCGCAGCGGCGGCGCTCGACATGCAGGTCGAGGTCTACTTCACAGCCCGTGCCGTGCTGCTGCTCAAGCCCGGCGTGGCCGGCCAGTTGCGCGCGTCTGACCGTTTCGACAAGACCATCGCGGACTGGATGGACGACGCGCTGGAGCACGGCGCGCGCTTCTTCGCCTGCTCTGATGCGCTCGCGGCCCAGGGCCTGACGCATGAAGACCTGATTCCGGCCGCCCGCCGTCACGGCGGCGCGGTCCAATACGCGTCCCGCGCCGCCCACTCGGCGTGGGCGACCTTGGTGTTCTGACACCTCAATCTTGATCCTCAGGAGAATTCCATGGCTCTCTCTCGTGTCGTCGCCGGTCTGGCGCGTGGTGTGGTGTTGTCACTGGCGCTGGCCGGTGTGGCGGCGCAGGCCCAACAGGTGCTGCGCGTGACCGCCATTCCCGATGAGTCGCCCACGGAGCTGGCGCGAAAGTTCGCGCCGCTGGGCCAGTACCTGGAGAGCAGGCTCGGCATGAAGGTCGAGTGGACGCCGGTGACGGACTACGCCGCCGCCGTGGAGACCGTGGTCAACCGGAAGATCGACCTGGCCTGGTTCGGCGGCTTCACCTTCGTGCAGGCCAATGTGCGCTCGGGCGGCAAGATCATTCCGCTGGTGCAGCGCGAAGAGGACGAGAAGTTCCGCTCCGTCTTCATCACCGACGCCAAGAGCGGCATTGCCAAGCTGGAAGATCTCAAGGGCAAGACGCTGTCCTTCGGCTCGCAGAGCAGCACCTCCGGCCACCTGATGCCGCGCAGCTTCCTGTTGGCCGCCAAGATCAACCCCGATGTGGATCTGAAGCGTGTCGCCTTCAGCGGGGCGCACGACGCCACCATCGCCGCAGTCGCCAGCGGCAAGGTGGATGCCGGCGCGCTGAACATTTCGGTTTGGGAGAAGTTCGTGACCGAGAAGAAGGTGGACCCGACCCAGGTCAAGGTCTTCTACACGACCCCGCCCTACTACGACTACAACTGGTCGGTCCACGCCGACATGCCGCAGGCGCTGCAGGACAAGATCAAGGCGGCCTTCCTGGCGCTGGACCCGAACACGGCGCAGGGCAAGGAGATCCTTGGCCTGCAGCGTGCAACCAAGTTCATCCCTAGCAAGCCCGAGAACTACAACGGCATCAGGGCCGCTGCCGAGAACGCGGGGCTCTTGAAGTGACCCGATCGCCCGCGCTCGAGGCTTTGCTGAGCCGCTACTCGGTCGGCCCAAAGCACTTGGTCGAGCCCGGCCCGAGCGACGAGCAAGTCGCGCTGATGGCGCAGGCGGCGTTGCGCGCACCGGATCATGCCGAATTGGTGCCTTATCGATTCAAGATGGTGCGTGACGCCGCAAAACAGGGCATGGCTGCCCTGTTTGCCGACGCGGCCCGAGCGGCAGGCAAGGGGGAGGAGGGCGCTGCACTGGACGCGGAGCGGGCGCTGAAGCCGCCGATCACGATCGCTGTCGTCGCCCGCATCGACCTCGGCCATCCCCAAGTGCCGGCCCACGAGCAGTGGGCGGCCGTCGGCGGTGCCATCGCCAACTTCCTGACGGCGGCTCATGCCCTGGGCTTCGGGGGCAAGATGCTCAGCGGCGCCAAGGTGCGCGACCCGGCCATCTCAGCGGCCTTCTGCGACCCCGGCGAAACGCTGCTCGGCTGGATCGCCCTCGGCACGCCCACGCGCCAGCCTGCGGGCCCGTCGCGCAAGCTGGCCGCCTCGGAAGTTCTGATCGACTGGCATCCCCCTTGCAAGACCTGACGCCATGGAACTGACTCCTCGTGAGAAAGACAAGCTGCTGCTGTTCACAGCAGCGCTGCTGGCGGAGCGCCGCCGTGCGCGGGGCCTTAAGCTGAACTACCCCGAGGCCGTGGCCTTCATCAGCGCGGCCATCCTCGAAGGCGCGCGCGACGGCAGGACGGTCGCCCAGCTGATGAGTGAAGGCCGCGAGATCCTGACCCGCGCCGACGTCATGGACGGCGTCGCCGAGATGATTCCGGAGATCCAGGTCGAAGCCACTTTCCCGGACGGCACCAAGCTGGTCACCGTCCACCAACCGATTGCCTGAACACCATGAAGACATCGCACCGCTGGCTCGTGGCCACCGCCTTGCCCCTGGCCGCCGCGGCCGCCCAGGCCCACACCGGCGACCACAGCCAAATCAGCGGCTTTGTCGATGGCGCGCTGCACCCGCTAGCCGGGCCAGACCACCTTGCCGCCATGCTTGCCGTGGGCATCTGGAGCGCGATGGCGCTCAAGCGCCCGCTGCAAGCGCCGCTTGCGTTCGCAATGTCGCTGCTGGCCGGGGCACTGCTAGCCATGGTCACTGGCTGGCAGATGCCGGCGATGGAGGCAGCCATCACTGTCTCCCTCGCTGTACTGGGCCTGCTGGTGGCGCTGCGCTTGGCCATGCCGCCGGCCGCGGGCGCGGCCACCGCGGCCATCCTGGCCTTCAGCCACGGTGCTGCGCACGGGCTGGAGTTGCATGGCGCCGGCGCGCTGGCCGGCATGGTGCTCAGCACGGCGGTGCTGCACGGCGTGGGTCTCGCGATGGGCTGGAAGCTCCGCAATGCACCCACCCTCGCGCGCGCGCTGCTGGGCGCCAGCGTCGCAGCGCTTGCCCTGGCCCGCATTGGCGGGGTCGCCTGATGATCCCCGGCGAGCTGATCGCCGCTGAAGGCGAGCATGAACTCAATCCCGGCCGCCGCACGCTGACCCTCAAGGTCGCCAACGCCGGCACTCGGCCCATTCAGGTCGGCTCGCACTACCACTTCGCCGAAACCAATGCTGCGCTCGCCTTCGACCGCGAGGCTGCGCGCGGCATGCGACTCAACATCTGCAGCGGCACGGCCGTGCGCTTCGAGCCCGGGCAGACGCGTACCGTCGAGTTGGTCGAACTGGCTGGCGACCGCGCCGTTTGGGGCTTCCGCGGCCTCGTGCAAGGCAAGGTATGAAGATTTCCCGCCGCGCGTACGCGGAAATGCTCGGCCCCACCGTCGGCGACAAGCTGCGCCTGGCCGACACGGCCCTCGTCATCGAGATCGAACAGGACCTGACGTTGCGCTCGGGTGGCTATGGCGAAGAAGTGAAGTTCGGCGGCGGCAAGACCGTGCGCGACGGCATGGGCCAGTCCCAGCGCCCGAACGGCCCCGGCGCCGGTGACGCGGTCGACACCGTCATCACCAATGCCGTCGTCGTCGACCACTGGGGCATCGTCAAGGCCGACATCGGCCTGCGCGGCTGCCGCATCGCCGCCATCGGCAAGGCCGGCAACCCGGATGTCCAACCGGGCGTGGACATCGTCATCGGCCCTGGCACCGAGATCATCGCGGGCGAGGGTTTCATCGTGACGCCCGGCGCCATCGACACCCACATCCACTTCATCTGCCCGCAGCAGATCGAAGAGGCGCTGATGAGCGGCGTGACAACCTTGATTGGCGGGGGCACCGGCCCCGCCACCGGCACACTGGCCACCACTTGCACACCGGGGCCCAGCCACATCGCCACGATGCTGAAGGCGGCCGAGGCCTTTCCGATGAACCTGGGCTTCCTGGGCAAGGGCAATGCATCGCGCCCCGAGGGCCTGATGCAGCAGATCGACGCCGGCGCCATCGGCCTGAAGCTGCATGAGGACTGGGGCACGACGCCTGCCGCCATCGACAACTGCCTCAGCGTGGCCGAGCTGACCGACACGCAGGTCGCCATCCATACCGACACGCTGAACGAAAGTGGCTTCGTCGAGGACACGATCGCTGCGTTCAAGGGCCGCACCATCCATAGCTTCCACACGGAAGGCGCGGGTGGTGGCCATGCGCCGGACATCATGAAAGTGGTGGGCGAGGCCAACGTGCTGCCCAGCTCCACCAATCCGACGCGGCCGTTCACGGTCAACACGCTGGACGAGCATCTCGACATGCTGATGGTGTGCCACCACCTGGACGCCGGTATCGCCGAGGACCTGGCTTTCGCCGAGAGCCGCATTCGGCGCGAGACGATCGCCGCCGAAGACATCCTGCATGACCTCGGTGCCATCAGCATGTTCTCGTCTGACTCGCAGGCCATGGGCCGCGTGGGCGAGGTGTCGCTGCGGTGCTGGCAGACCGCACACAAGATGAAGGTCCAGCGCGGGGCGCTGCCCGGCGACGGGGCCGGCAACGACAACGCGCGCGTGAAGCGCTACCTCGCCAAGCTCGCCATCAACCCCGCGCTGGCGCACGGCATCAGCCATGAGGTGGGCAGCATCGAGGTCGGCAAGTGGGCTGACCTCGTGCTCTGGAAGCCCGCCTTCTTCGGCGTGAAGCCCGCGCTGATCCTGAAGGGCGGCTTCATTGCCGCTGCCGCGATGGGCGACCCCAACGCCTCCATCCCCACGCCGCAGCCGGTGCACTACCGGCCGATGTTCGGCTCCTTCGGCGGGGCCTTGTCGCAGGGTTCACTGACCTTCGTCAGCCAGTCGGGCCAGGCCAATGTCGAGAAGCTGGGCCTGACCAAGACCCTCGTGCCGGTGAAGGGCTGCCGCTCGGTCAAGAAGACTGACATGGTGCTCAACAACTACCTGCCGACGATGGAGATCGATGCGCAGACCTATGAGGTGAGGGCGGATGGCGTGCTGCTGGCCTGCGAGCCCGCCAAGGAGTTGCCGATGGCGCAGCGGTACTTCCTTTTCTAGGCTTCTTGTCCGTCCGAAGCCGCGTGTCCTGACTGGCTGCCTTGCAGTGGGACCCCGCGAGCATCCAGCCTGGCGGGAGGCGGCATGAAGCCGACCTCTCAGATCGAACCTGGGTCACCGACGGCGAAAGTGCCTGGCGGTGGACCGGGCAGAGGACCTGCTTCGTTCAAGCCGAGGCGAGGACACCGTCATTCGACAGTTGAAGACTCTGTCTCTGTATGCCGGTCAGGCTCCGTGGTGCGGAGAATTTCGTTAAGAACGGAAGTGGCGTAGTTCCCGGCGGGCAAAGAGAACGTGAGCACCAGTTGATCGGCTTGCGGCCAATCCCATGACAGGTCCTGCGGGCTCGCCACAAGCGCGCGTCGCTCCTGATCCAGGCCGGCGTGTTCCATCCCGTCGCACAAGGTGGCGTGACGTTCAGCCACTGTGTTCTCCAGGGCCTGTGCTTGATCGGTGGTGGTCACGCGCCCGCGCCCCCAGAGTGGTCCGGTGGGCCGGCCCGCGTCGTCCATCACGTCACCGGGCAGGGTCTTGCCCCAAAGTCCCTGCTGAATTCGCAGCGCCAGCACTTCATTGAAGACCAGGGAGCGTACCGCGGACAGGTAGATGCCCTTCTTCTTCGGGTTGCGCACGCGGATCTCGCGCGCCAGCATGGCCCGGCCCTGTTCGACGTTGCCGCCGTCGAAGCCAAAGCGCTGGGCGCCGAAGTAGTTGGGCACGCCCTGCGCGGCCACGGCCCGCAAGTTGGCCTCGATGGCATCACGGTCGCCCGCCACCTCACGC
>NZ_DASWYS010000198.1:0-6835 GCF_036404855.1 Roseateles sp.
TTCGCGCTGGACTGGCGCGTCGCCGGCGAGCTCGTCGCCACGCAATGCGCGCCGCTGGCCGTCACGGCCGACGAACTCGGCAGTGCCTGGAGCGGCGGCCGCCTGCAGGCCCGCCTCGTGGCCTTGCTCAACGGCAGCCGGCTGGAGCCGCGCGACGTGGTCGCGGCACCCGGCGAGGCGCTGGCCCGCCTTGCCCGGCTGCGGTCACTGCGTGCGGGCCAACTGGCCGGCGTCGCGCTCGACCCGCTGGACCTGACCCTCACGCCAGGTGACAGCCTGCACCTGGACCTCAAGACCGCCGAGGGCGCCAGCCTGTTTGGCGCCATCGACCTCGACATTGCCCCTGCCACGCCATGAAACCCCTGCCCATCATCATCGACACCGATCCTGGCCAGGACGACGCCATCGCGCTGCTGCTGGCGGCCGCATCGCCGGAGCTGGAGCTGCTGGGGGTGACGACGGTGGCCGGCAACGTGCCGCTGGCGCTGACAACGCTGAACGCCCGCAAGGTCATGGAACTGGCAGGCCGGCGCGACGTGCCCGTCTGCGCCGGTGCCGACCGGCCGCTGGACGTTCCGCTCGTCACAGCCGAGCATGTGCACGGCGACACAGGCCTGAACGGCGTCGAACTGCCCGAGCCCACGCTGGCCGTGGAGCTGCGCCATGCGGTGGACTTCATCATCCAGACCCTGCGGGAACGCGAGGCGGGCACGGTGACGCTGTGCCCGCTGGGGCCGCTGACCAACATTGCGTTGGCCCTGCGCAAGGCCCCGGACATCGCGCCGCGCATCCGCCGCATCGTCCTGATGGGCGGTGGCTTCTTCGAGGGGGGCAACGTGACGCCGGCGGCCGAGTTCAACATCTACGTCGATCCCCAGGCCGCGCACGAGGTGTTTGTCAGCGGCGTGCCCATCACGATGGCGCCGCTGGACGTCACGCACGAGGCGCTGACCACCGCCGCGCGCATCGCGGCGATACGCGCGCTGCCCAACCGCGTCGGGACCGTCGTCGCGGCCTGGATGGAATTCTTCGAGCGCTACGACGAGGAAAAGTACGGCCAGGACGGCGGCCCGCTGCACGACCCCTGCGTCATCGCCTTCCTGATCAGGCCCGAGCTGTTCTCCGGCCGCGTCTGCAACGTGCGCATCGAGACGCAGAGCGAGCTGACGCGAGGGATGACCGTCATCGATTGGTGGGGCGTCACCGGCCAGCCTGCCAACGCGCAAGTGCTGCGCCACGTCGACGCGGACGGCTTCTTCGCGTTGCTGACCGAGCGGTTGTCAACCCTGCAGTGAACGTGTCACGAGCTTGAAGTCCGGGTCCTCCGGGAAGGGCTTGGCCGTGAAGCCCAGGCCGCGCATCAGCTTGAGCATGTCGGCGTTGTTGCTCAGCACCAGGCCCTCGATGTCGGTGAGGCCCTTCTCGCGGGCGACATCGGTGATGCCTTCCATCAGCCGTGAACCCAGGCCCTTGCCGCCGAAGTCGTCGGCCACCAACAGGCTGAACTCGCAGCTGGTCTGGTCGGGGTTGGTGATGATGCGCGACACGCCGACGATGCGCTCGCATTCGTCGAAGCCGCCGTCGTCGCGCGCCGCGCGCTCGCGATAGACGGCCACCAGCGCCATCTCGCGGTCGTAGTCGATCAGCGTCAGCCGCGCCAGCAGCCCCGGCGGCAACTCCTTGATCGCGCTGGCGAAGCGGAAATAGCGGCTCTCGGGCTTGAGCCCGCGCACCAGCTCCTGCAGCATCTGCGCGTCGTCGGGCCGCACCGGCCGCACGATGACCTCGCCGCCGCCGGCCAGAGGCCACACCTGCTCGAAGCGCGCTGGGTAGGGCAGGATGGCCAGGTGTCCGTAGTCGAAGGCGCGCGGGCTGCCGGTCTGGGGCCCCGGCTGCAGCACGACGCGCGCGTCCACCGCGATGGCGCCATGCTCGTCGACGATCAGCGGGTTGATGTCCATCTCGCGCAGCTGCGGGAACTCGCAGACCATTTCGCTGACGCGCAGCAGCACGCGCTCGAGTGCCTCCATGTCGGCCGGTGCGCCGCCCCCCCAGCCCTCGGCCAGCGTCTCGGCGACGCGGGCACGCTCGACCAGGCGGCGCGCGAGGAACTGGTTCAGCGGCGGCAGCTCCATCGCACGGTCGGCGATCAGCTCGATCATGGTGCCGCCGGCGCCGAAGACGATGGTGGGCCCGAAGGCCTCGTCCGTCACCAGGCCCACGCAGACCTCGTGCCCGCGGCGCGCCCGCGCCATCTTCTGCACCGTCACGCCGTTGATGCGCGCCTGCGGCTGTAGCCGCTTCACGCGCGCCACCATCTCGTTGTAGGTGTCGCGCGCGGCGGCGCCGCTCTGGATGTTCAGCGCTACGCCCTGCACGTCGCTCTTGTGGGCGATGTCGGGTGAGTCGATCTTCAGCGCGACGGGGAAGCCGAGCTGGGTCGCGAGCATCATGGCTTCGTTGGCGCTGCGCGCCAGTACCGTCTGCGTGACCGGGATGTGGAAGGCCGCCAGCAAAGCCTTGCTCTCCATCTCGGTCAGCGTGCGGCGGCGCTCGGCCAGCACGCTCTCGATGAGCAGGCGCGCGGCCTCGACGTCCGGCTGGGCGAGGCTGGACATGGGGGGCGGCGTCTGCAGCAGCAGCTGCTGGTTGGCGTAGAACGAGGCGATGTTGCCGAAGGCGCCCACGGCGGCCTCGGGCGTTCGGAAGTTGGCGATGGCGGCCTCGTTGAGCACGCGGCGTGCGTCCTGCACCGAGGCGTCGCCCATCCAGCAGGCCAGCAGCGGCTTGGCCGTGGCGGCCTTGGCGGCGACGACGGCACGGGCGGTCTCGGTGGCGTCCGAGCCGATCTGCGGCGCGTAGATGGCCAGCAGCCCGTCCACTGCCGGGTCCTGTGCGGCGGCCTCGATGGCGGCGCGGAAGTGCTCGGGCGTGGCTGCGGCCGACAGGTCGATCAGGTCGGCCAACGACGCCAGCCCGGGCAACTGCGGCAGCAGCGCGCGGGCGACGTCAGGCGACAGCTTGCCCAACTGCAGGCCGATCTCGCTGACCCAGTCGGCCGCCAGCACGCCCGGGCCGCCGCCGTTGGTGATGATGGCCAGCCGTCGGCCCACGGGGCGGTAGCGCGCGGCCAGGCATTTGGCCGCTGAGAACAGCTCGACGAAGCTGCGCACGCGCACTGCACCGGCACGGCGCAGCGCGGCGTCGAAGACGTCGTCGCTGCCGACGATGGCACGGCTGTGCGTCAGCGCAGCCTCGTTGCCGGCGCTGCGGCGGCCGGCCTTCAGCACCACCACCGGCTTGGCATGCGCCGCCGAGCGCAACGCGCTCATGAAACGGCGCGCGCTGGAGATGCCTTCCAGGTAGACGACGATGCTCTGCGTGCGTGCATCGGAGGCCAGGAAGTCCAGCACCTGGGCCAGATCCACGGCCGCATTGGGTCCCAGGGACACGACCTGGCTGAAGCCGACCTGGTTCTGCCGCGCCCAGTCCAGCATGGCCGAGGTCAACGCGCCGGACTGCGACACCAGCGCCAGCGAGCCCTGCGTGGCCAGCGGGCCGGCGGCACTCGCGTTCAGGTTCAGGTGCGGGCGTTGGAAGCCCAGGCAGTTGGGACCCAGCAGATGGACGCCCTCGCGGCGTGCGATGCGCTTGAGCTGCGCGGCGTGGCTGGGCTCGATGCCGTCGCTGATGATCAGCGCCGAGCGGCAGGCGATGCGGCCGGCCATCTCCAGCGCCCTGGCGACCTCGTCCGCCGGCAGGGCGATGATGGCCAGATCTGCCCGCGATCGCGCCAGGTCGCCCAGCGTGCCCGTCGTCTCGCCATGCAGGAACTGCGGCGGGCTAGTGCCGGGTGCCTCCGCCAGCGCCGCGCGCAGCACGCGCGCCTGGCGGGTCTGGCGCTCGGGCTCGTCTGGCGGGCCGGCGAAGACAACCACCGAGCGGGGCATGAACAGAGGGGTCAGGAAATGGTGGTCCATGCGATGACTCTAGTCGGCCCCGATCAGCACCTTGACGTGGGCCGCGACGCTGCGTGCCAGCGGGCTGAGCATATAGCCGCCCTCCAGGCAGGAGATGACGCGGCCGCGGCAGTGGCGCCAGGCGAGGTCCATCAGTTGACGGGTGACCCATTCGTAGTCGGCGTCGACGAGGCCGAGGTTGGCCATGTCGTCGTCGCGGTGGGCGTCGAAGCCGGCGCTGATGTAGATCAGCTCGGGCCGGAAATGCTCCAGCGCCGGCAGCCAGCGCTGGGAGACGGCTGCGCGGAAGGCGTCGCTGCCGCTGCGCGGCGCCAGGCCGACGTTGACGAGGTTGGGTGCGTCCTTCAGCTGCCGGGCGTCCTCGCCGTTGAAGGGGTAGAGGCCGGTTTCGAAGCTGCTGCACATCAGTACTCGCTCGTCGCCAGCCAGGATGTCTTCGCTGCCGTTGCCGTGGTGGACGTCGAAGTCGATCAGCGCGACACGCTGCAGGCCGTGCACGTCCAGTGCGTGGCGGATGCCGACGGCTACGTTGTTGAAGAAGCAAAAGCCCATGGCCGCCGCGCGCTCGGCGTGGTGACCGGGCGGACGCACCGCGCAGAAGGCAGCCGAGGCCTGACCGCCCAGCACGAGGTCGGTGGCCAGCACGGCCGCGCCCGCGGCCCGCAACGCCGCGGTCACGGTGTGGCGGTTCATGCGGGTGTCCGGATCCACCTGCACATAGCCCTCGGCAGGCGCGGCGTCCAGCACCCGCCGCACATGCAGGGCCGTGTGCGCCCGCTCCAGTTGGGCCTCGGTGGCCAGCGGCGCGTCATGGGGCAGCATGTAGTCGAGCAGGCCGCGCGCCAGCAGCAGGTCAGCGATGGCGCTCAGGCGCTCGGGGCACTCGGGGTGGCCCTCGCCCATCTCGTGGCGGGCGCAGTCGGGGTGGCTGATGTAGGCGGGCAGCATGGTGGGTCTCCGGTGCCCATGCTAGGCACCCCGGCTGCGGGCGTCTTGACCCAGAGCAAGCATCGAGATGCCGGATCGTGCCCGGTGGCAAGATGGGCTCCTGTCGTCCCCTCTGGAGTACCGCCATGCACCGTCGCCTCATCCTCACCAGCGCGCCTGCCCTAATGCTGCTGCGTCCGGCCTGGGCCCTGAGCCTGAGCGAGGGCGATGCCAACGCCGGCATTCGCACGGCGCTGGAGCGCGGCGCCAATGCGGCAGTGGCGCTGCTGGGCCGGCCCGACGGCTTCCTCGGCAATCCGCTCGTCAAGATCCAGCTGCCGGGTTATCTGAAGGATGCGGCCAAGCTGCTGAAGGCCACGGGCCAGGGCGCCAAGCTCGACGAGCTCGTCATTGCGATGAACCGCGCCGCCGAGGCCGCGGTGCCGGCGGCCAAGCCCCTGCTCGTCAAGGCCGTGAAGGACATGAGCGTCGAGGACGGCCTGAAGATCCTCAAGGGCGGCGACGACTCGGTGACGCAGTTCTTTGCCGGCAAGACGCGGGAGCCGCTGAGTCAGCAGTTCCTGCCCATCGTGACCCGGGCAACGGAGAAGGTGTCGCTGGCCGACAAGTACAACGCCGTCGCCAAAAAGGCGGGCGGTTTCGGCCTCGTGAAGGGTGACGAGGCCAACATCCAGCAGTACGTCACGGCGCGGGCGCTGGATGGCCTCTACCGCATCATTGGCGAAGAGGAGAGGAAGATCCGCCAGGACCCCGTCGGTACCGGCAGCGCCATTCTCAAGAAGGTCTTCGGCGGCCTCGGCTAGAAGCCGTGCGCTTGGTGCCACTCGGCCAGGGAGACGTCCGGATAGCCATCGAAGCGCGGGTCCGCGGGCCGGCCCTCCACCTCGACCCAGGAGGGCTTGGAGCCCACCAGGCAATGCACATGGCCGGGCGGCGAGGGCAGTGGCGTGTCGATGGCGCTGGCGTGGGGATGCACCAGCTCGGGCCAGGTCGGGTCCCACAGCCACAGCGCGCTGCCGCATTTCACGCAGAAGTAGCGCCGCGCGCTGCTCTTGCGGCTGCCTTTTGCCGACTTGTCAGGCAGCCTCGCGCGGTAGATGCGCAGATGGCGCTTGCCCTTGACCTTCATCGTGTGCGTCTGCGCACCGAGGTTGATCGCGAAGCCGCCCGCGCCGGCCGTCTTGCGGCAGATGGAGCAGTAGCAGCGCATGAAGGGGACGGGTGAATCCGCCTCCACCGAGAACTTCACGCTGCCACAGTGGCAGGAGCCTTGGAGGTGCATCGTGCGGGCCTTTCCTTGGGATGGCATGCAGGCGGCCATGATGGCCGACAATCTCCGCCCTTGCCCGTCAACCGCTTTGCGATGAATTCCGATCTGCCCGATCCCGTTACCCCGTCCGACGACACGGCTGCCGCGCCAGCGCCCGAGGCGCGGCCGGCCGCGCCCGCCGCGGCACCCGTCGACGCCAGCGCAGAGCTGAAGGCCCTGTTCCCGGCCCTGTTCACCGGCAAGCCCAAGCCCGTCAAGCTGCGCATCCAGGCCGACATCCAGGAGCGCGCGCCCGGCAAGTTCACCAAGGCCCAGCTCAGCGCCTTCCTGCGCCGCCACACTGGCGGCACCGGCTACCTGATCGCGCTGACGCAGGCCAAGACCCGCTTCGACCTCGACGGCAATCCGGCTGGCGAGATCACCGAGGAGCATCTGACCGCGGCCCGCGAGGAACTGGCGCGCCGCAAGGGCGTGCAGCAGGAGCGCCAGCAGCTGGAAGTGCAGCAGCGCCGCAACCGCGCCCAGCTGCTGTGGGACTTCGAGCGCACGACGCTGACCGAGGCCAATTTCTGCGTGCTCAAGGGCGTGGTGCCCGAGGAACTGCCAGGCCTGCTGGAGATCGCACGCCAGGAGCGCG
>NZ_DASWYS010000199.1:0-20486 GCF_036404855.1 Roseateles sp.
CGGGGCCAGCCGCTGCGCATCGTCGGCGTGCTCAAGCCCTGGAAGGTGCAGCCGCATTTCTGGGACCTGACGCTGGGCAGCTACACCGAGACCGAGGATTTCTATCTGCCGTTCTCGACGGCGATGGCGCTCAAGATGGGCCACTGGGGCAACATGAACTGCTGGGGCCGGGGCGCCAACGGCGGCAGCTCGCTGGACCTGAACGCGAGCTGCTCCTGGATCCAGTACTGGGTCGAGTTCGCCAAGCCCGAGGAGGCCACCGCCTACCGCGACTATCTCGTCGCCTACTCCGAGGCGCAGCGGAAGGCGGGTCGCTTCGAGCGCCCGACCAATGTGCGCCTGCGCAACGTGATGGACTGGCTGGGCGCGCAGAAGGTGCTGCCCGCCGACGTGCGGCTGCAGACCTGGCTGGCCTTCGGCTTCCTGGCCGTCTGCGTCGTCAACATGGTGGGCCTGCTGCTGGCCAAGACGCTGCGCCGCAGCGGGGAGATCGGCGTGCGCCGCGCGCTGGGCGCCACGCGCGGCGACATCTTCAAGCAGTTCGTCGTCGAGGCTGGCCTGCTGGGCATGGCCGGCGCACTGCTGGGCCTGCTGTTCGCCCAGGGCGGGTTGTGGCTGGTGCGCCAGAGCCCCAACGACTACGCACGTCTGGCCGAGCTGGATGCCTCCATGCTGGCCCTGACGCTGGGCCTGGCCCTGCTCGCCAGCCTGCTGGCCGGCCTGCTGCCCGCCTGGCGCGCCGCCCTCGTGACCCCTGCCGTTCAGCTCAAGGTGCAGTGATGAAAGACCTGATGCCCATCCTGTCCACGCTGCGTCGCCACAAGATCGCCGCGGGCCTCATCGTGCTGGAGGTGGCGCTGTCCTGCGCCATCGTCACCAATGCGCTGCACCTGATCCAGACCCGCCTCGACGCCCTCAATACCGACAGCGGGCTGGTGGAGTCCGAGTTGGCCGTGCTGAACCTGCGCGCCAGCAAGCCACAGCCGCCCGAACGCACCGCGGGCATCGTGGCCGAGGACGTCGCGCGGCTGCGCGCCCTGCCCGGCGTCAAGGCAGCCACGGTGGCCAACCAGATCGTCTACGGCAACAACAGCAACAACAGCGGGGTGTCGCTGGAGCCGGACAACAAGGGCCTGCGCATCGTCGCGGCGCAGTACGCGGCAGACGAGCAGATGATCCCGACCTTCGGCCTCAAGCTGGTGGAGGGCCGCAACTTCAGGGCCGACGAGATCCTCGACAACTTCCAGGTCTTCAGCGTCTCCGAGCCCAAGATCGGCCAGCTCATCATCAACAAGGTGATGGCCGATCGGCTGTTCCCCGGCCAGTCGGCGGTGGGCAAGACGGTCTATGTCTTCGGCAGCTCGCCGTCGACGGTCATCGGCGTCGTCGACACGCTGACCCACACCCAGCTGCACCGTGCGCGCGGCGGCGACGGAGGCGGCGGCGCGATGATCCTGCCGCTGCGCGGTGGCGGCTCCTACGTGATCCGCACCGACCCGGGCCGGCTGGATGCGCAGATCAAGGCCGCCACCACCGTGCTGGAGGAGGGCGGTCGGGGCCGCGTCGTGACCCAGGGCCGGCCGCTGGCCAGCATGCGCGATGCCTTCTATGCCCAGGACCGTGCGATGGCCTGGTTGATGGGCGGCGTCAGCGTGGCGCTGCTGCTCGTCACAGCCATGGGCATCGTGGGCCTGGCCAGCTTCTGGGTGCAGCAGCGCACCCGCATGATCGGGACGCGTCGCGCACTGGGCGCCACCGAGGGCCAGATCCTGCGCTACTTCCAGCTCGAGAATCTGTTGCTGACGACGACCGGCATCGTCATCGGCCTGGGCGGCGCCTGGGCCTTGAGCCAGTTGCTGATGCAGAGCTACGAGCTGCCGCGCCTGCCCTGGATCTACCTGCCCGCCGGCGCGCTGGTGGTGTGGACGCTGGGCCAGCTTGCCGTCTGGGTGCCCGCACGGCGGGCCGCGCGTTTGTCCGCAGTGGCGGCCCTGCGGGCCTGAGCCATAGTCCCGGCGCGGCCTGGCGTCGCGCCAAGGAGGGGGAATGGTCAAGCTTCTCAAGTGGCTGGGCATCGTCATCGGCCTGCTGCTGGCCGTCGTCGCCGCCTTTGCCGCCACGGGCTGGGTGCAGGCGGACCGGAAGATGGCGCGGCGCGTGGAGGTCAGCGTCGCGGCCCCGGCCCTGCCCACCGAGGGGGCGGCCCTCGAACGTGGCCGCTATCTTTTCAACTCGCGCGGCTGTGCCGAATGCCATGGCGTCGACGGCGGCGGTCGCAAGGTCATCGACAGTGGCGGCCTGCTGGTCATCGCCCCCCACATCAGCGCCGGACCGGGCTCCGCGACGGCGGCCTACCGGGTCGAGGACTGGGTGCGCGCCATCCGCCACGGCCTCAAGGCCGATGGCCGGCCGCTGATGATCATGCCCAGCGAGGACTACAACCGCCTCACCGACGCCGACCTCGGCGCGCTGATCGCGCATGTGAAGCAGTTGCCCCCGGTCAGCGGCGAGACCGCCGTGCTGCGGCTTCCGCCGCCGGTGCGCGTGCTGTACGGGCTGGGCCTGATCCAGGACGCTGCCGCCAAGATCGACCACAGCCTGCCGCCGCCAGCACCCGTGCCGGAAGGCCCCACGGCGGCGCATGGTCGCTACGTCGCGCAAATGTGCGTGGGCTGCCATGGCGAGGGCTATGGCGGCGGCAAGATCCCGGGTGGCCCGCCCGATTGGCCTGCCGCGGCCAACCTGACGCCCGGGCGGGGCAGCGCGATGGGGGGCTATGCCGGCGCGGACACCTTCATCGCGATGATGAGGAGCGGCAAGCGTCCCGATGGCTCGGCGATCGCGGTGATGCCGTTCGCATCGCTGTCCCAGCTGAACGACGTCGACCTGCGCGGGCTGCACGCCTTCTTGCAGACGCTGCCGGCGCGCGACGCCGGCAGCCGCTGAAGCCTAGTTCGCCTGCAGCCTGTGGAGCTCGGCCGACCAGTCGGCCCAGTGCTTGCGCACCTGCTGCAGTTGCCGCGCGTCCAGGCCGTTGAGCAACTGCAGCAGGCTGGCCGTGATCTGGTCGCGGTAGAGCTGCTCCCCGGGCAGCGTCTGGACGTTGCGCATGAACACCGCCGTGCCGCCGGCCAGGTCCTGGCGCGACCAGGCGCGCAGCCCCTCCAGCGTGCGGGCCTGCCGCGTGGCGCGCCCCTGGGCCATGGCGGCGAGGTCGAAGTGCCAGCCTTCGGCGTCGGCCCGGGCCTGGCGGCGCGTGGAGCGATCCAGGTCGCCGAGCCAGCGCTCCAGGTTGGTGATGTAGCGCTTGGCCCGCTCGGCCGCGCCGCCGCGGCCGCCGACCTTGGCCTGCCATTCGGCGTTCTTCTCGTCCATGGTCTTCTGCAGATGCTGCCACTGCGCCGGCCTGAGCTCGGCCAGCAGCGGGGCGGCCAGCGGGGCGGCATGCTGCAGGCAGCGCTCCAGGCTGGCCTGCGCGCCGCGCTCCAGCGCCGCCAGCTCGTCGGGGGTCACGCCCCCGTCCAGCGCCGCCTGCCCCTGGCGCAGCAGGGCCAGCCACTGCGGCAGTTCCTCGCGGCGGTGCCAGGCCTGCCAGGCCTGCAGCGCATCCTTCAGCCGGCCGCGCTGGGCGCTGTCCAGGTCCAGGTAGTGGTCCACCCAGAGACCCGCCAGCAGCGGCATCTGGTTGTAGGCCAGCGACAGGCTGGAGCAGCCGACAAGGCCGAGCATCAGGCTCAGCGAGAGCAGGGTGGCGAGTCGTTTCAGCAGACGCATGGGCTCATCGTGACAGGGTGGGCCGGTGCCGTGGCGCCTGGGGTCATGGCATGCGCCGGTAGGGCAGGGTGCCTCCCGGGCCGACCCGCACCAGGGCCAGGGCTTGCAGGACGTCCGGCAAGCCGCGTGCCTGGGCCTCCAGGTCCGCCGCCTGCCCGGCCCGGTCGACGCAGCCCTCCAAGTAGACGACGCGGCCCTGCACCGTGAACCACAGGCTGCTGGGATGCAGGGCCGGTGCGCCGCGCAGGGCCTCCTGGAGTGCTGCCGCGATCCTGGCGTCGAAACGGTAGGCATTGGGTTCGCTGCACTGGCCGCTGAGCCAGCAACTAGTGCCGCGCTCGGCGCGATGGTGGGCCTGCACCCGGGCCTCGGCCGCGTCGACGCGCGGGCCGCGCGGTTCCGGACAGTCGGCGATGTCCTCCGACACGGCCACGAACGGATCGTTGAACCGGTTCAGCACCTGCTCGTCGTCGGCAACGCCGGCAAGTAGCAGGGCGACGAGCAGTGCCTTCACGGGCAGGCGCTGCGCTGCATCGGGAAATCGAGGCCGCGTTCCATGCCGTGGCGGCTGCCCTCGATGCGCGCCACCAGCCGATCGGCCGCTTCGCGGCGGTACCGCACGCGCTGCGGGAAATCGTGCGCCAGGTTCTCGAACACGGCTTCCGCCTCGCTGTGGCGCAGCAGCGGCAACGCCGTCGGCGGGCGGCCCTGGGGCTGGGCGACGAAGCTGAGCCGGCCCTCGGCGTCGGCGCGGATCTGCAGGAACTCGAACTCGACGACACGGCCGTGCTTCAGCGTGCGGGCCATGCCCAGCATCATGCCGCCGGCCGGGGCCATCCACTGCTCGACCGAACCGGGCTCGCGCCCCTGCGCGCTCCAGCAGCCGGCCAGCCAGGCGACGGGTGTGAACACGTCGGCCTGGACCTGGGTCTGGACCTGGTCCTGGGCCTGGGAGAGCAGGCACCCGGCCGACAGCGCCAGCGCGATGAAGGGTTTCATGCCGGCGATTCTGGGCCGACGGGCGGGTCGGTGCAAACGTCATGCCGCGCCCGCGCGCGGCTCCACAACTTTGGGGATCGGTGTCCTCGTCCCCGGCGGGCCGCTGCCTACACTGGCCGCGGCACAGGGAGGTCCGCATGGACATCGACGGCGTGTTGCGGGAGGAGAGTCGCTACCTCGGGCGCGCCGCGCCACAGGTCGGACAGCAGGAGCCGCTGACTGCGCTCTGTCTGTCGGGCGGCGGCATCCGCAGCGCGACCTTCTGCCTGGGCGTGCTGCAGGGGCTGGCCCGGCGCGGTGGACTGCGGCGCTTCCACTACCTGTCGACGGTGTCGGGCGGTGGCTATATCGGGAGCTGGCTGTCGGCCTGGATCGCCCGGGCCGGGCTGGCCCGGGTCGAGCGGGAGCTGGCTGGTGGGCACAGCCAAGAGCCGGATCCGGTCCGCCGGCTGCGCGCCTACACGAACTACCTCAGTCCGGTGTGGGGCCTGTCGCTGGACATGCTGTCGCTGGTGTCGATCTTCCTGCGCAACCTGTTGCTGCACTGGATCGTGCTGGTGCCCCTGCTGACGGCCTTGCTGATGGCGCCGCGGCTGCAACTGGCCCTGGTGTCGATGGGCGGCCACGCCGACGCCGCGCGGATCTGCCTGGCGGTCGCCGTGGCGCTGCTGGTGCTGGCAATCTCCTACATCGCGAGCGATCTGCCGGCCACGCCGGTGGCCGCGCCGGCCGCCGCGCCGCGCCCGATGTGGATCCAGCGCGACCAGTTCATCCTGTGCTGCTTCCTGCCGCTGCTGGGCTGCGCGGTGCTGCTGAGCTGGACCCTGGCCTGGGACCGGTCCCTGCTGAGCGCCCATGGTGGGTACGTCGTCGGTGCCGGCGCGCTGATCCATGGCGCCAGCGTCTTCCTCGGAGGGCAGTGGCGGCCGGGGCGTGGCATGCGGCCTCGCCGGTTGTCGCCGTCGCGGCAGGCGCTGGCGGGCTCGGCCATCGTCGCCAGCGGCGCGCTGGGTGGCGCGGCCCTGTACGGCCTGGCCAGGTTCCTGCCCGACCTCGGCGGGCCGGCCGCCGCGCCGCTGGAAGCCCGCGTGCTCCATGCCAGCCTCGTCGTGCCGGCGTTGCTGGTGACGTTCTGGGTGGGCGTGACGGCCTATGCCGGGCTGACGCGCGGCTTCACGGGCGAGGAGGACCGCGAGTGGTGGGCGCGTGCGGCGGCGTGGTGGCTGGGGGTGGGCGTGGCCTGGGTGCTCGCCTGCCTGCTGGTGCTGGAACTGCCGCGCGCGCTGCTGGGGCTGGCCGACCTGCAGCGACCCGCCGGCGCGAAGGCCGCAAGCCTCGGGACGGCGCTGCTCGGCGCGCTGACGGCGGCGGCCGGCTTCTGGAGCAAGAGCGGGCCGGGGCTGGAGAAGAAGGTCAAGAGCCTGGCCGACAAGCTGGGATCCCGGGCGCTCGAAGCCGCCGCCCTGGCCTTCAGCCTGATGCTGGCGCTGGCGCTCGCCTATGCGGCGTCCTGCACGCTGCGCCATGCGGACGGCGCCCTGCGCGACGAGGTGGCCCGCCGGCTCGCGGACGCGCAGACGCTTCAGCGGGTCTGGGTCAGGCCCGAGCCCAAGCCAGGGGCGCCGGCGGACCCGGATTGGGGGCGACCGGAGCATGCCCCACTGGCTGTGAAGGCGCTGGTCTCCTACGAGGCCGTGCTGGACGAGGCGCGCTACCGTGAGGTGCTGGCCTGCGGACTGGCGCTGCTCGCGTTCGCCGTCCTGGGCTCGCGCGCCTTTGGCTCCAACACCTTCTCGCTGCACAGCCTGTACGCGAACCGGCTCGTGCGCGCCTACCTCGGCGCATCGCGCAACCCGCGCAACCCCCATCACTTCACCGGCTTCGATGCTGACGACAACCTCAGGCTGGGACGCCTGCTCCGCCGGTACCGGCCCGACCGTCGGCTGTTCCACATCGTCAACACGGCACTGAACCTGACCCGGCCCGCCGGTGACCGGCTCGAATGGCAGGAGCGCAAGGCCGCCTCGTTCACGATGAGTCCGCTGCACTGCGGCAGTGCCGCGCTGCGCGGCGGGCCGGGGAGCCCACCCCAGGGATTCGTGCGCACCGGGCGCTACGGGGCGCCCGGCGGCGGCCTGTCGCTCGGCCGGGCCCTGGGCATCTCCGGCGCGGCGGCCTCGCCCAACATGGGCTATCACAGCTCCCCCTTCGTGGCCTTCGTGATGACGGTCTTCAATGTCAGGCTGGGCTGGTGGAGCCCCAACCCGCTGCGCGCGTTCAAGAGGGAATGGCGCAACCCCGAGCCCGCCAACGCCTTCCAGGCGCTGTGGAGCGAGGTGAGCGGAGCCTCGGACGCCGCTGGATCGTTCGTCTACCTGTCCGATGGCGGGCATTTCGAGAACCTCGGCCTGTACGAGATGATCCGGCGGCGCTGCGAGCGCATCGTCGTCGTCGACGCCACCTGCGATCCCAGGTTCGAGTCCGGCGACCTGCAGGACGCGATCAACAAGGCGCGGGTCGACTTCGGCGTCGACATCGAGTTCACCACCCGGCTGCCGGGCAAGCCCGGCGGCGGTCACCATGCGATGGCGACCATCCGCTACCCGGACGGGCCGGGCGGCCCGGCCCTGCAGGGCGAGCTGTTCTACATCAAGCCGGTCCTGAGCGGCGACGAGCCGCTGGACGTGCTGGCCTTTGCGCGCAGCCATGCATCGCCCAAGAGCCCCTTCCCGCACCAGAGCACGGCCGAGCAGTTCTTCGACCAGTCGCAGTTCGAGGCCTACCGGGTGCTGGGCCTGCATTCGGTGCTGGCCGCCCTGCCCGGGGAGGACGACTGGCCCGACCTGCAGCACCTGTCCGCCGCGGGCGCCGTGCCGCCCGGCGGTGGGGGCGAGCCCCCGGACGAGGGCGAGCCCGAGAAGCCGTCGCCGCCGCGGTCGTCGGCCTGGCTCTGGACCGGCGCGGCAGGCCTTGGCGGCGCGCTGGCGATCACGGGCAGCGTGGCGTTGAAGCCCGGCAGCCAGGTCGAACTCAAGCCTGGCGGGCAGGTCGACCTCAGCCCCTATGCCCAGGTCCGGCTCGTCGACCCCGGCCCCGGCGGCCTGCCGTCGTCCTCGACCCTCGGCACCGTCAACGAGCTCAAGCAGCAGATCGACCAGCTCAGCCAGCAGCTCAGCAGCCAGACCTCCGTGCTGGTGACCCGGGACGGGCCCGCCGTCGACCTGCGCAGGCTGGAGGGCAGCGCGGCGAGCGCGGCGCAGTCGCTGCAGGACATGCAGGCCAACCTCGACGCGCTGCGGACCCAGCTCCACGAGGACATGGAGGCGCGCCGCGCCGCGGCCGAGCGCCTCAACGGCGCCGTCTGGCGGATGCAGCGTGACCTCGAGGCCGGTCAGACCACCACCAAACCGGCGCCGCGCTGAGGTCGGTCGAGGTCGGTCGGCGCCGGCCGTCGCCAGCTTGTGGCATCGTCGCGCCGTGGCGCACAAAGAACTTCCCCACAGCTTCAAGCTGCTCACCATCTGGCTGCTCGTGACCCTGGTGCTCTTTCTCGGCTTCAAGGCCTGGGAGCGCGAGCGCGAGTCCAGCCGCTTCAAGCTGGCCGGCGAGGTCATCGTGTTGACGCGCGCGGACGACGGCCATTTCCACTGGCCAGGTCGGGTGGGCGACATCGAGGTGGATTTCCTCGTGGACACCGGCGCCACGGCGACGGCGCTGCCGCAGCGCCTGGCCGAGCGCGCCGGCCTGACGCCGCTGGGCACCGTGCGCACGCAGACGGCCGCCGGTGCCGCGCGCGGCTTCATCGCGCGCGCCGACATTGCGCTGGAAGGCGGCGTGCGCGCCGACAAGCTCACGGTGACCGTGCTGCCCGACCTCGCCGCGCCGCTGCTCGGCATGGACGTGCTGGGCCGCCTGCACTTTTCTCAGAAGCCTGGCGAACTCCGCATCGAGCCCAAAGAATGATCCGACCCCTGCTGCTCTCCCTCGCGCTGCTGGCAGGCGGCGCCCACGCGGCCTGCCCGCCGGTGCCCCAGGCGCCCACCACCGACCAGGCCACGCGCTGGGCCGCCCAGGCGCCGGACCGCGGCCTGTTGTGGCGCATCAGCCGCGACGGCCGCAGCAGCTACCTGTATGGCAGCCTGCACCTCGGCAAGGCCGACTGGGCCTACCCCGGCCCCGCGCTGCGCGCTGCCTGGGACGCGACCGAGGTGCTGGCCGTGGAGCTGGACCCGGCCGATGTCGGTCCCGTGCTCGCGGCCATGGGCCAGGCCGAGCCGCTGAAGCCGGCACTGGCCCGCCGCGTCGATGCCCAGGCCAAGGCCGTCTGCCTGCCCGAAGGCCTGCTGGGGGCGCTGCCCACCATGCTGCAGCTCTCCACGCTGATGCTGATGGAGGCGCGGCGCGATGGCTTCGATGTGGCCTTCGGCCAGGACCTGATGCTGCTGGCGCGCGCCAAGGCCGAAGGCCGGCCGGTGCAATCGCTGGAGACGGTGCAGGAACAGATGGCGGCGTTGGAACCCACGGCGGGCGAGCTGGGCACGGTCGTGGAGGGCACGCTCAAGCAGCTGCAGCGCGGGCAGGTGCGCGCGCCCATGCGCAAGCTGGCCGACGCCTGGTCGCGCGGCGACCTGAAGACGCTGGCCGACTACCCGCGCTGGTGCGCCTGTGCCGACACCGCGGCCGAGCGTGCCTGGCTCAAGCGCATCAACGACGACCGCAACGTGCTGCTGGCGGGACGCATTGCCGCACTGCACGGCGCCGGCCAGCGCCTGCTGGTGGCCGTCGGCGCACTGCACATGAGCGGGCCGCAGGCCCTGCCGCGGTTGCTGGCCGCCGAGGGCTTCAGCGTCGAAGCCGTGTGGCCGAGCAAGTAGGATGCCCCTTCACAGGAGACAAGCCATGACCGACAACAGCTTCACCAAGTTCGTGCCCGGTTTCGAGTTCCTGCAGAGCCTCGTCAAGAACGCCGGCTCGGCGCTGCCGGGCATCGGCCAGTGGGTGGCGCCCACGCTCAACCCCGAGGAGCTGGCCAAGCGCATCGAGGAGCTGCGCACCGTGCAGTTCTGGCTGGAGCAGAACGCGCGCATGCTGGGCGCCACCATCCAGGCGCTGGAGGTGCAGCGCATGACGCTGTCCACGCTGAAATCCATGAACGTGCCGCTGGCCGACCTGCACGACAGCATGAAGCTGCCCGAGACGCCGGCGTGGCCCACCGTGCCGCCCGAGATCGTGGCCGCTGCGGCACCCGCCGCCAAGACGGCCGTGAAGACGGCGGCCAAGGTCACCGCCAAGGCCGCCAAGAGCGCGGGCGCGGCCGCCAAGGCGGCGCCGGCCGGCGTCGTCGATCCGACGCAGTGGTGGACGGCGCTGAGCCAGCAGTTCACCCAGCTCGCCACGACGGCCATGAAGGACACCGCCACCGACGCGGCCAAGAACCTGGCCGGCAACCTCGTCAAGCAGAGCTTCGATGCCGCCAGCGACACACTGCGTCGCGCGGCCAGCGTGCCCGGCACGGTGGTGGGCAGCGTCGCCAAGGGCCTGGCGACCGGGGCCGCCAAGCCGGCGGCCAAGGCCGCCACCGCCCGCAAGCGCAGCACCACGACCCGACGCAAGCCTTGAACGCCCCCATCGACCTCGCTGCCCGCCGCGCCGCCCTCGTCGCCGCGCTGGCCCCGTTGCTGCCGCCGCACGCATTGCTGCACCAGGCCGAACAGACCACGCCCTACGAGTGCGATGGCCTGACGGCTTACCGCCAGCGTCCGCTGGCCGTGGCCTTGCCCGAGACTGAAGCCCAGGTCAGCGCCGTGCTGAAAGCCTGCCATCGTCTGGGCGTGCCCGTGGTGGCCCGCGGCGCCGGCACGGGGCTCTCCGGCGGCGCGATGCCGCACGAGGTGGGCCTGACACTGGCCCTGGCCAAGTTCAACCAGATCGTCCAGATCGATCCGCTGGCGCGCACGGCCCGCGTGCAGTGCGGCGTGCGCAACCTCGCGATTTCCGAGGCCGCCGCGCCGCACGGGCTGTACTACGCACCCGACCCCAGCAGCCAGATCGCCTGCACCATCGGCGGCAACATCGCCGAGAACTCGGGCGGCGTGCACTGTCTGAAGTACGGGCTGACGCTGCACAACGTGCTGCGCGTGCGCGGCTTCACGGTGGAGGGCGAGGCCATCGAGTTCGGCAGCGAGGCGCTGGACGCGCCGGGGCTGGACCTGCTGGCACTGGTGGTCGGCAGCGAAGGCATGCTGGCCGTCGTCACCGAGGTCACCGTCAAGCTGGTGCCCAGGCCGCAGCTGGCGCGCTGCATCATGGCCAGCTTCGACGACGTGCGAAAGGCCGGCGACGCGGTGGCGTCCATCATCGCCGCCGGCATCATCCCGGCGGGGCTGGAGATGATGGACAAGCCGATGACGGCCGCCGTGGAGGACTTCGTCCATGCCGGGTACGACCTCGACGCCGAGGCCATCCTGCTGTGCGAGAGCGACGGCACGCCGGAGGAAGTGGCCGAGGAGGTCGCCAAGATGGAGGCGGTGCTGCAGGCCAGCGGTGCGACGCGCTGCCAGGTCAGTGCCGACGAGGCCCAGCGTCTGAAGTTCTGGAGCGGCCGCAAGAACGCCTTCCCGGCGTCCGGCCGCATCAGCCCCGACTACATGTGCATGGACTCCACCATCCCGCGCAAGCACCTGGCCACCATCCTGCTCGACATCCAGCAGATGGAGAAGAAGTACGGCCTGCGCTGCGCCAACGTCTTCCATGCCGGTGACGGCAACCTGCATCCGTTGATCCTGTTCGATGCCAACGACCCCGACCAGCTGCACCGCTGCGAGCAGTTCGGCGCCGAGATCCTGGAGCGCAGCGTCGCACTGGGCGGCACCGTGACGGGCGAGCATGGCGTCGGCGTCGAGAAGCTCAACTCCATGTGCGTGCAGTTCAGCGCCGAGGAGCTGGCGCAGATGCTGGCGCTGAAGGGGGCCTTCGACCCGGCCGGCACCTTGAACCCCGGCAAGCAGGTCCCGACGCTGAACCGCTGCGCCGAATACGGTCGCATGCACGTGAAGCGTGGGCTGCTGGCCTTTCCCGAGCTGGAGCGGTTTTGAGATTCGACGATCTGCAGGAGCGCCTGCGCGAAGCGGGACGGGCTCGCACGCCGCTGTGCATCACCGGCCATGGCAGCAAGGATTTCTACGGCGAGGCGCCGCGGGGCGAGGCGCTGTCGACGCTGGCGTTGAATGGCATCACGGCCTATGAGCCCAGCGAGCTCTTCGTCAGCGCGCTGGCTGGCACGCCGCTGGCCGACGTGGAGGCGGAGCTCGCACGGCATCACCAGCGCTTCGCGTTCGAACCGCCGCGTTTTGGCGGTCGGGGCACGGTGGGCGGCATGGTCGCGGCCGGCTTGTCCGGCCCCAGCCGCGCGGCGCTGGGCTCGGTGCGCGACCACCTGCTGGGCGCCGTCCTCATCAACGGCAACGGCGAGCTGCTGAACTTTGGCGGCACGGTGATGAAGAACGTGGCCGGCTTCGACGTCAGCCGTGCGCTGGCCGGCTCGCTCGGGCAACTGGGCCTGATCACCGAGGTCACGCTTAAGGTGCTGCCCTTGCCGGCCGCCACGCTGACGCTGCGCTTCGACATGGACCAGGCCGAGGCGTTGATGGCGCTCAACCGCTGGGGAGGGCAGCCGCTGCCCATCGAGGCGAGCGCCTGGTGGGATGGCGCACTGGTGCTGCGCCTGGCCGGCGCGCAGGCCGCGGTGCAGGCCGCCTGCACGCGGCTCGGCGGCGATGACATCCCGGCCGACCTGGCCGCGCCCTTCTGGACCGGCCTGCGCGACCAATCCGACGAGTTCTTCGTCGGCGCCGAACGCGCAGTGGCCGGCGGCGCGCGGCTGTGGCGGCTGAGCCTGCCCTGCACGGCACCCGAGCTGAAGTTGCATGGCGAGCAGCTCATCGAATGGGGCGGCGCGCAGCGCTGGGTCGTCACGCCGCTGGAGCCCGCCGCTGTGCGCGAGGCCGCGGCCGGCGCCGGCGGGCATGCCACGCTGTTCCGCGCGCTGGACAAGCGCTGCGGCACCTTCGCGCCGCTCTCCGTGCCACTGGTTGCCATCCACCAGCGCCTGAAGGCGGCCTTTGATCCGCACGGCATCCTCAATCCCGGTCGCCTCTACCCCCAGCTCTGAATGCAGACGACGCTTGCTCCCGAATTCGCCGGCACCCGAGAGGGCGCCGAGGCCGAGGCCATCCTGCGGCGCTGCGTGCACTGCGGCTTCTGCACGGCCACCTGCCCGACCTACCAGTTGCTGGGCGACGAACTGGATGGCCCACGCGGGCGCATCTACCTGATCAAGCAGGTGATGGAAGGGGCCACGCCCACGCGCGAGACGCAGCTGCACCTGGACCGCTGCCTGACCTGCCGCAACTGCGAGACGACCTGTCCGTCGGGCGTCGAGTACGGCCGCCTCGTCGACATCGGCAGGCGCGTCGTCGATGCCAAGGTGGCGCGCCCGGGCGGTGAGCGACGCGTGCGCTGGCTGCTGAAGGAAGGGCTGACCTCGCCGCTGTTCAAGCCGGCGATGAAGCTCGGCCAGATGTTCCGTCCGCTGGTGCCGGCCTCGCTGAAGGACAAGGTGCCGGCGAGGCCCCCCGCGACGGCGCATGACTGGCCGACGCGCCAGCTCAATCGCAAGGTCGCGTTGCTGCTTGGCTGCGTGCAGCCGGCGATGCTGCCCAACATCAACAGCGCGACTGCGCGCGTGCTGGATGCGGCCGGCATCCAGACCGTCGTGGCCGACGGCGCCGGCTGCTGCGGCGCGATCCGCGAGCACCTGGGCGACCACGAGGCCGCGCTCGATGAGATGCGGCGCAACATCGACGCCTGGTGGCCGCTGGTTTCGGGGCGTGGCGAGCGCGTCGAGGCGCTGGTGATGAATGCGTCGGGCTGCGGCGCGATGGTCAAGGACTATGCCCACGCCCTGGCCCACGATCCCGCCTATGCCGACAAGGCCCGGCGCATCAGCGAGATGACCCGGGATCTGAGCGAGCTGCTGCCCGACCTGGTGCCGCAGCTCAAGGCCAGGCTCAAGGCCAAGCCGGGTTCGCTGGCCTATCACCCACCGTGCACGCTCCAGCACGGGCAGAAACTCAAGGGCGGTGTCGAGACTGCGTTTCGCGAGCTGGGTTTCCAGATCGCCTGTGCGCCAACCGACAGCCACCTGTGCTGCGGTTCGGCGGGCACGTACTCGGTGCTGCAGCCCGAGCTGTCGCACCAACTGCGCGATCGCAAGCTCGCCGCGCTGGCGCCGCTGCAGGCCGCTCAGATCGTGTCGGCCAACATCGGCTGCATTCAGCACCTGCAGAGTGGCACCACCCAGCCCGTGCGGCATTGGGTGGAAGTGCTGGACGATGCATTGAGAGGCCTGGGCTAGGGACGCTGGCCTCAGCGCCGGACGGGTTTCGGCGCACGGGCCGCGACGGCGAGCATGTGGCCGGCAGGCCGGCAGGCCTGCTGGCCGTCGTGTTGCGGCTCGATGGCCATGCCGTGCGCACCCGCCACGCCGCCAGGCGCGGCCGGGTCAGGTCCTGAAGGTCGAAACCAGCCGCACCAGCTCGTCGGCCTGCTGGCGCAGGCTCTCGGCGGCCGCCGCGCTCTCTTCCACCAGCGCCGCGTTCTGCTGCGTGGCCTGGTCCATCTGCGTGATGGCCTCGCCGACCTGGGCGACACCCGCGCTCTGCTCGCGGCTGGCCGCGCTGATCTCGCGCACGATGCCGGCCACGCGACCGATGGCGGAGACGACCTGCTCCATGGTCTCCCCGGCGCGGTTGACAAGGCCGGCGCCTTCCTCGATGCGCTCCACGCTGTCGCCGATGAGGCCCTTGATCTCGCGTGCGGCCTCCGCGCTGCGTTGCGCCAGCATGCGCACCTCGCTGGCCACGACCGCGAAGCCGCGTCCCTGCTCGCCCGCGCGGGCCGCCTCCACGGCGGCGTTCAGCGCGAGGATGTTGGTCTGGAAGGCGATCGCGTCGATGGTCCCGATGATGTCGCCGATCTTGCGCGAACTCTCCTCGATCCCACGCATGCGCTCGACGGCCTGGCCCACCACGGCACCGCCCTGCTGGGCGATGCGGCTGGCGTCCTGGGCCAGCTGGTCGGCCTGCTCGGCGTTGTCGGCGTTCTGACGCACGGTGGCGGAGAGCTCCTCCATCGACGCGGCCGTTTCTTCCAGCGCGCTGGCCTGGGCTTCGGTGCGGGCCGACAGGTCGTTGTTGCCGGTCGCGATCTCGGAGCTGGCGGTGGCCACGCCGTCGGCGTTCTGCCGCACCGAGCCGACCAGGCCGCGCAACGCCTGCTGCATGCCCGCCAGCGCCTGCGTGAGCTGGGCTGTCTCGTCCCGGCCGTGGGCACGGATCTCGCGCGACAGGTCGCCGCGGCCGACTTCCTCGGCCTCCTGGATCGCAGTGTGCAGCGGGCCGACGACCGAACGCGTGATCAGCCAGGCCGCGACGATGCCCAGGCCCACGCAGGCCAGGGCCAGGCCCAGCATCAGCAGCTGGGTGCGGTGGGACTCGGCCATGATCTGACTCGTCTCGTTGCGCACGCGCTCGCCCTGGAAGTCGGCGATGCTGCTGATCGTGCCGACATAGGTCTCGGCCGCCGGGCGCATCTGGGTCTCCAGCGTTCGCAGCGCGGCCTCGGCCTCGCCGGCCTTGAGTTGCGCGAAGACCTGGTTGCGGATGTCGATGTAGGTCTTGCGGGCCGTGGCGATTTCGGCGAGCAGGGCCTTGCCGCGCTCGCTGTCGATGAGCTTGGTCAGGCCTTCCTGCAGCTCGTTGATCCGGGCGCTGGTGGTCTTGATCTGCGGCGCGAAGAAATCGGCCACGGGCCCGCTGCCGCCGGCGCGCGCGACCGCGTCGGTGCGGGTCACGTTGAGCTGGGTCTGGGTGCGCCAGTCCTGGGCCATGTCCTGGCGGTGCTGCAGGGCCATCAGCAGCTCGATGCGGGGGCCGACGTTGCCGATCTGCCGGTAGCTCAGGCCCACCGCGATCGCGAGCAGCAGCAGCACGACGCCAAACCCCAGCATCAACCGGGTCCCGATACGCAAGGACTGAATCTCCATCACCACCTCCATGAATGCCTGACAACGGGGTGCGACGTTTGGGCGCACCCTCTGGGTGCATTGACTCTACATGTCGGTGCGCAGGTTCAACACAAAGAAAAACACCGCCCGGAGGGCGGTGTCGGATGGGAGTAAGGCGCCGGCTTAGAGCCCGGCGGCAGCGCGCAGCGCTGCTGCCTTGTCCGTCTTCTCCCAGGTGAACTCGGGCTCTTCGCGGCCGAAGTGGCCGTAGGCCGCCGTCTTGGCGTAGATCGGACGCAGCAGGTCCAGCATCTGGATGATGCCCTTGGGACGCAGATCGAAGTGCTCGTTGACGAGTTTGGCGATCTGCTCGTCAGGGATGACCCCGGTGCCTTCCGTGTAAACCGTCACGTTCATCGGGCGGGCCACGCCGATGGCGTAGGCGACCTGGATCTGGCACTGGCGGGCCAGGCCGGCGGCGACGATGTTCTTGGCCACGTAGCGGGCAGCGTAGGCGGCCGAGCGGTCCACCTTGGAAGGGTCCTTGCCCGAGAAGGCGCCGCCGCCATGCGGGCAGGCGCCGCCGTAGGTGTCGACGATGATCTTGCGGCCGGTCAGGCCGCAGTCGCCCTGGGGGCCGCCAATGACGAAGCGGCCCGTCGGGTTGATCAGGTACTTGGTGTCGGCGTTGATCCACTCCTTGGGCAGGACGGGCTTGATCAGCTCTTCGCGGATGGCCTCGTAGAACTCGTCCGTCATGCGGTCGCCCAGGGAGTACTCGGGCGCGTGCTGGGTGGAGAGCACCACGGTGTCGATGCTGTGGGGCTTGCCGTCCACGTAGCGCATCGTGACCTGGCTCTTGGCGTCAGGGCGCAGGAAGGGAAGGCGACCATCCTTGCGCAGCTGTGCCTGGCGCTCCACGAGGCGGTGGGCGTAGTAGATCGGCGCGGGCATCAGCTCGGGCGTCTCGTCGCAGGCGTAGCCGAACATCAGGCCCTGGTCGCCAGCGCCGGTGTTCAGGTGATCGTCGGAGGCGTGGTCCACGCCTTGCGCGATGTCGTTGGACTGCTTGTCGTAGGCGACGAGCACCGCGCAGCCCTTGTAGTCGATGCCGTAGTCGGTGTTGTCGTAGCCGATGCGCTTGATGGTGTCGCGCGCGACCTGGATGTAGTCGACGTGGGCGTTGGTCGTGATCTCGCCGGCCAGCACCACGAGGCCCGTGTTGCACAGCGTCTCGGCCGCCACGCGGCTGCGCGGGTCCTGCTCGAAAATCGCGTCCAGGATGGCATCCGAGATCTGGTCGGCCACCTTGTCGGGGTGACCTTCCGAGACCGACTCGGACGTGAAGAGGAAGTCGTTCGCCACTTTTAAACTCCGGTTGCTATGTTGACGGCGTCGCCGTTGCTCCAGGAGGGGCGGCGAACGCTTTAGCGGGATTTATGAATCGCCCCGCAAGTAGTTCAATAACTCGGCGATGCGCCAATTATAAGAAACATGGGCCTGGTATTTCGTCTGTTGTCGCGGCTGCCGCTGGCGCTATTGCACGCTTTGGGGGCGGTGCTGGGCTGGATCGTCTACATCGCCTCGGGCGTCTACCGGCGCCGTTTCAAGGCCAACGTGGCCCAGGCGGGGGTGGCCTGGCCCGAGGCGCGCCCGGCCATCGCGGCGGCGGGGCGCATGGCGGCGGAGTTGCCCTGGCTGTGGGTTGGCACCCGCGGCAAGCCGCTGGGCACAAAGCTGCGCTGGGACGGCGGCGAGCGGATCGCGGCGGCCCTGCAGGAGAAGCGTGGCCTGGTCATGCTGACGCCCCACATGGGCTGTTTCGAGATCTGTGCCCAGGCGATCGCCGAACGCTTCACGACGCCTGAGGCGCCCATCACTGTGCTCTATCGGCCGGCGCGCCAGGCCTCGCTGCGCGACGTGATGGCGGGGTCGCGCGAGCGCCCCGGCCTGGCGACGGCGCCAGCCTCGCTGGCGGGCGTGCGCCAGATGATCCGCGCGCTGCGCCGGGGCGAGGTCATCGGCCTGCTGCCCGACCAGGTGCCTCCCGACGGCCTGGGCGTCTGGGCGCCCTTCTTTGGGCGACCCGCCTACACGATGACGCTGGCGGCCCGCCTGGTGCAGCAGACCGGTGCCGCCCTGCTGCTGATCTGGGGCGAGCGGCTGCCGCGGGGCGAGGGTTTTGTCGTGCATGTCCTGCCGGCGCCCGAGATCGCGCGGGACGCATCGGCCGAGGACGCGGCTGCGGCGGTCAATGCCGCGATGGAGAGCGTGATCCGGCGCGCGCCGGGGCAGTACCTGTGGGGCTACCACCGCTACAAGCAGCCGCGTGGCCTGGACATCGGCGCCGCGCCGCAGTGATGCGCCCGCCCGACCCCGCAGGATTTAGGGCGGGGACCCGGGCTCCCACCGGATAATCGGGGCCATGAGAGTGCGGTTTACCAAGATGCATGGTGCAGGCAACGACTTCGTCGTCATCGACGCGACGAAGCAGCCGTTCGCGCTGACGCCCGAGCAGATGCGCAAGCTCGGTGACCGGCGCTTCGGCGTGGGCTGTGATCAGATTCTGGTGATCGAGCCCAGCACGGATGCCGGGGCCGACTTCCGCTACCGCATCTTCAACAACACCGGCAGCGAGGTGGAGCACTGCGGCAACGGCTCGCGCTGCTTCGTGCGCTACGTCGTCGATGCCGGCCTGACGAACAAGCGCGAGATCGTGGTCGACACGATGAACCGCCGCCTGCGGCTGACGCTGCAGGACGACGGTCGCGTCACGGTGGACATGGGCGCCCCCGTGTTCGATCACGCCGCGCTGCCATTCGACGCCAGCGGCCTGCGGCCGCGGCTGGAGAACGGCTTCGAGCTGTGGTCCCTGGAGGATCTCCCGGGCGTGGAGCTGGCCGTCGTCTCCATGGGCAATCCGCATGCGGTGCAGCGGGTGGCCGATGTCGAGACCGCGCCGGTACTCACGCAGGGCCCGTTGATCGAGCACCATGTGCGTTTCCCCCGGCGCGTGAACGCCGGCTTCATGCAGGTCCTTGCGCGCGACCGCATTGCGCTGCGCGTGTTCGAGCGCGACGCCGGCGAGACGCTGGCCTGCGGCACGGGGGCCTGTGCGGCCGTCGTCGCGGGCATCCGCGCCGGCTGGCTGGATGCCGCGGTCGAGGTGCAGACGCGCGGCGGTCTGCTGCGTATCGAATGGGCCGGCGGGCAGGGGCCTGTGCTGATGACCGGTCCGGCCACCCAAGTTTTTGACGGAGAGATCACGCTGTGAGTTCCAACCCGGCCGCCGACGCGGTGCAAGGCATCACCGAAACCGACATCGCCAACTACCTGGCGGCGACGCCCGGCTTCTTCGAGCGTCACGCGGCGCTGCTGGCCACGGTGCAGCTGCAGCATCCGCACGGCGCTCGCGCGGTGTCGCTGCAGGAGCGCCAGGCCGAGATGCTGCGCGACAAGATCAAGGGCCTCGAGCTGCGCATCATCGACATGATCCGCAACGGGCAGGACAACGTGACGCTGTCCGATCGCCTGCACCGCTGGACGGTGGCCGTCATGCGCGCCGCCGGCACGCCGTCCGGGCTGCCCGAGGTGCTGCTGAGCGAGCTGCGTCACCAGTTCCTCATCCCGCAGGCCGGCCTGCGCCTGTGGGGCGTGGCGCCCGCGCACGAGGCGTCGGAGTTCGCCGCCTCGGTCAGTGCTGACGTGAAGAGCTTCGCGTCCAGCCTGAGCCAGCCCTACTGCGGTGTGAACTCGGGCTTCGAGGCCGCACGCTGGCTGGGCCTGTCCGAAAGCGGGGGCACGGCGACTTCCCTGGCGCTGATCCCGCTGCACCAGCCGGGTGCCAACGAAGGCAAGCCCTTCGGCCTGCTGGTGCTGGGCTCGCCCGACCCGACCCGCTACACGGCGGAGATGGGCACGGACTTCCTGACCCGCGTCGGCGAGATCGCCAGCGCGAGCCTGGCGGGACTGCTCGCCGCATGACGGAGCTGGCGCGGGACTACCAGGACTTCCTGCAGCACGCCCGCGTGCAGCAGCGCCTGAGTCCGCGCACGCTGAGCCTGTACACCGACGGCCTGGCGCGCCTGCAGGCCATGCTGGCGGAAGGGGCCATCGAGGCTCGCTCCCTGAGCATCGCGCAGGCACGCCGCCTGGCTGCCCTGCTGCACCGCGAGGGCCTGGCGCCCAAGTCCATCGCGCTGCTGTTGTCGGTCTGGCGCAGTGCCTACCGCTGGCTGGGCCAGCAGGGGCGTGTCGCGCTCAACCCGTTCGACGGCCTGCGCGCGCCGAAAGGCCCCAAGCCCCTGCCCAAGGCCTTGGGCGTCGATGACGCCGTGCAGCTGGCCAGCCATGTTCCCGACGAGATCGCCGATTCCCGGCTGGAGGCGCGCGACCGCGCCATGGTGGAGCTGCTGTACGGCGCCGGCCTGCGTGCGGCGGAGCTGATCGGACTGGACGTCCAGGCCAGCGCCAGCGCGGCCGGCTGGGTGGACCTGCAGGCCGGCGACGTCCACGTGCTGGGCAAGGGCGGCAAGCGCCGCAGCACGCCGCTGGGCCACGCCGCAGCCGCGGCGCTGCGGGACTGGCTGGCCGTGCGTGGCCAACTGGCCGCGGCGGGAGAACCGGCCCTGTTCGTCGGCGTGCGCGG
>NZ_DASWYS010000200.1:0-40897 GCF_036404855.1 Roseateles sp.
CCGCGCCAAACCCCGCGTCGACAACTACGATGCAAACCCCTGGGCTCTAGATCGAAGTGCTACGAATCCTGGGGGCAGCGCACCCTGTTTCGCGTGAATAGATCTACATTCTTCGTTCTTGGCCTCCTTGCACTAGCCGGGGGCTTGATATTTCTATATGACTCTGGAGAATCTTCGGAACCGGCAGGCCGAAGGGGTGGGCTGAGGTTTGAAGATGTTGCAGGGTCTGACCCCATAGGTAGGCAGCATCCTGTAGCGCAGGATGCTTCAATACGTTCGAAAATCCAGAATGCCGAAGAGAGGAAGGCTTCGAATTCCAACAGCCTTTCCAGTTTCATTCAGAGAGCAAAGGCGTCCAGCAATCCGGAAGATAAATTGTCTGCATTGTCTGTTGCGGCTGTGTGCACATCATTCCCGCGAAATCCACCATCTTTAGACGAAATTGCGTTGGTAGGAGCGGATCAGAACGCAGAGTTGGCTGCCAAGATAAAGTCTTCCCGTGAACAACTGGAAGACATTTGCAAGAGTGGTGACTTTGAGGACTATCTCAGCTACGTTAAGGCAAACAGGGCTATTTTGACGTCGGTGACAACAAAAGTCAGAGTAACTGGCGACGGAAGTCCAGGTCGGGCGTTGAACGAGTGGGAAATTGCGCTGCTCTCCAATCCAGCGGCGTATCCAAGCGGATTGGAGAATTGGTTAAACAAGAATGTGCAAGCATTGGTCCCACCGGAAATACGCCAGAACCTGACGTTGAGGCGTCACATTTCTAACGAGCTTTATGAGCGATTGTCCGGTGATAGCAGTGGGTTACAAAACCGTGTTCGTTTGTTAAACGAGTGCGGGACCAAGTTCGTTTGCCATCCGCTCAAGCTCTCCCAAGCCGACCAACTCGCCGCTTCGGCCATCGTTGCTGAAATCGAAGGGAAGATTCGGCGCCAGCTTTGGCAGTCGCTAAGGCAGCCCAGGTGAGCGGGGGATGCCCCGAAGGCAAGCCTGAATTCCTTCGGCGTCCGCGCCTTGCTTGGCGACAACGTTGCGCGTCCACTCTGCTTCGATTTCCTTCGTCCAGTGCACGTTGATGAGCTCATCCGCATGTAGATGCATGACGAGGTCTAACATGAGACGCTGGACAGCGACCTGGCGGCTGTTGCCGCCGAGATTGAGGCGCTGCAGCCAAGCCGCGCCGCTGGTGAGCGGCAACAGCCTCGGCGCGAGAAGCTGCCGGCGCACCTGCCGCGCCGCGATGTGCGCCATGAACCCGAGAGCACGACCTGCGGCTGCGGCCAGGCCATGCAGCGCATCGGCGAGGACGTGGCCGAGAAGCTGGACTACCAGCCTGGCGTCTTCACGGTGGAGCGTCACATCCGCGGCAAGTGGGTGTGCAAGTGCTGCGAGCGGATCGTGCAGGCGCCGGTCGCCCCACACATCATCGACAAGGGCCTGCCGACGACTGGCCTGCTAGCCCAGGTGTTGGTCGCCAAGTACCTGGACCATCTGCCGCTGTACCGGCAGGAGGCCATCTTCGAGCGTGCCGGCCACGCCATCTCGCGCTCCACGCTGGCGCAGTGGGTCGGCGAGTGCGGCGTGCAACTGCAGCCGCTCGTTGACGCGCTGACCACCGAGCTGCTGCGCCAGCCGGTGCTGCATGCCGACGAGACGCCGGTGGCGATGCTCAAGCCCGCCGGCCAGCGCGACGGCAAGACCCATCGGGCCTACCTGTGGAGCTACTGCAGCACCCAGTTCAGCCCGCTGAAGGCCGTCGTCTTCGACTTCGCCGACAGCCGTGGTGGCCAGCACGCCCGTGACTTCCTCGGCTTGCCGGGAACGCCGGGCAAGCCAGCTTGGCAGGGCAAGCTCGTGTGCGATGACTTTGCCGGCTACAAGGCCTGCTTCGAGCTGGGCGTGACGGAGGCCGGCTGCATGGCGCACGCGCGGCGCAAGTTCCATGAGCTCTGGGCCAATCATGGCAGCCAGGTCGGCGAGCAGGCGCTGAAGTTCTTCGGCCAGCTCTACGAGGTGGAGCGAGCAGCGGCCAACGCCGACAGCCAAGCCAGGCTCGAAGCCCGCCGAGCAGCCCGGCCGCTGGCCGATGCACTGAACCAGTGGCTCCGGCAAAAGCGCCAGCGCGTGCCGGAGGGCTCAGCCACCGCGCGGGCCATCGACTACAGCCTCAAGCGCTGGACGGCCCTGACCCGCTACCTCGATGACGGTGACCTGCCCATCGACAACAACTGGGTGGAGAACCGCATCCGGCCCATCGCACTGGGGCGGCAGAACTGGCTGTTCGCCGGCAGCTTGCGCGCGGGCAAGAGAGCTGCGGCCGTGATGAGCCTCATCCACTCGGCCAAGCTCAATGGGCTTGATCCTCACGCCTATATGCGCGATGTGCTGGAGCGCCTGCCAACGCAGCCGGCGAGCAGGATCGCGGAGCTGCTGCCGAAGCCGGCGCGCACCACTGGCTAGAACAAGTCTGTAGCCGCCGGCAAATGAGCTTGCTCGCGAAACACGACGACAAAGTCCTTTGCCTCTGCCAGCGTTGTTGGATAGCGGACCGACTGCTTGCCGCCCGACTCGACGTTCCTGTAGACGGAGTAAAAGCGGAAGCCGTGCTCCACAAGAAACTGCACCTTCTTCCACTGAGCAATATCAGCAGACTTCGGTGCCGAGAACTTCCTGCTAAGCATCTCCATCGGGCGCCTGCACTGGGGGCAAAGTCGCGATCCTGTACTGACCGGCAACTTGAACGACTTGCGGCAACCGAAGCAGACAAACGGGAAGCGAAATGCCTGCACATGCTTCTGCTTCGGAAAACGCGAGTGATGCTGGAACTTGCCCATTACGGGGATGCTTACGAGTGCCTCAGGTCCACAAGGGTAGCCGAGCTCTTCCCCTGCGCCCATATCGAAGGTGACTTCCCCGTACGTTTACGTTGCCTTCTCCAAGAGAATCTCCATGCTCAGGCCTCACCGGCTTCGTGCCTGCGCCCGTCAGCTGGCTGTCCTTGTCTCCTTTGAGCCAGTTGCGTAGCGGTTGCTCCGAAATTCCACGAGCGTCCTGGGGGCTCAGGTGGCTAACCGCTTCTCGATCACGGAAGGTTCAAGTCGATGCCAAGCACGGAGCCCATACCGAAGGTCAGCAACAGTAGGGCGACGAGCAACAGCGCGAAGGCAATGATCACTTTCCCGGCCGCCCAAAGCACCGCACGCTGCGACTCAGGCCCCTTCTCCTTTCTCGCTTTGTCGTAGTGCCACTTGACGGCGAGAAACATTCCGATTCCGAGCACGCTTACCTTGAACGCGATGAAGACCGTGGGCACCCATTCCATGATTCCGATGCTCCAGACTCTTAATTGACGTTGTCCGTGCTGAACACGACCAGCTTGAATGTTCCGGGGACTACAAGAACACAATCCATTTTGATGACTTCCGACCAGTTGCTTGATGTTGTCTATCTTGAGGCGCCCTACCCCGCCTCAACGGCAAACGGCAGCCCTGGCGCCCTCCTTCACCACGAGGTGGCAGCCCTTTCGGCCCGTGAGCCTTGTCGGGCCGCGGCGGCGACGAATCGGCGGGCGGTTGCGGTGATCGCACCATAGTCACCGCCTGCTGCGGAACAGGTCAAAGGTCCGCCCACGCCGACAGCAACCACACCTCGTACGAACCACCCAGGGAAATTGTCGATGGTGACACCCCCGCTTGGAAGAAAAACGGCCTGCGGCAATGGCGCCGCGATGGCATCGATGTAGTTCGGTCCAAGCGATGCTGCAGGAAACATCTTGACCACATCCGCACCGGCTTCCAGGGCCGTCACGACTTCGGTCGGCGAAAAGGCGCCTGGAATCGAGACGACGCCATGTCGCGAGCACATGCGAATCACTTCGGCATTGACGGCTGGTGAGAGCAGGAATAGCGCGCCGGCCTGAATGGCAGCACTCGCGGTCTCGGGGTCCAGCACCGTTCCTGCCCCGACCACCACGCCGTCGGTTTTGGACAAAGCCGAAATCACATCCAGACCGTTCGGCGTGGTCAGCGCGATCTCCAGGCAGCGAATGCCGCCGTCTATGCACGCCTGCGCCACCTTGAGTGCGATGTCCGGTTCGTCCTCTCGAACGATGGCGATGACCTTTGAGTCTCGGATTGCGGCGAGTACGTCGAGCTTCTTCATGGTGAACTTGCTTCAGGTTTATGACGCGCGGGGCGAGTCGCTCGTCGTTGTTGTTGTTCATGCTTGGTCCCGGCGGACATGGAACCACCTCATTGGCCTAGCTCAACCCAAGCTGCCGCATGACCAGCTTCATTGCCAGGGCGGCCACCCCCAGGGCCAGCACGCTGGCAAGCCAGATGATCGTCAGCCAGCCAACTCGCCGAAGCCACAGGTGGCGGGTTGGCAAAACGGGCTGCCCTGGCATCAGTGGTACGCCTCGCCATGCCGCACCTTGCCGCGGAACACCCAATAGCTCCAAGCGGTGTACATCAGGATCATCGGGATGATGAGCAGCGCGCCGACGAGCGCAAAGCCGAGGCTCTGCGGCGGGCCGGCAGCGTCCCAGATCGATATCGACGGCGGCAATACGTTGGGCCAGAAGCTGATGCCCAGCCCGCTGTACCCGAGGAGGATCAACACCAGCGTCAGCACAAAGGGCAAGGCGTGCGTCGATTGGCGCCCCAGCGAAGTCTGAAGCCCCCAGGTCACCGCCAACACGAGCGCAGGAACTGGCGCGAACCAGATCATGCGGGGCCAGGTGAACCAGCGGTCGAGGATTGCCTGATGCGCCAGCGGCGTCCAGATGCTGATGGCGACGATGACCGCCAGCAGCGCCCATGACAACCGGTACGAGACACGTCGCATGCGTGCCTGCAGTGCCCCCTCGGTCTTCATCACGAGCCAGGTGCTGCCCAACAGCGCATACGCCACGATGAGTCCCAGGCCGACAAATACAGAAAACGGTGACAGCCAGTCGAAGGCACCACCGACGAAGTTGCCGTCTTGCACTGCAAAGCCGTCGATGAAGGCGCCCAGCGTGACGCCTTGGAAGAACGTTGCCAGCAGCGAGCCGCCGGCGAACGACTTGTCCCACACCCTGCGCTTGCCGGCCGGGACCTTGAAGCGGAACTCGAACGCCACGCCCCGGAAGATGAGCCCCACCAACATCAGGATCAGCGGCAAATACAAGGCACTGAGGATGACCGAGTACGCCACGGGAAATGCCGCCAGCAGGCCCGCGCCGCCCAGCACCAGCCAGGTCTCGTTGCCGTCCCAGACCGGGGCGACCGTGTTCATCATCAGATCGCGGTCATCCTTCGGATCGACGACCAGGAACAGCAGTCCGATGCCGAGGTCGAACCCGTCCATGATGACGTACATCATGACCCCGAACAGGATGATGATGGCCCAGATGAGAGGGAGGTCGATGCCCATCACTGGTCTCCTCGTTGGTTTGCAGGCGATGCCCCTTCAAGTTGCTCCGGTGCGCCGGACAGTGGGCGCATCGGCTGCCGCATTTCGCCGGGGCCACCTTCCACCGGATGAGCACGCTCCCCGGTGTGCGGCCCCTTGCCGATGATGCGCAGCAGGTAGACGGTTCCGGTGCCGAAGACGAAGAGGTACACGACCACGAAGATGGCCAAGCTGACGGCAAGCTGCTCGAAGCTGTGAGCGGACACCGCGTCCCTGGTGCGCATGACGCCGTAGACCACCCACGGCTGGCGCCCGACTTCCGTGGTGATCCACCCGGCCAGGATGGCGATCAAGCCCGCCGGGCCCATCGCCAGTGCGAAGCGCAGCAATGGCTTTGACGAGTGAAGGCGGCCGCGCAGGTACGTGACCAGAGCCAAGATGCCCAGAAGGATCATCAGCAAGCCCAGCCCGACCATGACCCGGAAGCTCCAGAAAACGACCGTGGCGTTCGGCCGATCCTCGGGTGGGAACTCCTTCAAGGCAGGGAACTGACCGTCCAGGGTGTGCGTCAATAGCAGGCTGCCCAGATTGGGGATCTCAATCGCATGCCGCGTGATTTCCGCTTGCATGTCCGGAACGCCGAACAGGATCAGCGGCACGGCCTCGCCAGGTTTGTTCTCCCAGTGGCCTTCGATGGCCGCAAGCTTGGCCGGCTGATGCTCAAGCGTGTTGAGCCCATGAAAGTCGCCGATGACCGCTTGAATCGGCGCGGTGACCAGCACCATGCCCATCGCCATCTTCAACATGGTTCTCACTGGGGCGCTGTCGCGTCCCCTGAGCAAATGCCAGGCCGCCGACGCACCGACCATCAGCGCCGTCGACAGGAACGCTGCCACGACCATATGCAGAAGACGGTACGGGAACGACGGGTTGAAGATGACGGCCAGCCAGTCGACAGGCACCACCCGGCCGTCGATGATTTCGTGTCCCTGCGGCGTCTGCATCCAGCTGTTGGACGCCAGAATCCATGTGGCGGAAATCAGTGTGCCGAGGGCCACGAATACGGTCGACATGAAGTGCAACCCAGGCCCGACACGACGCAGGCCGAAGAGCATCACCCCGAGGAAACCGGCCTCCAGGAAGAACGCCGTCAGCACTTCATAGGTCAGCAGCGGGCCCGTGATGCCGCCAGCGAACTTCGAGAAGCCGCTCCAGTTCGTGCCGAACTGGTAGGCCATCACCAAGCCCGACACCACGCCCATGCCGAACGCGACGGCGAAGACCTTGATCCAGAAGTGATACAGGTCGTCATAGACCTGGTGCTTCGTCTTCAGCCACAAGCCTTCCAGCACGGCCAGATAGCTGGCCAATCCGATGGTGAGGGCCGGAAAGACGATGTGGAAGGAGATGGTGAAGGCGAACTGGATGCGCGCCAACAGCAAGGCGTCTATGGACATGGGTGCTCCTTGGCGGGCCTCACGACGTGATCACCATCGCAGTCATGGCGTAGTGCCGCATTCCCAGCTCCCGCTGCTCAGCTGAAGGTGCGGACGGCAACGTTGACCATCGTCCAAACCAAAAGGCAGAACAAACCGGCAATCGAGATGCCAACAGCGATCAGAACGCCCGGCTTGACCCGGGCGAGCTCCTGGTCAGCACCCGCCCGTCGGCGGATGCCGAAGAAGCTCCACAAGATCATTCGTGCGTAGCTCAGCAGGGACATGGCGACCTCTCTTTCGAACCGTCAGTGTGCGCTTGGCGATTTCAGAAAAACAGATTCAGATTTGAAGAGAAACACCGGATCAGATGAGCGTCTGAGGGGGCTTTCACAGAGATATGGCGGCAGCCCATACAGTGCACTCGTCCGAGGCCATGGGCCGTATCAGCACACCGCATGAAGCGCTATGAAATCCTTGCCGATCACGTGATGGCGTCCATCGCTGCAGGGCAGTTGCGCCCTGGAGACCGGCTGCCGTCGGTCCGCGAGGCGAGCAAGGACCGCGGCGTCAGCCCATCCACCGTTTTCGAGGCGTACTACCTGCTGGAGGCCCGCGGTCTGATCGAAGCCCGGCCGCGGTCCGGCTACTTCGTCAGCCAGGCGGCCATCCCCCATCCGGAACCTGGCGCGTCGGCCCCGAAGACCGAGGAGCACAACGTCGAGGTGTCGGAGCTGGTGTTCCAGGTCCTCGGGCTGTCGCGCAACCGGGCCGTCGTTCCGCTTGGTTCTGCATTCCCGAGCCCTACCCTGTTCCCGCTTGGCAAGCTGTCGCTCGCCCTGGGCAAGGCGGTGCGTGGACTGGACCCGTGGCGCACCGTGGAGGACTTGTCGCCAGGCAGCGCCGAGCTGCGGCGCCAGATCGGCCTGCGCTACCTTGGCGCCGAGTGCAAGGTCGACGCCGACGAGCTCATCATCACCAACGGCGCGATGGAGGCCTTGAATCTGTGCCTGGAGGCCGTCACGAAGCCCGGCGACCTGGTCGCCATCGAGTCGCCGGCCTTTTACGGCGCCTTGCAGGCGCTCGAGCGCCGCGGACTCAAAGCCGTCGAAGTGGCGACCCATGCGCGCACCGGCGTCGACGTGGCAGCGCTGGCGGCCGTCATTGAGCGCCATCCGGTCAAGGCATGCTGGCTGATGCCGAACTTCCAGAACCCCTTGGGCAGCTTGATGCCTGATGCAGCCAAGGCCGCGCTGGTGGCGCTGCTTGCGGGGCGCGAGATTCCGCTCATCGAGGACGATGTGTACGGCGAGCTGTACTTCGGTTCGCGCCCCCGCCCTGCCAAGGCCTGGGACAAAGCCGGCCTGGTGCTGCACTGCAGTTCGTTCTCGAAGTCGCTGGCACCGGGCTTTCGCGTTGGCTGGGCGGCCGCTGGCCGGTTTGCCCGCGACGTCGGTCGTCGCAAGCTCATGAGCTCACTGGCCGCGCCGGTGCCGATGCAGGAAGGCCTGAGCGAGTACCTCCGGCGGGGCGGATACGACCGGCACTTGCGGCAGCTTCGTCAAGCCCTCGTTGCGAACCGCCAGGCCGTGCTGAGGACCATCGCCAAGTGCTTTCCTCCAGGCACCCGCGTCACGCAGCCGGAGGGCGGATACTGCGTCTGGGTCGAGCTGCCCGCCCAGATTGACGCGCTCGAACTGCACCGGGTCGCCCTGTCTCATGACATCAGCATTGCGCCGGGGCATCTGTTCTCTGCCGACCACCGTTTCACACACCACCTGCGGCTCAACTTCGGTCATCCTGACAACAAACAGGTCGATGGCGCGCTGAGAACCTTGGGCCAGATTGCAAAGGCGCTTGCATGAACTGGCGCCCATCAATTGAAGGGCTAGCGGCTTGGGTGGCGAGGCACTCACCTTGTTCGATGGGGCTCCTCCCGTCGCTCCCTGAGACCGAGCCCCGCGTCAGTACGGGGCTGCCAGCTTCTCAAACGTCATCGGATTGAAGTCGAAGAGCAACTTGCTCTTGCCAAGACCTTCATCCTCGACGCGCCCGCCGTACAGCACGCCCTCTTCGGCCCAGATGACGCGCCCTCCGTCGACCTCAGCCCATTCCCAGTTCGGCAAGGCGACGACATCTTCCGTGCGCGCGTTGAAGAGCTGGTGCTCATCGAAGTAGCACCCCTTGCCTACCGGGTGATGCATGGTGGCGTGAGCGAGTTTGCGCAGGCGCCAGTGCGTGTTGATGCGTCGCTCAAACATCGTCACCGTGCCTCCGGCGCTATCTGGCGCCGTGTACTTCATCGTCCAGCCGTCGCGCTGCAGGCGCACGTAGTACACCCCGGGGCACTCGCCGCCGTACTGCTCGTGCCACGGATACGGCGCCGCACGTTGGATGCGTGCGTCATCCTCAAGCACGTCGTGTCCGTGGCCGTCGTTGACCCAGAGCTCCTTGCTCGACGCGAACAGACCTCCCCCGTGCCAGCAGTCGCCCTTCGCCAGCAACGTCAGGGCCTTCAGGTACGGCGCCTTCGAGACTGCCGTCCAGGCGCCTCGTGTCCGAGAGTCCCAACGGCCATTCATCGCGAAGTAGACGAGGTGCTTGCCGTCCGGCGACAGGTCGCAGCGCCGCTCGTAGATGCGCCCGTAGAGCCACTGCCCCACCTTGAATCGGTCGGTCACCCTGTCCCAGCCAACGAGCGCGGTGTGGCGGCTGGGGCCTCGGCGGATGACGACCGCCGTCGATGCGTCGCGCGCCAGGAGAACGTGAAGACGGGCGGGATGAGCTCGGGACACGAGTAAAAAGGGCTGGTGCCGGCGCCCCCTGAAGGGGCTTGAGATTTTCCAATGAAATCAATGGCTTGCCGCGCTGCGGAAAGCAGGTTGCGAACATACCACTGACCGTCTGGCAACGCTTGCACTGTGGGGCACGCCACGCCATGACTTGCAACTGTGTTTCCGGTCATTGACGGGTAGTGCATATCACCCGGATTGCCACACCTGGATCCACAACTGTGTGGATTCGCCTCGTAGTGGGCGCGGCGACAGTTCGGCCGCCAAAAATCCTAGGGAGATCACCGTGCCGCGAAGCCACCTTTTGAAGTGCCGCATCCATCCTTTGGCGGCCGCCGTGCTCGCTAGCCTGTGCCTCGCCGCAATGGCAGCCCGTGCGGACGAGCAGACGGACCAGGCCAAGGCCCAGGCCGACTACTTGGAGCAGCTCGCACGGCAAGCCAAGGCGAACGCCGATATCGCTGCGCAGTCCGCAGCTGCAGCGAACGCGGATGCCAGTGCGCAGCTCGCGCTCACCAAAGCCCAGACCGATGCCGACAAGGCCAAGCTGGATCTGCTCAAGGCGTCGATTCCAGACTTCAGCAGCTACAAGAAGGATGCGACGGCCGCACCCAACCTCGCGGCCACGGCCGACATGATGGCGGCCATTGCAGCGAAGAAGCTGGGCACGACCATCGCTGCGCAAGTCAACAAGGAAGTGAAAGCGTCAGCGTGCCGCACGGGCCTCCCTGTGCGCAAAGCTGAGGTGCAGCCCAATCCCCTGGAGGAACTGCAGCCGGAGCGGCCGCTGGTGAAGGAAGCCGTCAAAGTGGCTGCCGAGTCGGATGTCATCCTCATCTCCGACCCCAACACGGTCAATCAGGCGATCGACGCCTTCACGTCGATTCGAAACAGCATCGGACTCGCAACTTTCCAGGTCAAGGCGGCCAAAGAACAGCTGAACCAGGCCAGCGGCAATGTTCAGTTTGAATTGAAGGTCGTCGCACCCCAAACGCTGATGGTGGCCCTCCAGTTCACCGCCGCGATCTCGTCGGCGCTACGGCCGAGCTACAGCTTCGGCACTCAGAGCGTCGGGGACACCTTCGGCGAACTGCTGAAGGGCGAGGTGGAGGCCCAGATGACGGTCCCGCGGCTGGACCCTTCGGCGATCGTCGTCAACACGGCCGCGAAGTCGCAGACTGCCGGTCTGTACCTAAAGCTGCTTGAGGAGATCGAGGACGCCCGCAAGGCCATCGAAGTGGCCCATAAGGCGATCGCCGCGAAGAAGAGAAGCTCGGAAGCGGCAAAGGGCGACAACGCTGATACCAAGGCGAAGAAGAAAAAGCTCGCCGATGAGGCTGACGCGCTCGCCGCACTGGTGAAGGTCGTCTCAGGCATTCTCGATCAGGGCGTCGCATTCGGCCTGAAGGTCAACACGCCCGATGCGGCTGGCAACTCACCGCTGATCCTGGCGGCGCGCGGAGAAGCCGTCAGTGACTTGGTGTCCACTCGGTGCACCCTGACTCTCAAGATCACGCCGGTGGCGGCCCATGCGGACACCATCGTGCGCCAGCCTGGACCGCTGGCCATCTTCTCGTCGCTGCGGATCTGGATGAACAGCACCGCTACCGCCCGCTGGCAGTTGTTCAATCAGAGCGGCCTGCTGGTCAAAGCCAATACGGTGGTGAGTGATCCGAGGGATCGGCCAGTCGAGATCAATCTGTATGGCGACGTCAACTACTGGGACGGCAGCAAAGCGGCGAAGGAGGCCGGCATGGGCCCGTGACACAGGCACATGCGCGGCTGCTGGCATGATCGACGTTCCATGCCGGTCCTTGGGCGCGCGCCGCCGGACAGATGGCTTGGAGATGTTCAAGGACCTGGTCGACGATTCGCTCGTCAAGCCCAATGAGGACTGCGGTCGAGGTACGCCTTTTGGGTGCCCTCTTCCTGCTTGGACGTTGTCGTCCGCCTCATTCAAATCGCTCGTCCAAGTGACTGCGGTTCTGGGGCCGAGTTCCCCACCGGGATGCGTGGCGATCGCGGCGATCCCGCTTGACAGCTAGCTAGAGAACCGGGGCAGTGAAACGGCCGGCCGTTGCGGGCCGGCCCTGACTTCAGTTGCCGCCGCGCAGGTTCTGCACCTGGAACAGCCTGGGCGGGTTTTGCTTGGCATCGACCTGTCCCTTGAACTGCCCGGTCGTGCAGTGCTTGGACTGCACGTCGATCATCGAGAACGAATCGTCAATCGCGATGCCGGTGCCCTTGTTGATCGGCAGATGGAAGTCCGGATGCGACTTGCCGATGGTCCAGCTCTTCCACAGTTCGCCCTTGCGATCGTAGATCAGCGTGCGGTTGATGTTGTAGACCTGGGCGTCGATGTGGAAGACGCGCTTGCTGATGGGATGTGCGCCGTTCACGGGCTCGGCCTCCAGCACATAGATCTTGCGCAACTGCCAGGTGATGTTGGGGAAGCAGCCGCCCTGCCCTCCGAAGTCCACAAACTTGTAGCCATCGGCCTGCTTGAACTCGTCCGTCAACACCAGTTCGTTGTGGTTGTAGTAGGGCATCAGGATGTTCTTGGTGCCCTTGTAGGTCCACTTCATGTCGGACACGCGGCCGTTGTAGCCCTCGAAGTCCTCGATCATCAGATCGGAGCCGAGGAAGGCATCGGTGGCCTGGCCCGTGGCGAGGCGCCGCACACGGCGCTGGAAGCCAAGGTAGAGGTAGGCGTCGTCGAACTTCAGGTCGTCGTCGTAGCGCTGTATCAGCAGCTGGGTGTTCTTCAGGTCCTGCGGCTCCTGCACCTGCACGTAGATGCCACGGAACAGCTCCGACGGATTGGGGGTCACCTCAGGCACCGGCGCGTCCTGCACGCGGTGGCGAAAGTTCAGGAAGTGGAAGTCGAACTTGATCGTGCGCTCGACCTGCCCGCTGGTCATGTTGCGGTACTTCCAGAAGAAGGGGTCAATGGCGGCGTTGTCGCCCCAGTTGATGCCGTACTTGAAGTTCCAGGCGATCTTCTCGCCCGCGCGCGGGTCGTCGGCACGCGGCTCCTCGGGAAAGGGGCGCCCTGCTTCGAAGCCGCTGATCTCGCCATTCTTGGCGCCCAGCTTGGTCTTGTTCAACCCTTTGCGGGTCGCCTCGACATATGCCTTGTTGAGCGAGAACTGCGTCGTCGGGCCCACCTTGATCTCGGTCCAGCCGTTCTTCACCGCCAGGTACATACCGGCGTCGAGGGCGTCCTTGAACTGCTCGACGTTGGCCTTGCTGATCACGGTGCCGACGGCGAGGCCGGGGAAGCTCGGAAAACCGTGCTTGTAGGGATTGAACGAGGCCTCGAGATCGGCCTCGGTGGCGGCCAGCGCGCCGGCCGCCATGCTCGAGGCGGCGAGGGAAAGGATCATTCGCTTCATCTGGGTCTCCTGAGTCAGAACTGGTAGCGGGCGGTGAAATACAGCTCGTTCTCTTTCCAGGCCGAGCCGATGGGGCCGGCGCGGAAGCGCCCGAGGGGTTCGAGGCCGCCGAGGCCGCGCGAGTAGGCGGTCATCGCGTCCGCGTCGCCGAAGGGGCTCGTGAACGGCGGCCAGGGGTTGCAGGAGCGGCAGTCGTCGTACTTCCATCGCTCCTCGTTGCTGCGTGTCTTGAAGTTGCCGCCCAAGCTCAGCTTGAACTTGTTGCTGACCAGCCAGTCGATCTGAGGCGACATCACCAGCGCACGGGCGCGCACGTCGTAGGCCGTGATGAGCTGCGGGCTGACGCGGTCATTGGCGAGGAAAGCCTTGATCAGCAGCGTCGCGGTGACGTTGTCCTTCCAGTCGGGCATGCCAACGGTGCCGAGGGCATCCTGGCGCTGCTCGTGGTCGAAGATGTGCTGGTAGAACAGCTGAGCCGAGATCAGCGTCGTGCGATTCGGATTGATGAAGGGGATGAAGGTGGGCCGGTCAAAGCCGATCACCGAGCGCCAGACCTTGTTCTTCGAATACAGCTCGGGCCGCGCCGTGTTGGCGAATTCCTCGCCCTGGGTCAGCGCCCCCTCAACGCGCACGGCAGCCTTGGCCGCTTCCCACTGCAGGTCCAGGGAACCGCCGATCATGTTGACGCGCGGATAAGCAACGTCGAAGGCGATCAGGAAGGGGCAATGGCCCGCAGCATCCTTGCAAGGCTGACCGGTGAAGGCGTTCTGCGCAGCCTTGCCGCCGTGCAGAGACGGCAGTTGCGATCGGTAGCTCAGCGCGTTCAGCGAAAAGGACAGACCGCCCTGTGTCACACCCTCGTACTTGATGCCGACCTGCGTGTTCTGCAGGTTCCACTTCGGCAGGTCCACGCTGCGGATGCCGATCTGGCCGGGCCCGAAGTCAGTGGACAGCAGCACACCGGGGCCGACGTTGGCGAAGTTGGACACCGTGCCGCCGTTGTCCCAGAGGTTCTTCATGCCGCGGAAGAAGCAGCCGGCGTCCAGGATGGTGTTGGCTGTGCCGCACTGCCCAAGGTTGTTGGGCCGGAACTTGTCGACATTCCAGATCAGCTGCAGGTTGCGGTCCTGCATGCTCTCGCTGGATCCCATGCGCCATTCGGCCTGGGCAATCCACATCGGAATGCGAATGTCCTGCAGCTCGTCGTAGATGTTGTTGCGCGAGTAGTCGACGGGATTGACGACGTCGAGCACCCGGAAGAGGTCGGTACGGCCCCAGACGACCTGCTGTCGGCCCAGCTTCAGAAAGAGCTGCTGGCCGGCATCCAGGTCGACGGACTTGGTCACATAGAGCTCGCGCAACGCGTCGGCGCGGTTGTTGAACTCCGGTGACTCGAGCTGGCTGCGGGTCTTGTTTCCATAGCCTCCGAAGTCCGCGCAGCCGCGGCCGTCGACGTCACAAGGGCGCACCGGCACAGCGAACTCGACGCCGCCGTTCTGCGTGGAATGCCAGCGGTCGCCAAGCAGACGCAGGCCTTCGTTGGGGTTGTAGTTCGGCGCGGCTGGGTTGGTCGAATTGAAGCCGAAGGTGTTGGTGGTCAGGCCCAGGCTGTTCACCACGGCCCGGTTCACGGCGCCGCCGCCGTGCGGCAGCGGCGGCGGCCCGCCGGTGGACTGCAGCAGCACGCTGCCGCCGGCGCGATTGCCGTACTGGTCGTCGTTGAGGCGGTAGACGCCGTCATGGCTGCCGCGCAGGATGCTGTGCAAGGCCCAACCGCCGGCGAGCTTCTTGTCGACCTCGACCTGCAGCGTGTTGCGGAACTTGGACAGCCCGACGCTCTGTCCGGTGGCGTCCTTGCCGCGCACGCGGGTGTCGTTCTCATAGTAGACATCGACCTTCCAGGGGCCGGGCCCCGACTGGGAAACGACGTTCAGTGTCTCGGCCTCGCTGTTGACGCTGGCGTGGGTTGAAGCGTCAGCGGGCTGTTGCGCGAATGCAGGCCCGGCCAGGCCGGCGAGCAGGCTCAGCCCCAGCGGCCAACGCCGCCATGGGTGGTTGCATGTCATCAATGTCTCCTCGTTGTGGTGAGTGTTCCGGCGCCGTTGTCCGTCTAGGCGCTCGCTGCTGCGCGGGGCTCGGTGCGAGGCCTCGCGGTGCTGGGGTCGTCGTCGCTCGCCGCGGCCGCTTCCAGCGCGCCCGCGACGACGAAGCGGGGCTTGAACACGACGCACCAGGCCGGCACGATCAGGATGGCGGCGATGGCGTTCACGATCAGCATGAAGGACAGCAGTGCCGCGGCATCGGACTGGAAGCGCAGGTCGCTGAGAAAGACCCACAGCACCACGCCCGCAGTCAACGTCAGCGCTGTGAAGCTGACGGCATAGCCGGTCGTGCTGACGGCGTTGATGGCTGCCTGGCGCACGTCGCGCACATGCGGCATCTCCTCGCGGATGCGGTCCATGAAATAGACCGCGTAGTCGATGCCCACGCCGACGCCGATCATGATGACGGGAACCGTGTTGACGCTGATGCTGATGCCCACCCAGCCCATGTAGGCATAGGACAGGACGGTGGCAAACAGCATCGGCAGCACCATCAGCCAGCCGGCGTGCACTGACTGGTAGTAGGCCATCACGACGATGAAGGCCAAGCCCATGACCAGCGGCACGAGCAGCAGATGGTCGGTGTGCAGCGCCTCGTTGGCGGCCGCCGTCACTCCGATGATGCCGCCGCCAGGCTCGAAGCTCAGGCCTGGCACCTGGGCCGTGACGCGTGTGGCCGCGTCACGGGCCAGGGCCAGCGCGCGGTTGATGGTCTCGGCCTGGCGGTCCTTGTAATAGAACACCAGGTCGGCCTCGTTCTCGTCGGCGTTGACGAACTCCTTCAGAGCACCCGGAATGGGGCTGGACGCGAGGTAGGCGAACATCAGCCCGCCGACCTCGTCGGCCGAGTCCGGGACCTGGGCCCAGCGCGGATCGTCGTTGTGCGTCAACCGGTTGACGACACGCACGACGGTCGGCAGCGCCTTGGTGCCGCCGAGGTTGGGGTCGGCCAGCATTTCGGCTTGAAAGGCCTCGATGGCTCGCAGCACCTCCGGCCGCTTGATGCCGCCCTTGTCTTCGGTGCGGGCGACGATGTGCAGTTCCTCAGAGCCGGGAAACAGGCGGTTGATGGCCTCGGTCGACTGGTTGTAGGCGTGGTCTCGGTGCAGGATGGGCGAACCCGGCTCGGTCTCGCCGGTCTTCACGCCCGCCGCCAGCTGCCCACCGGCCAGCATCAGCAAGCCGGCGATGAGCAGGATGGCAGTCGCGCCCTGGACCGTGCCACCGCTGCGGGCCATGGCCGCACCAAGGAAGGAGCGTATGCCCTCGTTCTTGTTCGCGGTGGCCCGTGGCTCGGGCAGCACGGTCAGCGCCAGCGGCACCATGAAGTGCACGGTGAAGATGACCGAGAAGGCCCAGAAACCCGCCGATATGCCCAGCTTCCAGTTGAAGGGCGCGGCGCCGAGGATCATCACGCCAATGCCGATGGCGTCCACTGCGATGGCCAGCGAGCCAGGCCGGAACAGCGCCTCCAGCGCATTGCGGGCCGCACGACGGCCACTGTGGGTGATGGCCAGCTCCTCGTAATAGCGCGCCACCAGCTGAACCCCGTGCGACATCGCCCGCGCCGCGATCAGGAAGGGGATCGGCATGGACAGGGGCTCCAGGTTGAAGCCCAGCCAGGACATGAAGCCCAGGCCCCATATCGACGACAGCGCGATGCCCAGAAGCGGCAGGAAGACGCCGTAGAAGCGCCGGAAATAGGCGATCAGCAGCGCCGCCAGCAGGGCCAGCGTGTAGAACAAGATGGCGACGATCTGGTTGAGGTAGGTGTAGACATAGCCCGTCAGCACCGGGTTGCCGGTCAGGTGGATCCGGTGGCCGGGCGATGCCAGCTCGGCCTTCAGCGCCTGCAGCGCGGCGAAGGTTTTCGCGTAGTCGATCTCGCCCTCGTTGAGCTGAGCCTTGATCAACGCGGCCTTCAGGTCCGGCGAGACGAGCAGGCCGTAGACCTGCGGGTTGGCCATCACCTTCTGGCGCAGCTCGTCGAGCTCTTCGGCCGTGTGATGAGGGCGCTGCGGGTCGTAGTAGGGCTCGGACGCGAAGCTGCCCTCCGCCGTCAGGTGCACATGGCGAGCGGTGCGGTGCGTCAGGCTGCCGACCAGGTTGTGGTTGACGCCGGGCAGGTTGTCGATGCCCTGTGTGGCACGCTGGATCAGCGCGAGCGTCGCATCATTGAAGACCGTGCCCTGCTCGACTTCGACCGCCATGACGATCTGGTTGGCGCCGCCGAAGTTCTCCTTGATGCGGTTGTAGGTCTGGATATAGGGGTGCTTCTGCGGCAGCAAGTCGCTGAAGTCCGTGTAGATGCGCAGGCCGGGCAGCCGGGTCGCGAAGACCAGCGTGACGGCCAGGATCAGCCCCAGCACGATCTTCGGATTGGCAAAGATCCATTCCTCGGCGCGCACCAGCGCGCGCAGCAGTTGGCGGGCGGCGGCTCTCATCGCGCTTCCTTGGTGTCTGTGGGGGCCTGTGCGACCTGCGTCGACAGGTGGATGACGTTCAGCGCGCCGGCCGCGCCGGCAACGAGCATCGACCGCGCATCGAGGGTAACGCCGGCCGACAGATAGGCCGGGATGTCCTGGCCATGCTCGAAGGCCTGCCACTGGTCGCCCTGCAGCTTCACCATGCGGCCCCCGGCGCCCAGGCCGTACAGCTCGTCGGCGACGCGCAGCAATGCATACATCGGTACACCGGACGGATTGGCCTGAGTCGTCCACGTGCGGCCACCATCGCGGGTGCGCTTGATGACGCCGGCCAGGCCCGATACCCAACCGTTGGCGCTGTCCGTGAACAGCGCCGCATAAGGGTAGAAATCGCCTTCGATCTTGGGCTGGGGCTGCCAGTTGGCGCCGCCGTCCGCGCTGGTCAGCACGGCGCCGAATTCGCCGGTGATGACCGCACGCCTGTCGTCGACGAACTGCACGGTGGTCAGGATGGCGTCGTCGCCCAGGTCGCGGGCCTGCCACGAGGCGCCGTGGTCGGCGCTCCACAGGATGCTGGTGCGCGCGCCGACGGCCCACAGCCGGTTGCGCGGATCGCAGGTCAGGGCCAGCAGGTCGCTGCGGGTCGGTACCTGGCGCATCGACCACTCGCCACCGGTCGCAGGAAGTACCCAGACCTTCTTGTAGAAGTCCAGCGCAGCGAAGCTGCCATCCGGGCAGGCGGCAACTGCCAGCACCGACGAGGGCTGGGCCAGCACATGTCGCGCCCAACGCGCCCCGCCGTCGGTGGAGGTCAGGATGACCCCCCCGGCCGCGCCGGCCACGACGCGGCTGCCATGGCTGGCCAGCGCCTGGAAGGTGTCATAGCGCTGCACGGGCTTGACCCGCTCCGCCTGCACGCCGGTCCAGTCGGGCGCCGGTACACAGCCGCTCAGCATGGTGAATGAGGTACCCAGCCACGCAAGGCGCGCAGCCCATCCCCTCATCAGTCTCGATTCCATCGTTGTCCCCTCTTCGCAGACCCGACAAAGGCCGGCCTGTGGTGGCGTCTGGCGCCACATTTGTCGATTTCGTCAACCCGCGGACGCTGCCTTCAGCGCCCACGAGGAAAGGCGCAAAGCCCATGCCAACACCGCCAAGTGCTTGATTCGTATCGGAGCTGCCGCGGGGGTCGCACCGCCCCCCGGGGACTCCCGCATACCGACTTGAGCATTTGCTGCACTGCCGCTTGATCAAATGCTCAAATCCGGCGGCGCAACGGCCGCCGAAATGCAGCAGGCCCGCCGGCTGCGTGAAGCAGCGGGCGGGCCTGCGGGGCGAGGCTGGGTTGGCTAGCGGCCGAGATCCTGGGCACTAACGCCCGCGATGCCCCAGTTCTCCTTGGGCACCTCGGTGATCCAGACGCGCACGTTCTCCTTGGGTGCGCCGACCGCCTCGGTCAGCGCCTGGGTGACCTTCTCGATCACGGCGCGTTTTTGCTCGGTCGTGCGACCTTCGATCATGTAGATCTGGGCAAAGGGCATGGGAGTCTCCGTTGGGTTCAGGCCGGCCTGCGCGGCACGGGCTTCAAGCAGCGGCCTTCTGCGCTGCGCATGCACGTGAGCGCGCCAGCGTCATCGCCGTGTCCTCGATCATGTCCTCCTGCCCGCCGACCATGCCGCGCCGCCCCATCTCCACGAGGATGTCGCGCGCCGGCACGCCGTACTTCTGCTCGGCGCGCTTGGCAAACAGCAGGAAGCTGCCGTAGACGCCGGCATAGCCCAGCGTCAGTGCGTCCCGGTCGATGCGGATGGGGAAGTCCATGATGGGCACGACGAGGTCCTCGGCCACGTCCTGGATCTTGAACACGTCCACACCGGTGGTGATACCCATCAGGTCACAAACCGCCACCAGCACCTCCATCGGCGTGTTGCCGGCGCCGGCGCCCAGGCCCGCCGCGGCCGCGTCGATGCGGTTGGCGCCAGCCTCGATGGCGGCAATGGAGTTGGCCACGCCCATGGCAAGGTTGTGGTGCCCGTGAAAGCCCAGTTCGGTTTCCGGCTTGAGCGCCGCTCGCACCGCGCCCACACGGGCCTTGACCGTGTCAGGCAGCAGATGGCCGGCCGAGTCCGTCACGTAGATGCAGTTGGCGCCATAGCACTCCATCAGCTTGGCTTGCTTGACCAGACCCTCGGGGCTGTTCATGTGCGCCATCATCAGGAAGCCCACCGTGTCCATGTCCATCTTGCGGGCCATGGTGATGTGCTGCTCGGAGACGTCGGCCTCGGTGCAGTGAGTGGCCACGCGGATGGTGTGCACGCCCAGCTCATGGGCCATCTTCAAGTGGTCGACGGTGCCGATGCCTGGCAGCAGCAGGGCCGACACCTTGGCCTGCTTCATCAGCGGGATGACGGTGCTCAGGTACTCCTCGTCAGTGTGGGCCGGAAAGCCGTAGTTGACGCTGCTGCCGCCCAGCCCGTCGCCATGGGTGACCTCGATCAGAGGGATGCCGGCGGCGTCCAGCCCGCAGGCGATGGTCTCCATCTGCTCAAGGCTCATCAGATGGCGCTTCGGGTGCATGCCGTCGCGCAACGTCATGTCGTGCAGGGTGATCTTCTTGCTGCTCATGGTGTTCTCCTTCAGGCTGGAACGGCGTCGAGCGTTAGCTTGCCGGCCAGCATCTCCTCGGCAAACATTTCGGCGGTGCGCGCGGCGGCGGCGGTCATGATGTCCAGGTTGCCGGCGTACTTGGGCAGGTAGTCGCCCAGACCTTCGACCTCCATGAAGACCGAGACACGCTGTCCATCGAACACCGGGCCATTGACCAACTGGTAGCCGGGCACGTATTTCTGCACTTCCTTGATCATGGCGTGGATGGACGCCGTGATGGCCGCGCGGTCAGGCTCGCCTTCGACCAGGCAGTGCACGGTGTCGCGCATGATCAGCGGCGGCTCGGCCGGGTTGATGATGATGATGGCCTTGCCCTTCTTGGCGCCGCCGACCTTCTCCACGGCACCGGCCGTGGTGCGGGTGAACTCGTCGATGTTCTTGCGCGTGCCCGGGCCTACCGACTTCGAGGAGACGGTGGCGACGATCTCGCCGTAGGCCACCGGCTGAACGCGCGAGACGGCCGCGACCATCGGGATCGTCGCCTGGCCGCCGCAGGTGACCATGTTGACGTTCATCTCGCGTTTGCCGACATGCTCCCTGAGATTGACGGGCGGCACGCAGTAGGGGCCGATGGCCGCTGGCGTGAGGTCGATCATCAGCGCACCGCAGGCGTTGACCTTGCGGGAGTTCTCGGCATGCACATAGGCCGAGGTGGCGTCGAAGACGATCTGGATGCCGTCGGCCTGCATGTGCGGGATCAGGCCATCGACGCCCTCGGCGGTGGTCTTCAGGCCCAGCTCGCGGGCCTTCTTCAGGCCATCGCTCTCGGGGTCGATGCCGACCATCCAGACGGGCTCCAGCACTTTGCTGCGACGCAGCTTGGCAAGCAGATCGGTACCGATGTTGCCCGGCCCGATCAGCGCGCACTTGATTTTCTTGCTCATCAGGTTTGCTCCACGAAGTTGAAATCGATCAGGCGTCATGCGGTGCCGCATGCAGCCAGTGTTTGAGCCAGCGCGTCAGCCGCGGTGCGACCAGCCAGGTCATGATCAGCACCACCAGCAGCGTGATCACCAGCACGCGTGGCACCAGCGGCCAATCGGACATCAGCGGCCCCACGGTAAGGAACAGCGCGAGCACCGTGGGGAAGATGCCCAGCCAGGTGACCACCGCCACCTTCCAGCGCGGCGGAGGTGCATGCGGCGGGCCTGGCGGGTCCTGAGAATCCTTGGGCTGGGCGTACCAAAGGCCAAGGCCGTCGACCTCGCGCACCTGCTGCCGCCCCTCGACGTGTGGCGCCACCGCCTCCAGTCCCTGTGCGCGGGCCTCCGACTGCTGCCACTCGCGCAGATGGGTTTCGGTGTCAAAGGCGAAGACCACGTGGAAGAGATCGAGTCCGTCGTCCGCGTCCTCGTCGGGGCGCACGACGCGTCCGCCGAGATGGCCCGGAAAGCTCCGCGCAGCCTGGATCATGCGATCCATGGCTGCCTCCAAGGCCGGTCCGTGGCCGGGCCTCACGCGGCGCGTGATCAGCACGGTGACGGCGCCCTGGCTCACGCCCCATCCCCCTCGGCGAGGAAATCTGCCACCAGGCGGTTGAAGCGCCCAGCATGCTCGATTTGCGTCCAGTGGCCGCAATGGCCGAACACGTGCAACTGGCTGTTCGGGATCCAGTCGGCGAGCGTCTGCGAGGTGCTCAGCGGGATGATGCGGTCCTCTCGGCCATGCAGCACCAGCGTCTCCTGCGGCAACGCGCGGATCGCAGCCTCGGGGCTGGCCATGGCATCCACCCAGCGCTGACGCGGTGCAGGAAACATGGCAGCGAAGGCCTCCTGGTAACCCGGCTGGATGCTGGCCTCATAGCGCAGCTGGGCGAGTTCGTCGTTGACACGCGAGCGGTCGTGGGCGAACAAGTCCAGCAGGCTGCGCATGGTGGCGATCGAGGGCTGGTAGCCCCAGACGGCGTCCAGCCCTGGCGTGATGGTGAAGGGCACGCCGACACTGCCCATCAGCACCAGGCGGCGCACGCGCTGCGGCACGCGGATCGTCAGCGCCAGGGCCAGCGCCCCGCCAAAGGAGTTGCCGACCAGGTCGACCTGGGGCAAGTCGAGCGCATCGAGCAGATCCAGCACCTGCTGCACCCAGCCGTCCATGGTGTAGTGGAGGCGCGCCGGGCGCTCGGTGTCGCCGAAGCCGACCAGGTCGGGGGCCAGCACCCGCCGATGCTGTGACAGCACGGGCAGTGACAGCCGCCAGTTGACCCAGGCGCTCACGCCGGGGCCGGAGCCGTGCAGCATCAGCAGCGGCGGCTGGCCGGGCCGGCTGCTACCGTGGTCGTGGTACAGCGTCTGGAAGGCTCCGGTGGCGATGCGGTGTGTATGGCTCATGTTCGCCGCCGGCCTCAGACGAAACGCATCGCGACGCTTCCCAGGTCCTGGAAGCGCACGGTCACCTGGTCACCGGCCTGCACGGCAATGGCCTCGGTGACGCCACCGGTCATGATGAAGCTGCCGGCCGGGATCTCCTGACCGCGTGCGCCCAGGTGGTTGGCCAACATGGCCACTGCGGCCGCCGGGTGGCCCAGCACTGCAGCACCCGCAGCCATGGCGACGATGCGGCCGTTCTTCTCCATCACGACGCCCAGTGTGCGCAGGTCCAGTTCCTCGACATTGCGGGGCCGGCCGCCGACAACGAAGCGGGAGGCCGAAGTGTTGTCGGCGATCACACTCTTGAGGTCGAACTTGAAGTCGCGGTAGCGGCTGTCGATGATCTCGACGCCGGGCAACACGAAATCGACGGCCGCCATGACGGCGCCCACATGGCAGCCGGGGCCGCGCAGGGGCGCCTTGGTGACGATGCAGATCTCGGCCTCCACCTTGGGGTGGATGAGCCGGGCGGTGTCGATGTCGCTGCCTTCGGCACAGCTCATGTAGTCGCTGACGAAACCGAAACAGGGCACCTCGACACCCATCTGCTTCATCTTGGCCCGCGAGGTCAGGCCGCACTTCAGGCCCACGGTCTTGTGCCCCCGCGCCTCCTTGCGAGCGCGGATGGCGTCCTGGATGGCATAGGCGTCATCCCAGCTCATGGCCGGGTATTCGTCGGTGATCTTGGTGATGTCGTGTGCGTTCAGCTCAGCCGATTCAACGTGCTCGGCAAGCTGGGCGATGGTGACTGCGTCAAGTGCCATGTCGGGCTCCTCAGATGAATCGCACGGAGGTGCTGCCAAGTCCTCCGACGTGGCAGTAAAGGCTGTCGCCCGGCAACACCGGCACCAGCGGCGACTGGGACCCCGACAGGATCACGTCGCCCGCTTTCAGCGTGATGCCCAGCCGTCCCAGCGTGTTGGCCAGCCAGGCCACGGCGTTCACAGGCGACCCCTGCACCGAGGCGCCGCAGGAGGTGCTGACGACCTCGCCGTTCTTCTCCAGCACCATGCCGGCCAGCGCCAGATCGAGCTCGCGCGGGCTGCGGCGCATGCCGCCCAGCGTCAGCACGCCGCAGCTGGCGTTGTCGGCGACGGTGTCCTGGATCTTGATCTTCCAGTCCCGGATGCGGGAGTCGACGATCTCGAAACAAGGCATCACGCAGTCGGTGGCGCGCAGCACGTCGGCCGCGGTCACGCCGGGGCCGGTCAGGTCGCGCGCCAGGATGAAGGCCACCTCGGCCTCGGCCTTGGGGGCGATCAGCCGGCTGGTGTCCACCGGCTCCCCTTCGTTGAACACCATGCCCGAGAGCAGGTGTCCGAAGTCGGGCTGGTTCACGCCGAGCATGTCCATCACCACGCGGCTGGTGACGCCGATCTTCTTGCCGACGACGGTCTCGCCCGCGTCCAGCCGGCGCTGGATCATGCGCAACTGGATCTGGTAGGCGTCGTCGATGCTGATCTCGGACTCACGGTTCGTCAGCGGCTCGACGGGCTGGCGGCTCAGCAGCGAGGCATAGAGCTCGTCGCCGTAATGTTGAATCTTGTCGGGGGTCATGGCGTGTCCTTCAGAGCTTGACCATCACGTTGCGCAGTTCGGTGTAGAACTCCAGCGAATGCACGCCGCCCTCGCGGCCAATGCCGCTGGCCTTGGCGCCGCCGAAGGCGGTACGCAGGTCGCGCAGGAACCAGCTGTTGATCCAGCACAGGCCCACCTCGATGGCGGCCGCCATGCGGTGAGCTGTACCCAGGTCCTGCGTCCACACGGTGGTGGCCAGGCCGTAGTCGGTGGCATTGGCCAGCGCAATCACCTCCTCCTCCGTGTCGAAGGGGGCGACGTGGCAGCACGGGCCGAAGATCTCCTCACGGATCACCGTCGACGATTCGGGCAGACCGGTCCAGATCGTGGGCTGCACGAAATGGCCCTCTGCGAGCAGGCCCTGCATGATCGGTTCGCCGCCGCCGGTGACGACGGTGGCCCCCTCGGCGCGGGCCTTGGCGTAGTAGGAGAGCACCTTGGCCTTGTGCTCGGCCGAGATCAGCGGCCCCAGCCCCACCCCTGGGGTGTCGGGGCCGCCGATCGTCAGCGCCTCGGCCTTGGCCTTCAGCGCCGCGACGAAACGGTCGAAGATGGGCCGCTGCACATAGACGCGCTCGGTGCCCAGGCAGACCTGGCCGCAGTTCTCGAAGGCGCTGCGGGTGATGCCGGCCACGGCCTTGTCGAAGTCGGCGTCGGCAAAGACAACACCGGCGTTCTTGCCGCCGAGCTCGAAGCTGACGGGACGCACGCCCTTGGCCGCAGCGGCCATGATGGCCTCGCCGGTGCGCGTCTCGCCGGTGAAGGTGATGCCGTTGACGCCAGGGTGCTTGGTGATGAACTCGCCGGCCGATCCGGGGCCGAAACCATGCAGCACCTGGTACACGCCCTTGGGAACACCCACAGCGTTCATCACCTCGCCCAGCAACGTGGCGGTGGCGGGTGTCTCCTCGCTGGGTTTGACGATGACCGTGTTGCCGCAGGCCAGCGCGGGACCGACCTTCCAGGTCATCAGCAGCAGAGGCAGGTTCCACGGGCAGATCACGCCGACCACGCCCAGCGGCGAGCGCAACGCGTAGCTGATGGCCGTGCCGCCGTCGGGCGTCGTCATCTGGAAGCTCTCGGTCGGCACGTTCTTGACGATGTCGGCAAAGATCTTGAAGTTGGCCGCACCACGAGGGATGTCGATGTGGCTCGCCAGCGCATGAGGCTTGCCGGTGTCAGCCAGCTCGGCGGCGAGGAAGTCGTCGAAGCGGCGATTGATCTCGTCGGCAACCGCATGCAGCAGCTCGGCGCGCCTGACGACGCTCATGCGGCCCCACTCGCCCTTGAGGGCAGCATGGCCGGCGGCCACTGCGGCATCCACTTCAGCCTGGCCGGCCTCGTGCACCTGCCCGATGACCTGGTTGGTAGCCGGTGCGCGCTTGTCGAAGGTGGTGCCGGTGGCGACGAAATCGCCGTCGATGAAGTTCAGGAACTGCTTCATGATCCTCACCTCAGGTCAGCACGCTGAGGAAGTTCTCGTTGAGCTTGCGGTCGTGATAGAAGATCGCGCGCCCGAGGTCGTCGTCGGTCCAGGTCAGCGTCGGCCGGTCCGGATAGTGGATGTAGCCGCCCGAGAAGACCTCATTGCGGTTGCCACTGGGGTCGAAGAAGTAGATGGTCTCGCCACGCGTGATGCCGTGACGGGTGGGGCCGATGTCCAGCGACACACGCTTGCGGGTGATGATGTCAGCCGCCTTCAGCACCTCGCCCCAGTTGTCGAGGATGAAGGACGCGTGATGGAACTTGTTCTTCTCCGGGTGGCGAATGAAGGCCACGTCGTGCGGCTTGTTGGAGCAGGTCAGGAAGGCCGCAATCTGCAGTCGGTCCGGCCCGGCGACGACCTGCTCAGCAAGGCGGAAGCCCAGCACGTCCATGAAGAGCTTGACGGTGCCGTCAAGGTCGTCGCCGTAGAGCAGGCAATGATCGAAGCGCGTCGGCGACATGCCCTTGAGGCCATCCGGGTAGATCTCGGGGTTCTCCAGCGGCATGCCGTTGCCGACCTTGTCCTTGTCGGCGAACAGCTCGATGAGGTGGCCCGTCGGCACTGTGAAGCGGAAGCGCTCGCCGGTGCGCAGCATCTCGCCGGCCTCCACCCATTTCATGTCGGTAGCCAGGCCGCTGGCCTTGACGTCCTCGGCCAGCTTCTTCAGGGTGGCCGCCGAGTCGACGCGAAAGCCCATGAAGTCCATGCCGGCGGTGTCTGCCTCACGCAGCACGATGCTGTGGTGATCGTGCTCGTCCCAAGCCTTGAAGTAGACGCGGCCCTGCGGGTCGCGCGCTACCTCCCAAAGGCCCAGCACTTCGCCGTAGTGGCGGACGGCCGCCTCCAGGTCGAGCACGCGCAGTTGCACATGCCCGGGTCTCAGAACGCCATTGAGTGCCATGGTGAGTCTCCTTGTTGTCTATCGGTTGGGGTCGGGGTGGCTGCCCGTGGCCAGGGCAGCCTGAAGAAAATCGGCCTTGGCGCGGCTGCGTTCGATGCAGCGCGCCAGCTTGTCGACCGCGCTCAGGCGCAAGTCGCTGCAGGGGTAGGCGCGGCAGGCCAGCACATAGCCGGCGGCCTCGTCGGCGGCGCTGATGTGGGACTGGCTCATCTTGTCGGTGCGCACCTGGCCAACCTCGATCCGCACCTTGCAGACACCACATCCGCCGCCACGGCAGCCGACCGGGATGCCGCGGCGGGCCAGCGCCTCCATGCCGGCCAGCAGCGTGGCGCTGTCGGCGCAGGCGTAGCGCTCCTCGGTGTTGGTGATGTCGACCTGGTAGGACATGGTCGTCGCGCTCCTCACAGGCTGCGGAACAGCGGGCTGCGTGGCGCGGAGCCGGCCGCGTCCGAAGCGGTGAAGAACTTCTCTGCGTAGATGTCGCGCTCGAACAGCCGGCCCTGCATCAGCGTCTTGATGCAGGCCTCGATCATGGGCGGCGGGCCGCACAGGTAGGCCTTGTGGCCACGGAAGTCGCCAGCGAACTGGGTCTTCAGCGCCTCGTGGGCGTAGCCGCGCGCACCGGCCCAGTCGCCGCCATCCGGCGAGTCCGGCAGGTCGGACAGCACAGGCACGTATGCGAAGTTGGGATGCTTGTCGGCGAGGGCCTCGAAGAGATCCCGGAAATAGAGCTCGTCGATGTTGCGCGCGCCCTGCACAAGCGTGATGGGCAGCCGGCAGCCTTCGGCGAGCAAATCCTGGATCATGGACTTGGGGCTGGAAAGTCCTGAGCCGCCGGCGACGAAGATCAAAGGAAGCTGGGCGGACTTGCGAACGAAGAAGCGGCCACTGGGCGCGGAAAACCGCATCGTCTGGCCGACCCGCAGCTCGTCGTGCAGCCAACCGGTGGCCCTGCCGCCGGGCACGCGGCGGATGTGAAGCTCGATCAGCGCCTCGCCCGGCGCGTTGGCCACGGAGAAGGCGCGCGCGCCGTCAACGCCCGGCACTTGCAGCATCAGGTACTGCCCGGCCTGGAAGGGCACCTCGCGATCCGGCCGCAGCCACAGGCCGCGGATGGTGGGCGTCAGCATGCGTGCCTCAACCAGCTCGGCGCTGTAGTCCGCCAGCGGCAGGAACTGTGCATCCGGGTCCTCGTCGATCTCTGCCTCGATGACGAGATCGGTGCGCGCCGTTGCGCAGCAGGCCAGGATGCGACCTTCGTCGCGTTCGAAGTCCATAAGCGCGAAGTTGGATGCGCCGCCATGTTCGAACTCGCCCTCCAGCACCTGAACCTTGCAGGTGCCGCAGACGCCATGGCCGCAGGCGTGCGGCAGCCAGACGCCGGCGCGCAGACAGGCGTCCAGCACCGTCTGGCCGTCGCGCGCCGCCACGGCCTGGCCCAGCGGTTCGATGGTGATGTGCGTGCTCATGTCAGCCTCCGGCAGCCTTCAGCTGCGCGAGCCCTGGATGCCGCGCAGACCCGGCGTGCGAAAGCGCAGCACGGACTTGTGCACCAGCCCGTTTTCGGCGAGCGACTTGGCCGCATCGGGCTTGAAATGCTTGCCGGACTCGGTCCACAACACCTGGCTCCAGTCAATGCGGGCGAAGTCGGGGTGGCTGCCGTAGACACCTGGCAGCACCTCACTGAGCAGTGCGCCGAAGGGCATGGCCGGGGGCAGCGGCAGCGCCACCGGAGCGCAGAACAGCAAGTGCTCGTCCCAGCAGATGTAGAGCAGGCGGTTGCCGTGGAACTTGTCCTCGGTGTCCTGCACGGGGCCGGCATAGCCGGGCTTGAGGGCGACGACGGGCATGAGCGTCTCCTGAGAGTTGGGGGGTGGAGGAGCGTGGTGCGATCAGGCGGCCTTGGCCGCCGAGGGAGTCAGCTGCTGGCCGGTCCAGCGCTCCCAGTTGGCGCGGTCGGGCGACGTGTTGAAGTCGCCGCTGTCGGCGCCCGGCGCGAGGTGGTAGTACTCGAGCACCTTGGCCAGCGGGTTGAAGCCAGGCACCGTCGGGTCGGTGCCTTCGGGGAAGCAGTTGCCCTGGTAGATCTGGTGCACCGGCAGCCAGCTCTGCACATACTTCTCCGGCTCCTGCTCGAAGATGTCCCTGCAGCCGTCCGAACAGAAGTGGTACTTCATGCCGTGATAGTTCGTCTCGCGAAGACTGATGCGCGTCGGCTCGTCCATCTCCGTGAAGATGCAGGGCACCTGGCAGGTCTGGCACAGCATCGGCAGCGTGTTGTTGCGCCACATGGCGCCGTTCTTGGCTTCCTGCTCCGCCATCCATTCGAAGCGTGGGCGGTAGATGCGGTCGAAGCTCTCGGGGTACTTCTGGCTCAGCCAATCGAGCTCGTCGGGCTGCGGCACCCAGGTGTTGAAGTCCGCCGCGTGGCCATAGTTGTTGAAGGTGGCCCAGGCGATATGGGAGAGATGCTGCTTCTCGGCCGTGGCGACCTCGTGGTACTTGGGCATCCGGATCCCGTAGCGTCCCAGGTCTTCGAACAGCGCGCCGCCGTTCTTCTCGAAGTACATCTCCCAGGCCTCGGCCCAGCTCATCACGCGCTTGGGCAGCATGTAGTCCATCATCATGGCGACCAGCGTCAGCAGGCGGTGGCCGCGCCAGAACCACTTGTCGATCCAGCGCTGGATGATGGGCACGTTGTCCGGGTCTTGCTCGAGCATGAACTTCACGACCTCGAGGCCCAGCGTCATGTGACGCGACTCGTCGCTCTGCGCCGAAAAGCCGAAGGTGACGGTGGCCATGTCGCCGTTGAAGGCAGCGCCGCTCATGAAGGGCATGAACAGCAGGTTGGTCAGCACGTACTCGAAGGAGAAGGAGATCGCAGTGATGAACTCGAACGGCCCCGCCGTCATCGCGTCCTCGAAGTAGGACTTGGGCACCGACAGGTACCAGACGCGGTCGTGCATGTACTGGGGATCGTGCAGACCGTTGAAGTACTTGTTGAAGTGGCTGATCGTGTGGAACTGCGTCTGGGCGTGACGGAGCTCATCGATGGACTGCATCTGCGACGCGACGCGGGCGCCGACGCCTCGGAACGCACGGCCCGCCATCGCGTAGCCGCGATGGGCCGCATATTCCAGCGGCGACACGCCGGTCAGAAACAGCTTGAGCGTGTTCAGGTAGCGCGGGTCGCCGACGTTGAACTGGCCCTGGTTCTGCTGGAAGGCGTCGATGATGGCGTAGAGCTTCTTCTCCTTCTCGCCCTGGAACTTCCAGTAGGCGTCCATCGTCAGGCGGAAGGGATCCTCCCACTTGTCCCAGTCGTGGATCTTGATGCCCTCGAACTTGTCGTAGGGGAAGACGTCGTCCATCGCCTGGTAGCTGGTTTCCCAGCCGAGGCCGCGGGTCATCATGGCGTAGCGCTCCTTGATGCCGAGGCGCTTGGAGGTCTTGGGGGCGATCGGGCTCATCGGTTGTCTCCGGTGGTCTGTTGTCTTGGTGGTGGGAGGCAGCTCAGCTGCGGCGGCCCCATTGCAGGGTGAACTCGTCATCGGTCTCGTCGATGTTTCCGGACAGCGAGATCAGGCTCAGGTGCAGTTCCTGCACGTCCCAGCGGCGGCCCAGGCGCTCCTCGACGGAGTCGCGGCGAATGACGATGCGCCCAGGCGCGTCGACCTTGACCATGGCCGGAAACTCCGCGACGACGGCGTCGGGGTTGTCGGCGACGATGGCCTCGACGATGCAACGCGACACTTCGTTGCTCAACAAGGAGATGAAGACCGGGGCGCGCGAGGCGGCGGCGGCGGTGGTGGTCATGAGCGGACTCCGGTTTCAGGCCTGCAGGCCCAGGCGTTGGATGCGGGTGTCGAAGTCGGCGTGCACAGCGGCCAGGGCGGCCGTGGCCTGTTCGCCGAGTGCCGAGCGAGCCAGGGGTTCCAGCGCCCGCTGCATCTCGTCGCGCCAGCTGGCGACCCAGCTGACCAGCCGGTCGCGGTTGGCGGGCGACTCGTCGGCGGCGGTCTTGACGGTGGCGTCGACCCAGCGGGTCGTCTCGGCATGCCAGTCGCTCATGAACTCCGTCAGCATGGCCAGCGCGTTGCCGGTCCGCGGGCTGAGGGCGTCGACATAGTGACGGTAGATCAACGGATAGAGGAGTCCGTCGAACACCAGGTTCTGCGCGACGAAGAGTTCGAACCAGTCGTGCGTGACGAACAGGTTCTCCATCACGCGGCGCACGCCTTGCCACGCCGGCGCCTGCATCCAGGCCTGCTTGCCGTCATCCAGGGCGATTCCCTGGTTGCCGTCCAGCAGCAGGCCGATGCGCGACAGGTATTGCGCGATGCCCAGGCGGTCCATGGCAGCGAAGTTGCAAGCCTGGGTCACCGCCGTGCCGTAGCCGTAGGCACAGCAGTAGGTGTTGTTCATGTTGCCGCCCCACTCGTAGTGGCGCAGCGGCACCAGCACCTGGGTCAGCGACTCGCGCGTTGCCTCGTCCACTGCGCCCAGCAGGTTGCGCTTCTCGGCGAACTCGAACTGGCGGTCGGCGCCCTCCTGCTGCTTGGCGCGTGCCATCGTGTAGACCCCGTAGTAGAAGTGGCGCGGGTCCTTGAAGGCATACCAGTCGGCCATCACGATGGCAGTACGGCGCGCGTCGAACACATGGCGCTCCGGCTCCCACAGCGGCCGGTAGTGCCAGTTGGTCGTCGGTTGCATGTCGAAAGTGGCCTCCTGGTAACGGGAGGCCGCCTTGTCGGCGCCGAGGCGGCGCGCAATGTGCGAAAAGGTCTGGCGGATGGGCTGGATGTCGGTGGTCTTGATGTCGACTTGCATGCGGGTCTCCTGCTGTCGTTCTGAAATGGCCGTCGGCGCGGCTCAGTGGTCTAGGCCCGGCTCGCCGTAGCGCCACTTCATGCGCTCGTAGTCGAGTCGGGCGCCCTCGGCTGCACTCAGATGGGTGACGCCGTGGGTGGCGCAGAACTGGCTGAACTGTTCGAAAGACAGCACCAGTTCGACCGCCAGCTCGGGGTCGCCAATGGCGAACTCGAACTCCACGAAGCGGGCACCTCGGGTCCCGGTCACGCGCACGAAGCAGGCCTGGCCGGTCAGTTCGGCCGCCGAGGCGGAGCGGGGGGTGGCGGGACGCTGGCTCACTTGTTCAATCCATCAAGTTGCAGACGACGGGGCTGTCGTCCACCCTGATGAGCGCAACCTGCGTGCCAGGCCGGCTAAGTGATTGATTTGCCTGAATCCGAGGTCATGGCAGACCGAGAACCCGGGAAGTCCCGCATGCCCAGTCGATCAGTTGCTGCACCGCAGCTTGATCAATTGGTGAAATGCCGCGTTCGCTCCCGCGCCGCGGCAAACACTCACGTGGCCGGAAGGCCTTCCTTCTTGAGCCGGTAGGCCAGTTGGGGGCGCGTGATACCCAGCAACCGTGCCGCCTGGGACAGATTGCCCTTGGCGCGCTGCATGGCGAGCTGCATCAGCCTTTGCTCCAGCGATGCCATGTCGATGTTCTGCTGCAGGACCTGGTCGCACAGACCGTCCAGCTCGACAGCGCCCGGGTTGCCGACCTGGCCCAGGGCGTCCAGCTGCTGCTCCGCCGCCATGCCGGGGCCATGGCTCCAAAGATGGACAGACTCGATGGCCCCGCCCTCAGGCGCGAGCAGCACGGCGCGCTCGATCGCGTTTTCCAATTCGCGGATATTGCCGGGCCAGGCGCGGTTCAGCACGTCGCGCATCGCGCGATCGGTCAACCCGCTGAGCTTCTTGCCATAGAGCGCGCTGTACTTTTCAAGGAACCGGTTCACCAGCGGCGGGATATCTGCCGTGCGCTCGCGCAGCGGCGGGATCGTGATCGGAAAGGTGCTGAGGCGGTAGAACAGGTCATTGCGAAACTTGCCGGTCTGCATGGCCTGCTGCAGGTCCACATTCGTGGCCGCGACGATGCGCACATTGAGCTTGATGGGTTGCTCGGCGCCAAGGCGCTCGATCTCGCCGGTCTGCAGCACGCGCAGCAGCTTGACCTGCGTGGCCAACGGCAAGTCACCAGCCTCGTCGAGAAAGAGTGTGCCGTTGTGGGCCCGTTCGAAACGCCCTGCCCTGGCCATGTGGGCGCCCGTGTAGGCGCCCTTCTCGACACCAAACAGTTCTGCTTCTATGAGGTCAGCCGGGATGGCGGCGCAGTTGACCGCGATGAACGGCCCGCCGGCCCGCGGACCGTTGTCATGCAGCCAGCGGGCAAAGACTTCCTTGCCCACGCCAGTCTCGCCCAACAGCAGCACCGTGATCGCGCTCGGCGCAGCCCGCTTCAGCAACTCGAAGGCAGCGCGAAAGCCTGGAGAAACGCCGACGAGATTGGTGTCGTACTCACGGCGAGCCTGCACTGCGCGCAGGTGCTCGAGGCCAATGCTGTAGTCAATCAGGCGTTCACCGATGCGTTGCGGGCGGAAATAGTCGACGTACTCGTCGTCGTGCCAGTCCTCCGCGGCTTGGCCAACGATGCGGCAGTGGCTGTCGCCCATGCTGTGGCACTCGGTCTCCTTGAAGACAATCAAGCGGCCGACGAAGGCGCTGGTGTAACCCGAGGCATAGCCAATCTGTTGCCAGCATTGCGGATCGTCCCCATAACCCAGTTCAGTGACGTGGGCGTCGCACTCCCAGGAGTTGGTCCACAGGAACTCGCCGACAAAGTGCTTGGCCTTCAGGTCGAGCTCCAAGTGGACCTTCTCGACGCGCACAGCCCCCTCGATGCTGTGCAGCTGCGGGCCCAGCATGAAGGCCTTTTCATAGGGCATGCCGGCGCGCATCTCCCCCAGGGCGAGTTCTCCATCGCGCTTCCCGGACGCAAAGCCCATGCGGACCAGCAAGCCGCGGGCACGGGCGACCCCGAGCGAATCCAGCAATTCCCTCCGCAACTCGGCCAAGGCCCGCGTATGCAACAGCATCATGCGGTGCTCGTTCAGCCAGATATGGCCCGAGCCCGCATTGAAGCGAAGCATGGACAACAGTTCGCCCACCACTTGTCTCCTAATCAGTGTCTTGGAAAGGTCTTCGCCTCGTCTGTAGATACTACAGCCAGGTGAAGTGGACGCCACGCCGCCCGCCGGGGAGCGCGTGAAAGCGACCTCCCGACGGGTTTCACGAGTGGCCCGCAGGCAGCTGGCGCCGCGCTCCAGGCAGGCCGTGGCGCCCTGCCTTGCACCGGATCGACGGACGACACAGCAGCACCCGGCGGCTGTTCGGCTGCCCGGCCTGCCGCGGCGTGCAAAACAGCTCCGGAATGCGACGCAGACGCTCGGGACTCAACCGGGCCACAGCCGCCGCAGCCTGCTGCCGGCCCAGTGGCGGAAACGTGTGTTGTGCAGGCAGGCCGCGCCCGCCACGCCGATGATCGCCCCCACGACCGTGTCGATCAGTCGGGCCTCCATCAGCGTCCAAGGTGCTGCCAGCGCATTGCCTTGGCTGCCTTCGGCCAGCAACAGCGCCATGGGTGTGATGAAGACGGTGGCCAATCCGTAGTGTCTGACCACCAGGGTCTCGACGACCAATGCAAGCGCCATCACCATGGCCGCCGTGCCCCACGGTCCGAGTGGGATCTGGGTGATGCCGAGGAACACCAGCAGCCCCGCCGCGGTCCCCAGGGTGCGATGCAAGTGCTTCGACCAGGCCGCTCGCACGGAAGCGCCCTGAATGATGGCCAGGCAGCTGACGGGCACCCAGTAGGGCCGCGTCAGTTGCAGCGCGTGGGCGGCCAACAGCGACAGCCCGACGAATCCACCAATCACGACGGACTCCATCACCACAGTGTCAAGACTTGGGGTTGGACGTCGTAGCGGCTCGGGATGGCCCCTGCGGCTGACGATGTGCAGGCTGTAGAGAAAGCCGATGGCCACGGCGAGGACGCCGCCCGCCGCCACGGCCCCTATTTGCGCCAGCGCATCGCGGCCGTGCACTGGGCTGTACGCGCCGATCGCCGCTGCCATCACGAAGAAAAGGCCGCCAGGCGGTGGCGCCGCGTAGAAGCGACAAACCATCATCACCAGGATGGTGATGATGACGATCATGGGCACCACCAGCGCCGGCACCAAGTGGCCAAGCATGCCCAGGGCGTGGCTCGCCGTCATGCCGAACGCGCAGGCCATCAGCCAGGACATGCGGTGCGCGAGTCCCGTGGCCGGCAGATGCAGGAAAACCAAGCCGCCCAACGACGCCGCGAGCCCCAGTCCGATGTCGTCCATCGCCGCACCCGCGAAGATAGGCGCGCCCATGCACAGCGCCGCAGCAACGGGCATCTCCCAGGGCCGGTCGCTGCGGTTCACTCGGGCGAGTTGCCGCCACTCTTCGATCAGGTACTGCTTCAGATTCATGAAGCGCGTGCACCCGCAGGATCGACCCGGGCGCCAGCGTCAGGTTGCTCCGCGAGTCTCGACTGCTTCATGCGTTCAGCGTTTTAACAGAACAGTTGCCACCTCATCGAAGCAGCCACGCCTCCGAGGGGCCATGCTGGCCGCCGACACCCTGGCCTTCTTGCAGATGACGGAATTCGACAGGTCATCCGGTCACTCCGTCGGTTCTTACTCGAGAGGCCCCAAATAACCTAGCGTCCAAAGCAGCGCTCATGTCGTTCAGCGAGGATGAAGACCGCGGCCTGCCTGCTGCGCCGGCGACCGGAGGGCACGACGATGACCCGGTCGAGGCTCCGGGCCGGCACGGTTCCATGTTGCCGCGTCAGCCGCCGTGGCAGACAAGACTTGACCGGTCCGCAGACGTGCCGAACCGACCCAGACCCACGTCCACCAGGTGCTCCGCGCGACGCAACAGGTACAGCACGTCCATCCTCATGCGTTGCGCCACGACCAGGCCTTGGTCGGCACCCGCCACGAGCAGGGCTGTGGCCCAGGCGTCTGCTTGCATGCAAGTACGCGCCAGCACGGTGACCGAGGCCACGGCGTTGTGCACTGGCGCCCAGCGACGCGGGTCCATCGTGTGCGCGAGGTGCGCCCCCTCCACTTCCAGATAACGTCGGTAGTCGCCCGAGGTGGCGACGGCAAGGTCTTCCAGCTCGATGACCCCGTGCACCGCGCGTCGCCCAGCCTCGGGCCGCTCGAGCGCCACAGCCCAGGGCTTGCCGCTGGCTTGAGCGCCCACGGCGCGCAACTCGCCATCAAGCGCTGCCAGCGCATGTCGCACGTCATGCTGCTTCAGCACGCAGGCCATGCGGTCCACGGCATAGCCCTTTGCAATGCCGCACAGGTCGAATTGCGCGCGTGCATGCTTGCGCACGCGGCCCGCGGGTCGATCTAGCTCGAGGCATTCGTGCGCGACAGGCGGCCGGGCTTGACGTGCGAGGCGAATCGCCTGCGCGTCAGGTGCATCGCGGACCGCGCCGAACCCCCACGCGTCGACCAGCGCGCCCACGCACGGATCGAATGCACCCTCGCTCAGGCGGTTGATATCGAGCGCACAGTCCAGCACCTCCAGCAGTTCAGCCGGCAGGTCCACCCACTCGCCCACGGCCGCGCGATTCAATCGCACGAGGTCGCTGTCCGGCTTCCAGGGCGACATCTGCTGATCCACCTGCGCCACCGCTGCAGCCAGGTCCTCACGCAAGGAGGGCAGGTCCACGGTGCTGTGGGCGTCGAGACTGACTGACCAACGTGTTCCCATGGTCGAGCCGTGCAGGGTGGTACGTTTGCCAGGCATGGCAGGCTCAGAAAACATCTTCCGCATAGCGTTCCTTGGCCTTGAGCGACGCCACGCTCGTGCGCAGCGGTGCCAGCACCTCGTCCAGCGTCTCTGCGACACCCTGTGCCATGACACGGCTCCCGCAGACGCGCACGATCGCCCCCTGTGACACCAGGGCACGCACGTGCCCGGCGTCTCGGCGCAGGGCGTTCTGCACATAACCGCCGCCGTTGGGCACGCGTGAGAAGACCGTCTTCAGCGTCGCCAGACGCCCCTCGCCGAGCCAGCGCTGGAGATCGGCGCCAAAGTAGGCGTCCCGCGCCGGGTCGCGCCCCCCGAAGTACAGGTGCATCGGGCCGCGCCTGTCGTTGCGGCGGATGAAGCCGGCAAGCGGGGCCACGCCTGTGCCCGCCCCGATGAGCAGCACCGGCCGCCGCGTTCGCGGCAGTGCAAAGCCGGGATTGGGCCGGATGAAGGCGGTGACGCGATCGCCCACCTGAAGACCCAACAAATGGGTGGAGCACAGACCACCGGGCATCTGACGCACGCAGATCTCCAGGAACCCATCCTCCCGTCCCGACGCCAGCGAGTAGTAGCGTGGCACCGCGGAACCCGGTGGCACGACGCCCACCAGATCGCCGGCGGCAAACCGCAGCCCACCATGCCCTTGCAATCGGGCACCCAGACTCTGCACAGGCCACGCAAAGCGCAGAATCGCCGTGGGCGCCTCAAAGGCCTCGGGATAGTCCTGGCGCGCAATGAGCGTGAGCTGCACCGTGGGCGGCACGCGCGGCACATGCTCGAGGACCAGAGGTTCTCCCAGCGCCTGCGCCAGGGCCACGCCCCAGCGCGCGAACTGCTGACCCGACTGCTGGTGGATGCACTCCAGCGGCAGCAGCGCGGGCCAGCCCTGCGCGCGCAGCGTCTGGTCCAACGTGACTGCAAAAGCACAGAAGGCCGGGAACTGCCGATCACCAAAGCCCAGGACCGTCACCGGCACCGCCTTGGCGTCAAGCTGGGCGATGCGACTCAAGGCCTGGCTCGCGTGTGCCGGTGCCTGACCTTCGCCATAGGTTGCGGCAAGCACAAACACCTGCCGCGTGGCGGCCGCCGTTTGAAAGTTCTCCAGTGCGCTCGAGTGAACGCGGTGGCCGCTCTGGCGCAGTGCGTTGTGGAGCGTTTGGGCGAAGCCCCAGGTACTGCCCCCTTCACTGGCCACGAAGATGAGCACATCAGCCTGTGCCAAGGGGGTGTTTCCTGCGATCCGCGGTGTCTGCCGACGTGCTTGCCACCAGATGACCATGCCTGACAGCCAGAACACCAGTACGCTGGCGCCGGCAAGCCCGAGGACCGCGGCCCAAAGCCAGGCCGCCTCACCCGTGTGCAGCACCACAGCCCAGTCGTTGAGGCGCTGCGCGACCGTGGCGTCTTGCCACACCAGCATCTGGCCCGAATACCGGTCGATCCAACCTTGCCCCTGGGCTGTGGTGACCGTCCAGGTGTCCTCAGGATCCGTGGTGCCGGGAAAGGTCAGCTTTCGCAGATCCTTCACCGCAATTTCCATCAGGGCGGGAAGCTGCGCACCGGGCCGGTCAGGCCCGCCGGCGACCACTGAGATCACTTCGGGCTCGGTCCTGTCCAGTGTCACGAGGCCCAGGGTCGAAGCGCTCATCGTCAGCGCGGTGAGTGATGTCAGGCACAGGACGGCGAGCACCACTCGGCCTGCGACCACGTGAATGCGCTGCGCCAGCGTGCCGCGCACCCGCGCCGTCAGCCGTCGCCAGCCTCCCATGCGCCGCAGCACAAGCACCAGGGCCGAGACGCACAGCGCACCCATGGTCAGCGCAATGCCCGCCGCGCCCCAGCGACCGGCGTCCCCCAACAACAGTGAGCGGTGGAGGTTCTTCACCCAGCGCGGCAGCGGCGACGGCTCCCACGCGCCAAGCACCCGGCCATTGGCGGGATCCACGTAGGACGCCTGCGGCTGGTCGCCGGCAAAGCTGAACACCACGATCGCACCCGAAGGCAGCCGGCGAATTTCCTCCGGATCCGGGACGTTGCGCGTGACGCGCTCCACCAGGGTGGCCACCGGCAAACTGCCTGGTGCGGCCGGGGCCTGCCAGGCCTGCAGCACCGGGTCGAACGCCAGCACGGCCCCGGTGATACCCAGCACCACGGTCAGGGCGCCAAGGGTCAGGCCCAGCCAGCGGTGAATTGCCTTCCAGGTCATGCGAACCCGGTCACCGGAACTGGAAAGTCGCAGACTGGATGTACTGCTTGCCGGCTTGGGGCTTGCCGGCGTTGGCTGTGGCCAGCGGAATGCGGACCTCGGACGGGCTGTCCCGCATGTCTTCTGCGGCGACATCCAGGCGAATCTCGTAGCCCGCATCTATCAATGCATCCGCGAGATCGGCAGTGACCTTGAGCGTGCGGCCCGCACCCACGCTGGCGCCGGTCACGCCGTTCAGGCGTTTGGTGTCCCCGGCCGAAAGCCGGCTCCAGTCCGACAGGTGCTTGTAGTACTTGGCCTTGCCCCCGGCCACCCACAGCGTACGCACATACGCACCCTTCGCATCGGTCAGGTACGCCGCCAGGTAGGCGCCATCGCCCCCGTAGTTCTTGAGCTGGGCGGTCAAGGTGAGCGGACGGCTCTGCGCCAAGGCGGGAACGGCCAGCGCGCAGGCAGCCCCCAGAATGGTCATGAGCGGCTTGGGCATGGTGATCCTCCTGTACAAAAGTGGTTACTCGACGTGGCCGCGCGGCGCGGCACCCGAGGCGGGCAAAGGCGCGGGCACGGCAGCGTCGTCCGGCCGCGGCGAGCGAGGGACGCGACCAGCACCCGCGTCGTCGCGTTCCCGGGCACGCGGGTGGTGGTCTTGCTTCATCTTCAACACCTTCAGGGTTTCCGGGTCGATCTTGGCTTTGAAGCTGCGCCCTTGGGCATCCGTGCCACGAAGTTCATAGCACCCGTCATCAATCTTCAGCCGCTTGACGTGCCAGCCCTGCGCGGATGCCCACTGCCGCAAGGCTTCGCGCGACTGCCAGCGATTCACCGGCGCATCGCAATCGTCGCTGGCCCAGGTGGGCAGGACCGCCAGGCCCAGCGAAAGAACCAACACGCCCCGACGTGAAGAAGGCAGGCATTTCATGGAAGGCTCCCACAGAAGACTGGCACATGACAGGTTGCGGCGCAGCTCGATCCCGCCCTGCGGGTGCACGCCTGAACGCGCCACGACCCGCAGCGCGCCAACACGCGGCCCCAGATCGCGCAGCGGGCCTCGCATGCTTTGGCGGGTTCGACGGGCCAAGTTCCGGCTGAAACGTTCGACGGCATACGGCTTTTGCGCTCCTGCCGCGGCATTGTTGCGCGCGCCCCTGAAAGAAAGCTGAATGCCTCGTTCACCCTCTGTTCATCAACCCAGGGCTCTGCGGGCCTTAGGTGCTTCCCACGGACCGCCTGGGATCCATGCAAGCCGATGAGGGGCAGGCGGACCCTGTCGACCCGGTGAAGCCTGAGCCCCGTCATACATGGGCCTTGAAGCCTCCCCCTCATCTGGATGGCCTGAAAGGGCTTGCGCTGAGTCTGGGCGACATGGGATCGCGGTAGCCTCCCGTCCGCCCTTCCCTTTCCCGGACGGCGCCTTCCTCAAGTTCCGCCCGTCAACGTGCGCGCCGAGTTCGCCACGTCCAGGCGTCAGGCGCCCTGAATGACTGCCACCATGCGATCCTCGAAACGACGCGCGCTCCCCCCTCCTCCCCCGCCCGGCGCGGCCGGCCTGGCCGCGCTGCTGCTTGCCACGGTGGCGTCAGCCGCCGTCGCGGCCAATGTCACGGCGGACACACCGCTGCTGGATATTTATGTGCCGGGCCAGGAGACTTACAACACCCCTGAGAAGAAGAACTACGCCCTTCTCAATCCCAAGGCCCCGCCGCCGGCCTTCAAAGAAGACGGTGCCGTCGCCCGGCAATGCGCCAGCCTCACCTACGCGATCCCGTGGGTGGATCGCGCAGCCATCGAGAATGCCCAACAGACCGGTCGCAGCGTCGCGCAGGCCCGCCACGTGTGGCAGTTCGAGCAGACGCGGTGGGAGGCGCAGGCCAAGATGGTCAATGGCAGCCTGGCCCGCCGCACGGTCGAGCCGGTTGGCCCGCGTCCCACCGGTGGCGGCGATGTCGCGCCCCGCGGCCGTGGCGAGCCCGCACCGCAGCCCAGTTCGGGTGGCTTGCCCGGGGGGGCGCCGCGCATCACGGCCAACGGCCTCCTGGGCATGCTGGGCATCAAGCGGCCCACGGCGCCGGCCCCGTCGGCCCCACCCACGCCCTCAGGTCACGTCCTGGGCACCCAGCCCTCTGACATCCGCGCCTTCATGCCAGACTTCGACAAGCTGAAGCGGCAGGTCGATCACAACCAGGCCGTGCTGATCGCCCAAGACGAACGACTCAAAGGGCAGGAACAGCAATATGCCCGGGCGCTGACCGACGTCCTCGAGCAGGGTTTGGACCGGCTATCCGCATCAGGTCAGCCGGTGCCCCTGGCCCAGCTCAACGACTTCGAGATGTTTCGCGCCTATCAGGTGGAGCAGTGCATTGCTGCGCGCAGCTTGCCCGACCCTGGCACCCGCGCCCGTCTCGACGCGCTGTTCGATCGCTATCAACCCCTC
>NZ_DASWYS010000201.1:0-8649 GCF_036404855.1 Roseateles sp.
GACGACGCGCTTGGCGTCGTACCAGCGGTAGGCCAGCGGGTTGGTGGAGGCAGGGCCTTCGTAGGCGACGACGGGGAGATCGGAATAGACGGTGCTCATGACAGGGGTCCTTACTGCGGGATCAAGGGTGGGTGTGAGAGGGAAGGGTCAGGCGGTGGCCGGCACGGCGCGGGCCGAGCCGCCGTCGTCGTCGGGGCTGGCGCCGGCCTGGCGGCGGCGCTGGGCAAGTTCATCGGCCATGCGCAGCGTGGTGTTCTTGTCCAGCTTGTTGGCCATCAGGCACAGCGTGCAGGCGGCGAACAGGCCGCCGACGACGAAGCTGGACGCGAAGCGGTAGCCGGCAATCGCGTTGGGGGCCGAAGGCAGTTGGGTGTCGTAGCCGAAGAAGCCGGCCAGCAACCACAGGAAGCTGGCCGAGCCCAGGGCCAAGCCGGCCTTCAGCGAGAAGCCGATGGTGGCAAACACCATGCCGGTGAAGCGACGGCCGGTCTGCCATTCGGAGTAGTCGGCAGCGTCGGCATACATGGACCACATGACGGCGACGGTGGGCGCGTAGACGACGGCGCTCAGCATGTGCAGGCCCAGCATGGCCCAGACGGCGTCGGGCGGCAGCAGGTACATTGCGCAGGCCGTCAGCGTGCACAGGCCGAAGCAGACGACGCCGATGGCGCGGCGGCCGTAGCGCGCCGACAGGCCCATGGACGCCATGATGACGACGATGGTCGTCGCCGTGCCGGCCATGTTGATGATGCTGTTGAAGACGTCGGCGACGTTGGAGCTGGCGAGCTGGTCGCGCGTGCCGTGCACGATGTAGCCCAGCGCATCAGCCAGGCTGCCGGTGCCGGCCGTGTCGGGCGTCGTCAGGCCCAGCGCAGCAACGAAGTCGAACATGGCGGCCTTGTCGGCGTAGTGGTGGTAGTAGTTGTAGTGGGCGCCGCCGCGCAGGGCCAGCATGCCGAACTGGAAGACGGTGTAGGCCACCAGCGAGATCCAGGGACCGTTCTTCAGCAGGTCGGCGAAGTCCTGCCGGGGCGAACTCTTGGTCTCGGAGATGGGCTTGATGCGTTCCTTCGTCGTGAAGAAGGTGACGAGAAAGAGCACCAGGCAGGCCACGGCCCAGATGGTCATCGTGACCTGCCAGCCGTGGGCGCGGTCAGCGCCCTGCGCGAACTTGGCCACCAGCGGCAGCGTCAGGCCGCCAACCGCGAACTGCGCGACGTTGACGGACACGAAGCGGTACGAGTTGAGCTTGGTGCGTTCGTTGAGGTCGCCGGTCATGACGCCACTCATGGCCGAGTAGGGCATGTTGTTCATGCTGTACAGCGTCATCAGCAGCGTGTTGGTGATGCCGGCGTAGGCCACCACCATGCCGGTGCTCCAGCCCCAGGCCGGGTCCGGCGCCGTGTAGGCCAGCACCATGACGACGGCCCAGGGGACCGAGGTCCACAGCACCCAGGGTCGGAACTTGCCCCAGCGTGTGTTGGTGCGGTCGGCCAGCACACCCATGACGGGGTCGAACACGGCATCCCACAGCCGCGGCCACAGCAGGATGGCCGCGGCCGTGTTGGCGCTCAGGCCGAACACGTCCGTGTAGAAGTTCAGCTGGAACAGGATCATGGACATGAAGACCAGGTTGGCTGCGGCGTCGCCGCAGCTGTAACCGGCCTTCTCCATGAAGGAGAGGCGTTGGTGGGTGAAGGCCATGGGTTTGTCTCGTCTGGTTTTTCTAGGTCGCGGTCTGTCGCCGCTCAATCCTTGGATTCGTAGCTGAAATGGTCGAAGTCCGCGGCAAGCCCCTGGCCCGAAAGGTCCTGGCAGGCCAGGCCGATGAAGTTGCCGGTGAAGCCGAAGCTGCGCGCGAATCCGTTGACGAACCGCGTCGCGAACTCGTCGCTGAGCATGGCGGTGTCCAGCGCGGGGCCGATCGCCGTCCAGGGCTGGCCGGCTTGCGCGTAGTGGAACTGGTAGCGGTCGTGGCTGAATTCGACGGCCAGGTCCACGGCGCCGTCGGCCAGCTCGACGGCGGTGGCGGGCTCGCTCAGCGCCGCATCGCGGTTGACGGTCAGGCGCAGCACGCGCCGGCCCGAATCCACGTCGCGGCTGACGTGCAGGTAGGCGTGGTTGCTGGTGTTGTAGTAGGCGACGAGACCCGCCATCTGCTGGAACAGTTCGGGCTCGAAGTCCAGCCGCGTCTCGACGCGGCAGTTGAAGTGCTGCTGCCGGCGTGCGACCAGGCTCTGCTCGAACAGGCTCATCAACGACTCGCGGCCCTTCAGGCGCAGGAAGCCGGGGCGCTCGGTCAGCGAGATCCAGCTTTCGCTGAAGGGCACACGCAGCGAATTGAGGTGGTGGTTCAGCGTCTTGCCGTCGAAGTCGTCACGGTCGGCCTCGGCCGGGAAGGGGTGCTCGGGCAGGTGGGGGTCGGCCGTCTGCAGGCGCGGTGCATTGCCGCCGCCTTCGACCTCGGGCCAGCCGTCGTCGCGCCAATGGATGCGCTGGATGCCGGTCTCGCGCCCCAGGGGGCAGTGCAGGTTCTCGTAGACACCGTTTTGCCGGTCCGCATTCGGGCCGCTCCACTCCAACGGGCGGCCGCAGAGATGGGCCATGTACCAGTCGCCGTTCTGGGTCTCGACGAGGCTGGCATGGCCGCTGCGCTGCAGGCCGTCGGTGGGCTGCTTCCAGGCCGTCAGCAACGGGTTGCCGGGCAGGGTCTCGTACGGGCCGTCGAGGGTGCGCGAGCGGGCCAGCGTGACGGCATGTTCGTAGAAGGTGCCGCCTTCGGCCGTCAGCAGGTAGTACCAGCCCTGGCGGCGGTAGAGGTGCGGGCCTTCGACGACCTGCAGCTCGGTGCCGGCATAGATGTTCTTCGCCGGGCCGACCAGGCGCCGGGCGGCCGGGTCGTACTCCTGCAGCAGGATGCCGTTGAAGTGGTGCTTGCCGGGCTGGTGTATCCACTGCTGGTTGAGCAGCCAGTGGCGGCCGTCCTCGTCATGGAAGAGGCTGGGGTCGAAGCCCGAGCTGTTCAGGTAGACCGGCTCGCTCCAGGGGCCGTCGATGCTGGGGGCGGTGACCAGGTAGTTGTGGGTGTCCTTGAAGGCGCCGATGGTGGAGCGCACGTCGGTGTAGATCAGCCAGAACTGGCCGCCCGCGTAGCTCAGGCAGGGGGCCCAGACACCGGCCGAGTCGGGATGACCGATCAGGTCCAGCTGACTCTGGCGCGTGACGGCATAGCTGTGGTGACGCCAGTGCTTCAGGTCGCGCGAATGGTGGATGCGCACGCCGGGCCACCATTCGAAGGTGGAGGTGGCGATGTAGTAGTCATCGCCGACGCGGCAGATGGACGGGTCGGCGTGGAAGCCCGGCAGGATGGGATTGGTGATCATGAGGTGACGGCAGGAATCAGGCAGCCACGGCCAGGCGGCCGGCGGCGATCAGGGGGCGGGTGAGTCGGTAGCGGGCCAGGGCGGCAGCGCCCACGGCCACGGCGTCGGCGCCGAAGCGCGAGACGGTGACCGTCGGCGGCACCGCGCCCGCCGCGGCGGCGAGGCTTTCCAGGGTGCGGAAGGCGGCTTCGAGGAACGGGGCGCCCAGCTCGACGGCGGCGCCGCCCAGCACGATGCGGCCGGGGTCGTAGGCGGCACCGAGGTTGCCCAGCAGCAGGCCGAGGTAGTTGCCGGCGCTGGCCACGGCCTCGGTGCTGCCGGGCTGTCGGGTCTGCAGACGACGCTGGATCGCGGCCGCGCCGCCGGCCTCGTCGCCCGCGGGCAGCATGGCGCGAAAGCCGATCATGGCCTCGGCGCAGCCGCGGCGGCCGCAGCTGCAGCGCGGCCCGTCGATCTCCAGCGTCATGTGACCCACCTCGCCGGCCAGCCCGTGCGCGCCGGTCAGCAGCCGGTCATCGACGACGATGCCGGCGCCCACCCCCAGGCCCAGGCTGAGATAGATCAGCGGGTCGCTCGCACCCTCGCCGCCGCCGAACTCCAGCTCGCCCAGTGCGGCCACGTCGGCATCGTTCTGCACGAACAGGGGCACGCCCTGCAGGCCCGTCGCGCGCAGGTGCTCGACCAGCAGTGTGCCGGCAGGCAGGTCGCGCCAGCCGAGGTTGTGGGCGAAATGCAGATGGCCGCGCTGCTCGTCCACACCGCCGGGCAGGCCCAGGCCGATGCCGATGACGCGCTGGGCCGGCGTGTCCAGCCGCGCGTGGAGCTGCAGCAGCAGCTTGGCCGCGCGCACGAGGGCCAGGTGCGGGTCGCGGGCGGCGTCCAGCGGCGAGCGGGCACGGGCCAGCACGTCACCCGTGAGCGACGTGGCGACGACCTGCACGCCGTCCACGCCCACCTCGGCGCCCAGCAGCACGAGGCGGCCGGGGTCGACGAACAGCGGCGTGGGTCGGCGGCCCAGCTCGCCGGTGGCGACGACCTCGCGCTCCAGCAGCCAGCCCTCGGCGAGCAGTTCCTTCACCAGCGCGCTGACGGTGGACTTGGTGAGCTGCAGCGCCTCGGCCAGCGCCGCGCGCGACTGCCCCGGCCAGGCGCTCAGTTGCCGCACGATGGCCATGCGGTTGAGGTCCTTGAGCAGGTGCTGGTCGGCGATCAGCTGCATGGTCAGGCCGTCTGCAACCGGCCGCTGGCGTGAGGCCGGCCGGCGTGGAGGAGGGCGAGGCCGATCAGCACCAGGCCGACAGCCGCGGTCAGCGCCTGCGCCGCGCCCGAGAACTTGGCCGCGGCGACACAGGCCTGCCAGTTCGCGGCGATCAGCCAGGCCAGCAGCGCGCCGACGCCGGCCACCAGCCCGCCCGCCGCCAGCAGGCCGCGATGGGCCTGGCCCATGTCCACGCCGGCGTCCAGCGCCACGCGCTCGAAGCGTCCGCGGAACCACAGCCAGAACAAGCCCAGGCTGCTCAGGTGCATCAGGCCGGCGAAGACGAACACCCATTGCTGCGTGCCGGTCCACTGCACGGCCAGTGCCGCCAGCAGCGCGATGAACATGCCGCCGATGCCGCCCGCCGTGGCGCCAAGGCCGATGACGGCGCCGGAGACGCGGGTCGGGAAGAGGTCGGTGGCCGAGGTCAGCAAGTTGGCCGACCAGGCCTGGTGGCAGGCCGTCGCCAGCGTGATCAGCCCCACGCACAGCGCGAAACTGTCGCTGTAGTAGGCCAGGATGGCGCCCGGCATGCAGGCCGCCGCCAGGCCCATGGCCGTCATGCGCGCGCGGCCCACGGGCCAGCCGCGCTTGACGAGGGCGCTGGACAGCCAGCCCCCTGCGATGGAGCCGACGCTGGAGCCGAGATAGATCAGCGCGACGAGGCCCGCGCTCTTCAGCGGGTTCTGGCCGCGCTCGCGCTCGAGGTACGACGGCAGCCAGAACAGGAAAAACCACCAGACCGGATCGGTCAGCAGTTTGCCGACGAGGAAGGGCCAGATGGCCTTGAAGCGCAGCAGGGCGGTCCAGGGCAGCTTGACGGCAGCTTCCTGCGCCGGCTGCCCGGCACGGATGTGGGCGAGCTCCTCGGCCGACACCTTCGCATGCCGTTCGGGCGCCTGGAAGCCGCGCTCCCAGAACACGAGCCACACCAGGCCCGCGCCCCCGATCGCGACGAAGGCGAACTGCCAGCCGAACGTGACGGCCAGCCACACGGTCAGGGGCGACGCGATGATGCCCAGCGCGGTGCCCGAATTGAAGATGCCCGTAGCCAGCGCCCGCTCCTGCTGCGGGAACCACATCGCCACGGCCTTCATGGCCGCCGGGAAGTGGGCGGCCTCGGCCATGCCGAGCAAGAAGCGCACGACGACCAGCCCGATGACGGTGCCCACCAGGCCATGCGCGGCGGCCGCCGCCGACCACAGCAGCAGCGCGGCGGCCAGGCTGCGCTTGACGCCGAAGCGGTCGATGGCAATGCCGATCAGCGGCGGAAAGGCGGCGTAGGCCGCCGTGAAGGCGAACGTGATCCAGCCGTAGTCGGCGTCCGTCAACGCCAGGCCGCCGGCTTCCAGCGGTTGCTGGAGGCTGGTCTTGAGCACCGACAGCGCGTTGCGGTCGATGTAGTTGATGGTCGTCGCGACGAAGAGCAGTGCGCAGATGACCCAGCGCCGCCGGCCCAGCGTCGTGGCGAGGGCGCCGGTCATCACGCCACCCCGGTTGCAGCCGCTGCGGGCGCGAAGGCGCGGGCGAAGGTCGCGGGAGCCGGTGCGGCGAGGTCGGGGTTCAACGTGAGGTCTCCAGGCGTGGCGCTCGTCGGCGCCTCTCTTGATGTGTGGCGAGGCTTGCTATGGGCTCAAATGTAGCGCTACCATTTTGCTTTGTGCAAGCGAGAAATCTCTAACATTTCCGCGATCCAAGGGTTCTGACGCCCTGGCTTGGGCCCGATAACAGGAGACCGAATGAAGATATGGATCCAAGCCCTGGCCGGCTTGTTGCTGGTGGCGCTGCTGCAGCCCGCCGGGAGCGCGCCCGTGGAGGACGGCTACGACCTGTGGCTGCGCTACCGTGCGCTGCCGCCGGCCCCCCAGGCCCAGTTGCTGGCGCGCGCCCGCCGCATCGTCCATGCCGAACCGGCGTCGCCCACGCTGCAGGCCGCCGTCGCCGAGTTGAAGCGGGGCGTGGCCGGGCTGACGGGGCGCGAACCGGCGTCGTCGGCTCAGCCGGTGGACGGCGCGCTGATGCTCGTCACGCCGGCGAACGCGCCAGCCGGCGTCGAACTGCCCTGGGGGCAGCTGGGGCGCGAAGGCCATGTGCTGCGCAGCCTCAGGCTGGGCGGGCGGGCCGTGACGCTGATCGCGGCCAACACCGACGTGGGCCTGCTCTACGGCAGCTTCGCCTGGCTGCGCGCGGCGCAGACCGGCATCGACCTGTCCCGGCTGGACCAGCGCGCCGTTCCCCAGGTCGGGCTGCGCCTGCTCAACCACTGGGACAACCTGGATCGCACGGTGGAGCGCGGCTATGCCGGCGCGTCGATCTGGGACTGGTGGAAGCTGCCCGGCATCCTGGACGCGCGCTACAAGGACTACGCGCGTGCCAACGCGTCGCTGGGGCTGAATGGCACGGTGCTGAACAACGTGAATGCCAAGGCCGATTCGCTGACCGCGCCCTTCCTCGCCAAGGCGGCGGCGCTGGCCCACGTGTTCCGGCCCTACGGCATCAAGGTCTGGTTGTCGGCCCGTTTCTCCGCGCCGGTGGAGCTGGGAGGGCTGACGACGGCCGACCCGCTGGACCCGGCCGTGCGGGCCTGGTGGAAGGCCAAGGCCGACGAGATCTACCGGACCATCCCCGACTTCGGCGGCTTCCTCGTCAAAGCCAATTCCGAAGGCCAGCCTGGCCCGCAGGACTACGGCCGCAACCATGCCGATGGCGCCAACATGCTGGCCGAGGCCCTGGCGCCGCATGGCGGCCGTGTCATGTGGCGGGCCTTCGTCTATGCGCCCGACGCGAGCGACCGCGCGGCCCAGGGCCATGCCGAGTTCCAGCCGCTGGACGGCCGGTTCGCGGCCAACGTCATCGTGCAGGTCAAGAACGGTGCCATCGATTTCCAGCCGCGCGAACCCTTCCATCCGCTGTTCGGCGCGATGCCCAGGACGCCGCTGGCGCTGGAGCTGCAGATCACCAAGGAGTACCTGGGCTTCTCGACCCACCTGGTCTACCTGGGGCCGCTGTTCGAGGAGGTGTTGCGCGCCAGGCCCGACGGCGCGACGGTGGCCCAGCATGTCCAGGCGATTGCCGGCGTGGCCAACGTCGGCACGGACCGCAACTGGAGCGGCTCGGACTTCGACCAGGCCAACTGGTACGCCTTCGGCCGCATGGCCTGGGATCCGGGCCTGGCCTCGGCCGATGTGGCACGCGAATGGGTGCAGCAGACCTTCACCTCCGCGCCGCGTGCGGTGGACAGCATCGTGGCCATGATGACGGCCTCGCGCGAGGCCGTGGTCGACTACATGACGCCGCTGGGGCTGCATCACCTGATGGGCACCGGCCACCATCATGGCCCCGCGCCCTGGGTGGACAACCTGGAGCGGGCCGACTGGAACCCGGTCTATTTCCACCGCGCCGGCCGCGATGGCATCGGCTTCGACCGCTCGCCCCGCGGCAGCAATGCGGTGGCCCAGTACGCGCCCGCGTGGGCTGCGCGCCTGTCGCGGCCCGAGACCACGCCCGAGGCCTGGCTGCTGTGGTTCCACCACCTGCCCTGGGACTACCGGATGGCCTCGGGCCGCAGCCTGTGGGCCGAGCTGGTCGCCCGCTACGACCGCGGGGTGGAGAGCGTTGGCGCGCTGCGGGTGCAGTGGGCCGGCCTGCGGGGGCACATCGATGCCCGGCGCCACGCCGACGTGGCGGCCCACCTGGCCGTGCAGGAGCAGGAGGCGCGCTGGTGGCGCGATGCCTGCATCGCCTACTTCCAGTCCGTGTCGGGCCTGCCGCTGCCGGCGGGGGTGCGCCCTCCTGAGCAGCCGCTCGACGCCTACAAGGCGCTGCGCTTCAATTTCGCCCCGGGGCGGGGCGGCTGATGCGTCTCCAAATATGATTGCGCAAACAACCCCACCACCATCCGAGGGACCCCTTTGAAGCCAACCGCACGTGCTGGTCGCAGCACCAAGGTCGCCACCATTGCCGACGTGGCCAAGCTGGCCGGGGTGTCGCCCATGACGGTGTCGCGGG
>NZ_DASWYS010000202.1:0-15389 GCF_036404855.1 Roseateles sp.
CACAAAGGCCAGATTGCGCTCCAGCACCAGGGCGGGGCGCATGCGCTCTGGCTCCCGGGCATGCCAGAACGGGCGCGCGCGCTCCAGCGAACGCTCGGCCTCAAGCAGCCGCCCCTGGTAGACGTAGAGCACGTTCTCGTAGGTGGCGAAGCGCGCATGCTCGAAGGGATTGCTCGCGTTGATGGCGTCATTGGAGCGGCGCGCGAGCGCCAGCTCGCGTTCGGCATCGGCGAAGCGGCCCAGGCGACCGTAGGCCGTCAGCAGGTGAAGGCGCAGGCCGTGGGACTTCTCGCTCAGAGGACCGTAGCGCGCGTCCCAGCGCTGCAGCAGTGGCTCCAGCAGGTCGATGATGGGCTGGCCGCCGGCCACGGCCGTATGGATGCCGGCCAGCGAGACGGTCGCGTCCTCGGTGCGCGCATCCTCGTCGCCGAAAGCTTGGCGTGCATGGGCCAGCCGCTGCTCGGCCAGCGGCGCGGCGACGTCGAAGCGTTGCAGCGCGAAATATGTTTTGATTAGCGTGTCGAAGATGCGGTCCTTCACCTCGGGCTGGTCGTTGAAGCGTGTGGCCAGCTCCTGGCGCTTGCGGTCCAACAGCTCGACGACGGTGGGCTGGCGGCCGCCGTTGCGGTCCGGGCTGGCGGCGCTCAGCAGCTCGGCGAGATAGCCCGTCACCTGCTCGGATTCGCGAGCTGAGGCCTGAGCCTCGCCGCGCTGCCAAAGGCTGACCGCCAGTCCCGCGCTCAGGGCCGCGAAGACCAGCGTCGCGCCGCTGGCCAGGGCCGCATTGCGTCGCAACCACAGGTAGGCGCGGTGGCGCCAGTCCTCAGCGCGCACGCTGACGGGGCGCCGGGCCAGCCAACGTTCCAGATCGTCGATGAAGCTGCCGACGCTGGCGTAGCGCTCGCCCGGGTTGCGTCGCATGGCCTTGGCAGCCACGGCCTCCAGGTCGCCGCGGGCGCGGTCGGCATCGATGGGGCGGCCGGGGCCGGCCTCACCGGCGCTGTCGGCAGCATCGGTCGTGCGTGCGATGCGCCGCGCCTGACCGTGCAGCACCGCGTGTTCCAGCGCCGTGCGGCTCAGGCCGCGCCTGCCGAAAGGCAGCTCGCCGCTGGCGAGCTCGTAGAGCATGACGCCCAAGGAGTAGATGTCGCTGGCGACGCCCACCGGTTCGCCGGTGATCTGCTCGGGCGCCGCATAGGCCGGCGTCAGGCGGCGACCCGCCATCAGGGTCAGTTGGTTGTCGGACTGCTGGCCGGAGTCGTCCAGCAACCCGGCGATGCCGAAGTCGAGCAGCTTGGTACGGGCACCGCCGCTCCCTGGCGCCGCGGCGTCGCCTCGGGCGGCTGGCTGCGTGCCCACAGGGGCGGGGTGCGCCATGTCGAGCATCACGTTGCTGGGTTTGAGGTCGCGATGCACGATGAGCTGGGCGTGGGCGTGCTCCACCGCGCGCGCAACCTCGACGAGGAGCTTCACCCGCGCAGTCAGCGGCAGGCCCAGCGCACGCACATGATCGGACAGCGTGCGGCCAGCCACGTACTCCAGCACGAGGAAGGCGCGCCCGTCCTGCTCGCCGGCGTCCAGCAGCCGGGCAATGCCGGGATGGGTGAGGCGCCCGAGCAGGGCCCGCTCACGCGCGAAGCGGGCTGCGAGTCCGGGCGAGGTGAGGTCGTCGCGCAGCAGTTTGATGGCTGCTTCGCCCTGGTAGAGGCCATCGGCCCGTTCGGCACGCCAGACCTGGCCCATGCCGCCTTCACCCAGCAGCTCGGCCAGGCACCAGGCGCCGAAGCGGTCGCCTGCCTGCGGCGGCCGGCCCCCGGGCTCCGCCAGGGCCCGGGCCAGCTGGGCGTCGAAGCCCGGTGGGGCCGCCAGCACGGTGTCGTCGTCAGGCAGCGAGGCCAGCATGCGGGCCAAGCGAGCGGCCAGCTCGGGCGGCTGCACGGCAGCCAGACGTGCTGCGCGCGCGTCGGGGGGCAGCGCGGCCAGCTCGTCGAAGAGCGCCGACAGGCGCTGCCATTCCTCGGCCTGCATCAGTAGGCCGTGCCGGGTGGGTCACCCAGCAGTTCCTGCAGCAGTGCGCGGGCTTTCAGCAGATCGCGGTTGATGCTGCGCGTGGACAGGCCGCGCAGCTTGGCCACCTCGGCGAGGGTCAGGCCGGCGAAGCCGACCATCTCGATGAGTTCGTACAGGCCCGGGTCGAGCGCGCTCAGCCGCTCCAGTGCCTGGTCCAGGCCAATCAGGTCCACGGCCTGGCTTTGCGGCGCAGCCAGGTCGGCGGCGGCGGACAAAGTGAGCATGACCGCGTCGCCGCCGCGCTTGTCGCGGCCCTCCGTGCGCAGGTGGTCGATGACGACGGAGCGCAGCACACGGCCGACGTAGGCGAAGAACTGGCCGCGCGTCTCGCCCTGAAGCCCCTGCTGGTCGGCCATGCGAAGAAATCCCTCGTGCACGAGGGCCGTCGTGTTCAGGCCGGCGGCGCGACCGCTCGGGCCGCTCTGCGCGAGGCGGACCCGGGCGACACGCTTGATTTCGGGATAGAGCTGTGCGTAGAGCTGTTGCAGTGCCGCGGCATCACCACGCGAAGTGCCAGTCAGCAGTTCGGCGATGTCAGCCACGACGGGGGTCAGGACTCTTGGAAGGCTGCAAGGGCGGCTGCGATGTCGACGTCGCTGGCCTCGCGCTGCACAGGGGCGTCGGCCACCAGACCTTCGCGCTTGAGCCTCGCGACCCATTGGCCGGCCTCGCGGCCCTGCTCGAATCCGCTGCTTTGCAGCAGCAGCTGGCCGTCGGCGGACAGCAGCTTGAAGTAGAACCTGCCATCGGCCTCGCGGTACTGCTTGAAGACAGGCAGGGCGGCCTTCTCGGCCCGGGCCACCGCGGTCGTCGCCGTGTCCGTGTAGGGCCGCAGGCCGACGGCTGCGCGCAGCGTCTTCAGGAAGGGCACGGCGATCGCGCGCGCCTTGGCCGCGCCCGCCTGCAGCGTGGCCTCGAGCTTCTCGGGATGGGCCATCAGCTCGGCGTAGCGTTCACGCATGGGGCCGATCTGCCCATCGATGAGTGCAACCAACTGCTGCTTGGCCTCGCCCCAGCCCAGGCCCCCGCGGAGTGCCGCGCGGAAGGCGACGCGCTGCTCGGAAGTGGCGAAGGCGTCGTAGATGGTGACCAGCGCCTGGCCTTGAGGGTCCTTGGGCTCGCCGGGCAGCTTGGAGTCGGTGACGATGCGTGCGACCGCGTCCCGCAGCGCAGCGCTGCCGCCCTCGAAGAGCGGGATGACGTTGTCATAGCTCTTGCTCATCTTGCGGCCGTCGAGACCGGGCAGCAGCTCCATCTCGGCGTCCACCTGGGCCTCGGGCAGCGTGAACAGCTCCCGGCCCTGGCCGAACAGGTGGTTGAAGCGCTGGCCGACGTCGCGCGCCATCTCGATGTGCTGGACCTGGTCCTTGCCGACGGGCACTTTGTGCGCGTTGAACATCAGGATGTCGGCCGCCATCAGCACCGGGTAGCTGAACAGGCCCATGGAGACGTTGGCATCCGGCTCCTCGCCCGCTGCCGTCGCCGCGTCCACGGCGGCCTTGTAGGCATGGGCCCGGTTCATCAACCCCTTGGCGGTGACGCAGTCCAGCAACCAAGTCAGCTCGGGGATCTCGGGGATGTCACTTTGCCGGTAGAAGGTGACGCGTTCGGGATCCAGGCCGGCGGCGAGCCAGGTTGCGGCAATGGCGCGGCTGGAGTGGGCCAGGCGGTCTGGGTCGTCGCACTTGATCAGTGCGTGGAAGTCGGCCATGAAGAAGAAGCTCTCCACCCCGGGCGCGCGGCTGGCCGCGATGGCGGGCCGAATGGCGCCGACGTAATTGCCGAGGTGCAGGGTGCCGGTCGTGGTGATGCCGGTCAGGACGCGATGGGACATGTTGGGGTCGAAACGGAAAGTTCGCGACCCGGATTGTGGCCTCTGCCGCGCTTCAGCTGCGTTTGCGGGGCGGCGGCGCGGCGACCGACGCGCGCCAGGTGACGGAGATGTCGAATTGGCGCGCGACGGGCAACGCCAGGCCGTAGCAGCGGTTCAGCAGCCAGTGCAGGCCGGCCAGCGTGACCTCGTGGCTGGGGATGTGCACGGAGGTGAGCCGCGGCGCGGCGAACTCGGCGCTGGGCGAGTCGTCGTAGCCCAGCACTGACACCTGGTGCGGCACCGATACGCCGCGCTCCTGGAAATGGGCCAGCAGGCCGATGGCCATCTCGTCGTTGGCGCAGAACACGGCGGTGGGCAGGCGTTTGAGCTGGAGCAGCGCGTCTGCGGCGTCCCAGCCGGCCTGGTTGGAGAAGTCGCCAGGCACGGTCAGGATCTTGGACACATCCAGCCCGCGTTGCGCCAGCTCGCCCATGAAGCCAGCGAGGCGGGCGACGTTGTCGGGAGAGGTGGAGGGGCCGGAGACCACGGCGATGTCCTTGTGCTTGTGCTGCAGCAGCGCGCGCGCCGCCTGCACGCCACCCTGCACGTGGTCGGCCGTGAAGCACTGCTCCTTGATGCGGTCGAAATGGCGGTTCAACACGACGACCTGACGCGCGGCCGGCCCGAGGGCCTTGAGATCCTCGTCCTGCATGGCGTTGGACAGCACGATGAGGCCGTCGCAATCGCGGTCCAGCAAGAAGCGCATGCCGTCATTGGTTTCGACGCGCTCGTCCTCGATGCCTTCGCCGAAGGCCACCACCATGTGCAGGCCCTGGGTGCGCAGCACTGTGTCGATCACGCGCAGGATGGGCGTGTAGTAGGTGCCGCGCAGGAAGGGGATGTAGACGCCGATCAGCTTGGACGTGCCCGCGCCCAGCGCGCGCGCCGTGTGCGAAGGCCTGAACTTCAGCTGCGCGATGACCTTGCGCACCCGCTCCGCCGTGGCCGGCGCGACGGAACCGTTTCCGCTGATGACGCGTGATGCCGTGCCCACACCCACGCCGGCCAGCCTCGCCACATCCTTGATCGTTGCCATTCGCCCTCTGCTTTTTCAGGGGCGGATTGAATCACAGCGGGCAGATGGGCTGGGGGTCTGCGGGCTCGGGCAGCGGCTTGACGTCGGCTCTGGCTTCCTTGCCGCTCAGGCCGCCGCCAACAGGCCACCAGGGGCTGGCCGTGTGGGCGCCGAACTGGCAGGGGCCGGCCGGCCAGGGGAAGGAAAGGCGTCCGGTGAAGCCGGTCCAGGGCTTCCCGTCGGCCGGTGCGACCAGCACGTCGGCGAGTCCCGCGCCTTCGGTGCCAGGCTGCCAGGCGGCGATGAAGGCGTCGCTGCGGTTAGCCAGGTCGTTCACGTACAGGGGTCGGCCGGAGTAGAGCAGTGTGATCACGGGTGTCCCGCGACCTGCGACACGTTGAAGCACGGCCGCGTCCTGCGGATGGCGGCGGCTGTGGCGCAGGTTCTCGGTGATGCGCACGTCGCCTTCGCCTTCGGCATAGGGCGTCTCCGCCAGCACGGCGATGACGGCGTCGAAGTCCTTCGGGTCGCGCTGGCCGCCATCGGGGTCGTAGACGACCTGGGCCGCGCCCAGGCGCTGACGCAGTGCCGCCAGCAGCGTGGTGCCTTGCGGGTAGTCGGCGTTGCTTGTGTCGCGCCCCTGCCAGGTCACGCTCCAGCCGCCGCTCTGGTGGGACATGCTGTCGGCCGCCGGGCCCACGACCAGCACTCGCGCCGTGGGCTTCAGCGGCAGCAGTCCCGGCCTGTGCTTGAGCAGCACCAGCGATTCGCGCACCGCGCGGCGGGCCAATTCCGGTGCCTGGAGTGCGTCCATCGTGCTGGGCACGGCGGACGCCATTCCGACGCTGAACTTCACGCGCAGGATGCGACGCACCGCGTCGTCGATGCGGGCCATCGGAATGCGGCCCTGTTCGACGGCGCGCAGCGTGTTGTTGTAGAAAGCCTTCCAGTGGAAGGGCACCATGACGATGTCGATGCCGGCGTTGATGGCGGCCGGGCAGTCCTCGTTGCTGCAGCCCGGCACCTGACCGATGCCGTCCCAGTCGCTGACGATGAGGCCGTCGAAGGCCAGACGCTCCTTGAGCACGCCGGTGAGCAGCAGTCGGTTGCCGTGCATCTTGCCGTGTTCGACGTAGGCCGCGCTGTCGGTCCAGCTGCTGAACGAGGCCATGACGGTCAGCACGCCCGCATCCAGCGCGCCGAGATAGCCGGCGCCGTGGACCTGGGCGAGCTCGGTCGGCGTCGCAGGGCTGACGCCTTGATCGATGCCGCGGCGCGTGCCGCCGTCGGCGATGTAGTGCTTGGCCGTCGCGAGCACGCCGCGGCCTTCCTTCAGGCCGTCCTGAAGGCCTTCGACTGAGGCCTGGCCCAGTTGTTTGACCAGGGCCGGGTCGGCGCCGAAGCTTTCGTAGGTGCGGCCCCAGCGCACGTCCTGCACGACGGCCAGCGTGGGGGCAAAGGCCCAGTGCAGGCCCGAGGCGCGCACAGCGCGGGCGGTGGCGCGGCCGATCTCGCGCACGAGGTCAGCGTCGCGTGTCGCGCCCAGCGCGATGTTGTGCGGGAAGAGAGTGGCGCCGCGCACGTTGTTGTGACCGTGGACGGCGTCGGTACCCCAGATCAGCGGTATGCCCGGTGTGGCCTGCAGGGCGGCGGCCTGGAACTTCTCCGACAGCGCGCGCCACTGTGCCGGCGTGGCCGCCCGGTCCTGCCCCGGCCAGCCGCCGCCGCCGTTCAGCACGGTGCCGATGCCGTACTCGCGCACCTCGTCCGGCGTGACGGCCCGGATCTCGGGCTGCGTCATCTGGCCGATCTTCTGGCGCAGGTTCAGGGTCTTCAGCGCGGCCTCGACGCGCGCCTCCAGCGCGGCCTCGCGCGCCGGCTTGCGGGCTGGCCAAGCCTGCACGACAGCATCGGGTTCGGCGGCGCCCGCGGTGGCCATCAGCACAGCGCCGGCGAGCAGGAGGAGTGAGTGTTTGGGCGTCATCGTCGTCGTTGGGTTGGGGTCGCGACGGTAGTGGTTGAAGCAAAAAAACGTCAACCCCCGGGCCGTCGAGATTGACAGATCTGTCGCTGTGGCCGTAGATTTGCGCCGCGTTTGGAACCGGTTCCATTTTGCGGCGGCGGCGTCCTCCTTGGCAAGAGGGCGCACCCCGCGGGGCCTCGTCCAGGCAGCGAACAAGATCGAACCAGGAGACGAAGATGCCTAAGCACCAGTTGCGCGCCGCGAAGCGCGCCCCCATGTCCATCCGACTTCGGCGTGACCGGCTCACGCCTGTCGCCACCGTCTGCGCCGGCCTGCTGAGCGTGCCGATGCTGGCGCTGGCCCAGTCCGCGCCGGCGGCCGAGCAAAAACTCGACACGGTGACGGTCTCAGGCTTCCGCGCCAGCCTTGAGTCGTCCATCAGTACCAAGCGCAACGCCGATGCCATCGTCGAATCCGTGTCGGCCGAGGACATCGGCAAGCTGCCCGACGTGTCCATCGCCGACGCGATCTCGCGGCTGCCGGGACTGACGATGCAGCGCGTCAACGGTCGCTCGTCGGTCATCAGCATCCGCGGCATGGCGCCCGCCTATGGCGTGACGCTGCTGAACGGCCGAGAGATCGTTTCCACGGGCGACAACCGTTCGGTGGAATACGACCAGTTTCCGTCGGAGCTGATCAACGCCGCCACCGTCTACAAGACGCCCGACGCGGGCCTGGCGGCGCAAGGCCTGTCGGGCACGGTCAACATGAAGACGCTGCGGCCGCTGGAGTTCTCCAGGACGCAGGGAGCCGTCAGCGCGCGTGTTGAGCGCAACTCCAATGGCTCGCTGAACCCCGAGATCTCAGGCACCGGCAACCGCCTCAGTGCTTCGTACGTGACGCAATCGGCTGATCGCACATGGGGCGCGGCAGTGGGCTTTGCCCATCTCGACTCGCCCAACCAGGAGAAGCACTACAAGAGCTGGTGGTGGGCCAACACCAACGATTGGGGGTCGCCGCTGCCCGGCGTGCCGACGGATGCAGTAGCCCTACAGGGCTTTGAGCTGGCTGCGGCCTCGTCCCGCCAGAAGCGCGACGGCCTGATGGCCGTGCTGGAGTACAAGCCCGATGGCGGCTTCCACAGCACGTTGGACCTTTACTACTCGCGGTTCGACCAGACCGATTCGCGCCGGGCGGTCATGTCCGACATGTCGACTTGGGCCGGCGTCAGCTGGAGTGATGCGCAGACGTCCATGGTCAACGGCGACAAGGTCGTCACGAGCGGCATCGTCAACGGCGCCCGGCCGACCGCGCTGACGATGCTCAACAAGCGCAAGGATGACATCCGGGCCATCGGCTGGAACAACGAGCTGAAGCTGGCAGACTGGAAGCTGGCGGCTGATCTGAGTTGGTCCAAGGCGAAGCGCGACGAGCAGAACGCCGAGCTGCAGGCGGGCGCGCTGGCGCCGCTCAGCCTGGGCAAGGTGAGCATTGCCACCGGCGACGGACTCTCCACGTTCTCTCCGGCATTCGATTTCGCCAATGCCCAGGGCGTCTACTTGGGTGATCCTTCCGGTTGGGGCCGCGACGGCCGCAGCCAGTTTCCGCGGGTGCGCGACGAACTCAAGGCGTTCAAGCTGTCCGCCGGCCGCAGCTTCGATCACTGGCTCAGCAGCGTCGAGTTCGGCGTGGACTACTCCGAGCGTGACAAGCACATGGACCGCACGGAGGTGGTCTACAACTTGAAGAACGGCCGCACGCCCATGCTGATCCCGGCCGGCCTGCTGCGCACGCCGACGGACTTGACCTTTGCGGGCAGCAACATCCGCATGGTGAACTTCGACTTGCCCAGCGCGCTTAGCCTGTACGACGTCGAGGCCACCGCGCTGGATCAGGCGCCGGGCCGCATCTGGTCGGTGCGGGAGAAGGTGACGGCGGCCTACGGCAAGCTGGCCTTCGAATGGGAGTGGGGCCTGCCCATGCGTGCCAACCTGGGCATGCGCGTGGTGCATGCACAGCAGTCCAGCGACGGCATGATCTGGAACGGCACGTCGAGCCAGCCATTCACGGATGGCACCAGCTACACCGATACGCTGCCCAGCCTCAACTTCGCAGCCGACCTGACACCCAACACCATCCTGCGCTTCGGCGCCGCCAAGGTGATCGCCCGCCCCAACATGGAGGACATGCGCGCCGGCTTCTCGGGCATCAGCGTCAGCGCGACGGCTCCCTACCTTTGGTCGGCCAATGGTGGCAACCCCAAGCTGGAGCCCTGGCGCGCCGATGCGGTGGACCTGTCCGTCGAGCACTACTTCAGCAAGCGGAGCTACGTCGCCGCGGCGGTGTTCCACAAGAACATCAAGAATTTCGTTTACGGCCAGGCCATCGACTACGACTTCACCGGCTTCCCCATCCCGACGGGGCCTGCCCCCACCAGCAACATCGGGACGCTCACGACCAAGGCCAACGGCAACGGCGGCATGATTGCGGGTACGGAGCTGAGCGGCACCATCGACGGCTCACTGTTCAGCCCGGCACTGGATGGCATCGGGTTCACGCTGAGCTACTCCGACACGCGCAGCTCGCTGCACGAGGAGAACAATCCGGCCAAGCCGCTGGACGGACTCTCCGGCAAGGCGACCAACTTCACCGTCTATTACGAGCGCGACGGTCTGTCGGCCCGTATCGGCAGCCGCCATCGCTCGCCCTTTGTGACGACGGTGCGGGGGACTTTCGGTGAGAACGTTCCCAGCATGATCTCCAGCGAGACCATCCTTGATGCACAGATTGGCTATGCCTTCGAGACCGGCGCACTGAAGGGCCTGTCGCTGACGCTGCAGGTCAACAACCTGCGCGATCGAGCCTACCGCACCCGGGTGGGCATCTCGACCGGCTCGCAGGACCCGAATGCGACGCTGCCCGAGCGGTACACCACCTTCGGCCGCCAGTTCCTGCTGGGCGGCACCTACAAGTTCTAAAGCCCGCGTCCGTTCCTGAACCCGCGCCGGCCTGGGCTTGTCCCGGCCGGCGCCCTGCATCCCAAGCATGAGCGCCAACACCGCCCCGACTCGCAACCAATTCCCCGCCGACTTCCGTTGGGGCGTGTCCACATCCTCCTTCCAGATCGAAGGCGCCGGCCGCGAGGATGGCAAGGGCGAATCCATCTGGGACCGCTTCTGCAGCGAACCAGGCCGCATTCGCGACGGTTCCAATGGCCTGGTCGCCTGTGACCACTACCACCGCTGGCCACAGGACCTTGACCTGGCCAAGCAGCTGGGCGTCAACGCCTACCGCTTCTCCATTGCCTGGCCGCGCATCCTTCCCCAGGGCCGCGGTGTGGTGAACGAGGCCGGCCTCGCCTTCTACGACCGTTTGGTGGATGGCATGCTGGAGCGGGGCCTGGACCCCTGGGCCACGCTCTACCACTGGGACCTGCCACAGGCGTTGCAGGCGCAAGGCGGCTGGATCTCGCGCGACACGATTGCCGCGTTCCTGGAGTACACCGACCTCGTCACCCGCCGCCTCGGCGATCGCGTCAAGCACTGGATCACGCACAACGAGCCCTGGTGCTCCTGCATCATGGGCTACTGGGAAGGCGTTCACGCGCCCGGCGGCACCAGTCTCGCGGACGCGATGCAGGCCTGCCACCATGTGCTGCTGTCGCACGGACAGGCCATTCCCGTGATCCGCAAGAATTCGCCGGGCGCCCAGGTCGGCATCACGCTGAGCCTGCATCCCATCGCAGCCGCCTCAGACAGCGCGGCAGACCAGGCCGCACTGAAGCGCCACGACGGTCTGCGCAACCGCTGGTTCCTGGACCCCCTGTTCGGCCGCGGCTATCCCGAGGACACGCTGGCACTGCTGGGTGCCGCCGCGCCCCAGGTGCTGGCCGGCGACCTGGACGCCATCGCCACGCCGACCGATTTCCTCGGCGTGAACTACTACTTCCCCGAGATGGTGGCCGACGACCCGACCGGCAGCCACGGCCCGATGCGTGCCAAGCTCGTCGATCGTCCGGGCGTGGAGCGCACCGGGTTCGGTTGGGAGGTCTCGCCGCAGGGGCTGGTGGACCTGCTGACCCGCATCCAGCGCGACTACGCTCCCGCCGCCGTCCAGCTGACCGAGAACGGCTCCACATTCGAGGATGTACTGACGCCCGAGGGCCGCGTGCACGACGCCCGGCGCCTGTCCTATTTGCAGCGGCACCTCGCCGCGTTGAAGCAGGCCATCGAGGCCGGTGTGCCTGTCAAGGGCTACTTCGCCTGGAGCCTGCTGGACAACTTCGAATGGGCCGAAGGCTATCTGCGCCGCTTCGGGCTGGCCTATGTGGACTACACCACCCAGCAGCGCACGCTGAAGGACAGCGGCCTCTGGTACGGCCGATTCCTGAATGAATGATTAACAAACAGACGGCAAAGTTTGGCTGGGAACGGGCGGTTTCTAAATGAAATATTACAGGGTCGTCCCTCAGGCGCGCTGCGCGTCGCCGGGCGACACTGCGCGCGCCAAACCACAAGATCCGGAGACAAGATGAAGTTCAACCGCCATGCCCTGGCTGCGGTCGCGCTTGCCGCGGCGGCCTGTGCCCCCTCCACCGCCTCTGCACAGCTCAAGGCCGAGGTCATCCACTGGTGGACCTCGGGCGGCGAGTCTGCCGCCGTCAAGACGCTGGCCGAGGCCTACCGCGCCCAGGGCGGCGTCTGGGTCGACACCGCGGTGGCGCTTGGTGAGCAGGCGCGCTCCGTGGCCATCAACCGCATCGCCGGCGGCAACCCACCAACGGCCGCGCAGTTCAACACCACGCAGCAGTTCCGCGACATCGTCGACCAGGGCTTGCTGAACAACGTCGACGAGGTCGCCAAGCGAGATGGATGGGACAAGTTCCTGCCCGAAACCGTGCTGCAGGCCATACGCGTCAACGGCCACTACTACGCTGCGCCAGTCAACATCCACAACATGAGTTGGTTTTGGTTCTCCAAGGCGGCCTTCAAGAAGGCCGGCATTGCGGAGGAGCCCAAGACCTTCGACGAACTCTTCACCGCGCTGGACAAGCTCAAGGCCGCCGGCCTCGTGCCGTTGGCCCATGGCGGCCAGCCCTGGCAGGATGGCATCGTCTTCACTGCCACGCTGGCCCATTACGGTGGCCGCGAGCTCTACCTCAAGGTCTTCCGTGACCGGGATCCCAAGGCCATCCAGGGCGAGGAGTTCAAGAAGGTCCTGCTCGCCTTCAAGAAGCTGCAGAGCTACACCGACAAGGGCTCGCCCGGCCGCAACTGGAACGACGCCACCGCCATGCTGATCAGCGGCCGCGCCGGCGTGCAGATCATGGGCGACTGGGCCAAAGGCGAGTTCGCCCAGGCCCGGCAGGAACCCGGCAAGGACTACGGTTGCACGCCCGGCTTCGGTGCGAAGGCGCCCTACATCATCCAGGGGGACGTGATGGTCTTTCCCAAAACCAGCAAGCCCGACCAGATCAAGGCCCAGCAGTTGCTCGCCAGCGTCATCACGCAGCCGGCCACGCAAGTCGCCTTCAGCATCAAGAAGGGCTCCATCCCCATTCGCACCGACGTGGACGTCAGCAAGATGGACCTGTGCGCGCAGATGGGCGTGGCAGCCATGAAGGACAAGTCTCGCCATCTGGCCAACGGCGAGATCTACATCACGCCCGACCAAAACGGCGCGCTGCAGGACGTGCTGACGAGCTACTGGAACCGCAACATTCCGGTTGAGAAGGTCCAGAAGGACATCGTCTCCGCATTGAGGAACTGATGAAGCGCCGTGGTCTCGCGGCCTGGGGTGCGCTGCTGCCCCTCGCGCTCATCGTCTGCGTCGGCTACGTCGGCACCGTGCTGTGGACGGTGCGCACGTCCATGTCCACGTCGCGCACCTTCCCCAAGGACGACTTCGTCGGCCTGCAGCAATTCGAACGCCTGCTCGACAACGAGCGCTGGCAGCACGCCATCCACAACCTTGCCGTCTACGGTGTGCTCTACATCGCGGCGGCCATGTTGATCGGCTTCCTTCTGGCGGTCTTCATCGACCAGAAGGTCCGCGGCGAGGGCGCGCTGCGCACGGCCTTCCTGTATCCGTACGCGATGTCCTTCGTCGCGACGGGCCTTGTCTGGCAATGGGTCCTCAACCCCGACAGCGGCCTGCAGAACGCCATGCAGCAACTGGGCTGGAAGGACTTCCAGTTCGACTGGATCGTCGACCAGGACATGGTCATCTACACGGTCGTCATCGCCGGCACATGGCAGGGGGCGGGGCTGGTGATGGCGCTGATGCTGGCCGGCCTGCGCGGCATCGACGAGGAAATCTGGAAGGCCGCGCGGCTGGATGGCATCCCGACCTGGCGCGTCTACCTCTCCGTCGTGCTGCCCATGATGGGGCCGACGCTCGCCACCGTCTTCACGCTGCTGGCCACCGGCGTCGTCAAGGTCTTCGACACGGTCGTCGCAATGACCCAGGGCGGCCCCGGCACGGCCAGCGACGTGCCGGCGAAGTTCATCATGGACCATCTGTTTGGTCGCGCCAATCTAGCTCTGGCGTCGGCCGGCGCGGTGATGCTGCTGATCACGGTGCTGGCGCTGGTGGCGCCGCTGGCCTATATGCGCAGCCGCCAGAAGGCGCAGGGGGGGCACGCATGAGCCGCAAGTCCACCAGGATGTGGGCACGCCTGGGCGTCTATGCCTTCCTGATCTTCGCCGCGGCCTTCTTCCTGCTACCGCTGTATGTGATGCTGACGACCTCGTTCAAGGGCATGGACGAGATTCGCCTGGGGCAGATCTTCGCGTTGCCTTCCGCGCCTAGCCTCGACGCCTGGCGCGCCGCCTGGAGTGAGGCCTGCACGGGCGTCAGCTGCGAGGGCGTGCGCGGCGGCTTCTGGAACTCGGTCGCCATCGCCGTGCCTTCGGTCATCCTGCCCATCATGCTGGGCGCCATCAATGGCTATGCCCTGTCCTGGTGGAAGCCCAGGGGCAGCCAGTGGCTGTTCGGTGTGCTGATGCTGGGCGCCTTCATCCCCATCCAGGTGATGATCTATCCGCTCGTCAAGCTGGAGGCGGCACTGGGCATCTACAGCAGCCTGACCGGCATCGTCGTCGTGCACCTGGTGTTCGCCATGCCCATCATGACGCTGCTGTTCCGCAACTACTACGCGGGCCTGCCGGCCGAGCTCTTCAAGGCGGCGCGCGTGGATGGAGGCGGCTTCTGGCGCATCTTCGTGCAGCTGGTTTTGCCGATGTCGACTCCCATGCTCATCGTCGCGGCCATCATGCAGATTACCGGGGTGTGGAACGACTACATCCTCGGCCTGACCTTCGCCGGACGCGACAACCTGCCGATGACGGTGCAGCTCAACAACGTGATCAACACGACGACTGGCGAGCGCCTCTACAACCTCAACATGGCGGCCACCATCCTCACGTCGGCGGTGCCCCTGTTGGTCTATCTGATTTCCGGCCGCTGGTTCGTCCGTGGCATTGCTGCGGGAGCGGTCAAGTGAGTGGCGTGAACATCCAGGGCCTGAGCATCAAGTTCGGCCAGAACGAAGTCATCAAAGGCCTGGACCTGCAGGTCCGCGAGGGGGAGTTCCTCGTGCTGCTCGGCCCCTCGGGCTGCGGCAAGTCCACATTGCTGCACAGCATCGCCGGCCTCATCGAGGTCAGCGGCGGCAGCATCCACATCGGTGGGCAGGACATGACTGACGCCGAGCCGTCGGAGCGTGGTATCGGCATGGTGTTCCAGAGCTACGCGCTGTACCCGACGATGACTGTCGAGAAGAACATGAGTTTCGGCCTGCGTGTGGCCGGAACGCCGAAGCCGGAGATCGCCCGCCGCGTGAACAAGGCGGCGCAGATGCTGCAGCTCACGCCACTGCTGGACCGCAAGCCGGCGCAGCTGTCAGGCGGCCAGCGCCAGCGCGTCGCCATTGGCCGGGCGCTGGTGCGCGAGGCCGGTGTGTTCCTGTTCGACGAACCGCTGTCCAACCTCGACGCCAAGTTGCGCGCCGAGTTGCGGCGCGAGCTCAAGCTGCTGCATCAGAACCTCGGCAGCACGATGATCTACGTGACCCACGACCAGGTCGAGGCGATGACGCTCGCTTCACGCATCGTCGTGATGAAAGGGGGCGTCATCCAGCAGATCGGCACGCCTGCGGAGGTCTACGAGACGCCCGCGAACCTTTTCGTCGCCGGCTTTCTGGGTGCGCCGGCCGTCAACCTCGTGCCGGCCACGGTCGGCGCCGATGGCGTGTCGCTGGACGGCGCGCTTGCGCTGCGCCTGGCGGCCGGCCGCGTGAAGCCTGGCCAGCAGGTCGTGCTGGGGGTGCGTCCTGAGCACGTGCGCCTGCAAACGGATGGTCGCTGGCGCGCTATCGTCGAGATGGTCGAACCCATGGGCACCCACCAGGTCGTCTGGATGAAATCCGGCGATCAGGGCTTCTCGGCCGTCGTGCACGACGGCCGCCG
>NZ_DASWYS010000203.1:0-7321 GCF_036404855.1 Roseateles sp.
CGGCGGCCAGGGCGCGCCCAAGACCATCGCTGCGGCCTGCAACGAGATGCTGCAGTCGGCCAACATGAGCTTTGCGCTGTGCCCGCTGCTGACCGATGGCGCCGTCGAGGCCCTGCTGACCGCAGGCAGCGAGGAGCAGCGCCGCGTGTACATCCCCAAGCTGCTGGACGGCTCGTGGACCGGCACGATGAACCTCACCGAGCCGCAGGCCGGCTCGGACCTGGCGCTGGTGCGCACACGCGCCGAGCCCCAGGGTGACGGCACGTACAAGATCTTCGGCACCAAGATCTTCATCACCTACGGCGAACACGACATGGCCGAGAACATCGTCCATCTCGTGCTGGCCCGCGTGGCCGGCGCGCCGGAGGGGGTGAAGGGCATCAGCCTGTTCCTGGTGCCCAAGTTCCTCGTCAACGCGGATGGCAGCCTGGGCGCGCGCAACGACGCCCATTGCGTGTCCATCGAGCACAAGATGGGCATCAAGGCCAGTCCGACGGCGGTGCTGCAGTTCGGTGACCACGGCGGCGCGGTTGGGCAACTGATCGGCCAGGAGAACCGAGGCCTGGAGTACATGTTCATCATGATGAACGCGGCCCGCTACGGCGTGGGCCTGCAGGGCATCGCCATCGCTGACCGTGCCTATCAGAAGGCCGTGGCCTATGCGAAGGACCGTGTGCAGTCCCGCCCGGTGGACGGTTCGGTGGTGGGCAGCGCGAGCATCATTCACCACCCGGATGTGCGCCGCATGCTGATGACCATGCGCTCGCTGACCGAGGGCTGCCGTGCGATGGCGAGCACCGCCGCTGCGGCCTTCGATGCGGCGCACCACCATCCCGATGCCGAGGCCCGCAAGCAGAACCAGGCCTTCTACGACTTCATGGTCCCGTTGGTGAAGGGCTACAACACCGAGATGAGCTTGGAGGTCACCTCGCTGGGCGTGCAGGTGCACGGCGGCATGGGCTTCATCGAGGAAACCGGCGCGGCCCAGTACTACCGAGACGCCAAGATCCTGACCATCTACGAAGGCACGACGGCCATCCAGGCCAACGACCTCGTCGGTCGCAAGACGGCGCGTGACGGCGGTCAACTCGCGCGCGGCATCGCCGGCCAGATCGAGGTGACGGAGGGCGATCTCGCCAAGCGCGACAGCGCGGCCGCCCGGGCGGTGCTGAAGGCGCTTCGTGCCTCACGCGAGGACTTCCTCGCTGTGGTGGAGTTCATCGCGGCTGAGGCCAAGGGCAACCCGAACGCGGCCTATGCCGGCTCGGTGCCGTACCTGATGCTGGCGGGCAATCTCGTCGCCGGCTGGCAGCTGGCTCGCGCGCTGATCGCTGCGGAAGACGCCTTGGCGACTGACAAGGCATTCATGGCCGCCAAGATCACGACTGCGCGCTTCTATGCCGAGCACATCCTGCCGCGTACCGCGTCGCTGCGTGCGGCCATCGTCGATGGCGCCGACAGCGTGACCGAACTCAGCCTCGAAGCTTTCTGACACGGAGTCCGTCTTGGCCTTGCCCGCAATCCTGAAGAACCTGCCTCTGCCGGTCATCGGCTCGCCGCTGTTCATCATCAGCAACCCCAAGCTCGTCATCGAGCAGTGCAAAGCTGGCGTCGTCGGCGCCATGCCGGCCCTGAACGCGCGGCCTGCCGAACTGCTGGATGAATGGCTGGCCGAGATCACGGAGACGCTGGCCGCGTACAACCGTGCCAAACCGGACAAGCCGGCTGCGCCCTTTGCCATCAATCAGATCGTGCACAAGAGCAACGAGCGGCTCGAGCACGACATGCAGGTATGCGCCAAGTACAAGGTGCCCATCATCATCACGAGCCTTGGCGCGCGTGAGGACGTGAACCAGGCCGTGCACGCCTGGGGTGGCATCGTGCTGCACGACGTCATCAACAACAAGTTCGCGAAGAAGGCCATCGAGAAGGGCGCCGATGGTCTCATCGCCGTGGCGGCGGGCGCGGGCGGGCATGCGGGCGTGAAAAGCCCATTCGCGCTGGTCCATGAGATCCGCGAGTGGTTCGACGGTCCCTTGGCCCTGTCGGGGGCCATGGGCACGGGCGACGCCATCCTGGCGGCGCAAGCCATGGGCGCCGACCTGGCCTACATCGGCTCCGCCTTCATCGCGACGCAGGAGGCCCGGGCCAGCGATGAGTACAAGCAGATGATCGTTGCCAGCAACAGCGACGACATCGTCTACAGCAACCTCTTCACCGGCGTGCACGGCAACTATCTGCGTGGCTCGGTGGTGGCGGCGGGCCTGGATCCTGAGAACCTGCCCGAGAGCGACCCCAGCAAGATGAATTTCGGCGGCGGCGCGGCCAAGGCCTGGAAGGACATCTGGGGCAGTGGCCAGGGCATCGGCGCCGTCAAGCAGGTGGTGCCGGCGGCCGAGCTGGTCGGGCGATTGAAGCGCGAGTACGCGGCGGCGCGGGCGCGCCTGGCCCTGTGAGCTGAAAGCCCTGCGGGGATGCACAACGGCCGCCTCGGGCGGCCGTTGCCATTTCTGCGCCACGTCTCAGAGACTGGGCGCGGTGCGCACGAAGCGATGCACGGCCGTGGCGCGTGCCGCGAAGGCGCCGCTGAGCAGCCCGAAGAGCGCGCTCGCCGCGGCGATGAACCAGGCCTCGTGGACCACGTGCGCGTCGACGCCGGTGGCGTAGCCCAGCACGAACTTGGCCGCGAAGATGCCCACCATCAGGCCCAGCGGCAGCCAGCTGCCGGGCACGCGCACGGCACGACCTTCGCGGGCCAGGCCGCGCGGCGCGAAGACCGGGCCGGCCACGAAGACGGAGGCGGCGAAGCCGGTCGCCCAGGCCAGCACCGGGACGAGGTGGGGGCCGAAGGCGGCGGTCACGCCGTACAGGGACAGGACCAGCATGCCCAGCGCCACCTTGGCGAGCGTGCCCGGCTGGACCACGCGGTCCCGGGACTGGCGATAGCCCAGGACCAGCAGGACGGCGAGGATGGCGAAGGGCCAGAGGGGGAGGGAGGTGCTCATGGCAGGCATTCGTTGGGTTGCGATGCCTGGACTGTGCAGGGCGAGCGTCCGCCCAGCGACCGGCCTGCGACGAATCGACAGGCGGGGGCGCGAAGCGCAAGCCCGCCCGATTGGCGGTTCAGCGCGCAGCGCCGCGCAGCAGCCGCAGCCCGTTGAAAACCACCAGCAAGCTGGCGCCCATGTCGGCGAACACGGCCATCCACATCGTCGCGCTGCCGAACACGGCCAGTGCGAAGAACACGGCCTTGATGCCCAGCGCCAATGCGATGTTCTGCCACAGCACCGCATAGGTGCGCCGAGACAGGCGGATGACCTCGGGCAGTTTGCGCAGATCGTCGTTCATGATGAGCACGTCGGCCGCCTCCTTGGCCGTGTCGGTGCCTGCGGCGCCCATGGAGAAGCCCACGGCTGCCGCGGCCAGGCTGGGCGCGTCATTGACACCGTCGCCCACCATGCCCACAGGCCCCTGTGCCCCCAACGCGGCGACCGCCTGCTGTTTGTCCTGCGGCAGCAGGTCGGCCCGCACGTCGGCGATACCCACCAGGGCGGCGATGGCCCGGGCGGTAGAGGGGTTGTCGCCGGTCAGCATGACAGGGTGCACGCCCAGGGCCTGCAGTTCGGCGACGGCGTCGCGGCTCGTGGCGCGGGGGCTGTCGGCCACGGCGAAGAGGGCCAGCACGCGGTCGGCGTCGGCCAGCAACGACACGGTGCGGCCCTGCGCCTCGTGCGCCTGCATCAGCGCCTCCAGCTCTGGCGAGCACTGGTCGCGCTCGTGGATCCAGCGGTGGTTGCCCAGCACCAGGTGGTGATCGCCGATGCGGCCGTGCACGCCGCGGCCGAGTTCGGCACCAAAGTCCTGCACCGACAGCGTGTCGGCCGGCAGACCTGCGGCGATGGCCTGGGAGACCGGGTGGTCCGAGCGCGCTGCCAAGCTGCGAGCGAGCTGCAGCACCCAGGCCTCCTCCCGTTCCTCGGCCAGCACGCGCTGCGCGACGAGGCGGGGGCGCCCCTCGGTCAGCGTGCCGGTCTTGTCCAGCGCCAACACCTTGAGCTTGCGCGCCTCTTCCAGGTGTACGCCGCCCTTGATGAGGATGCCTTGCCGCGCGGCCGCAGCCAGACCGCTGACGACCGTGACCGGCGTGGAGATCACCAGCGCGCAGGGGCAGGCGATGACCAAGAGCACCAGTGCCTTGTAGATGCCCGTGAGCCAGGGCCAGCCCAGCAACAGCGGCGTGCCAATCGCCACGGCCAGCGCCAGAACGAAGACCGCGGGCGTGTAGACGGCGGCGAAGCGGTCGACGAAGCGCTGCGTGGGTGCGCGCTGGCCCTGCGCCGCCTCGACGGCGTGGATGATGCCCGCCAGCACGGTGTCGCCCGCCGGCCGGGTGACCTCGAACTCCAACGAGCCGCTTTGGTTGATGGTGCCGGCGAAGACCGGGTCCCCCAGGGCCTTGTCGACAGGAATGCTCTCGCCGGTAACGGGCGACTGGTCCACGGCGCCCTGGCCGGCCGTCACACGGCCATCGAGCGCGAAGCGTTCGCCCGGCTTCACGCGCACGGTGGCTCCCACGGCCACGGCCCTGGCTTCCACCCGGGCCCAGCGGCCGTCGGGCTGACGCACCTCGGCTTGTTCGGGCGACAGCGCCAGCAGCCCGGTGATGGCGTTGCGCGCGCGCTCCACCGAGCGAGCCTCGATCAGCTCCGCCAGCGAGTACAGCGCCATCACCATGGCAGCCTCGGGCCATTGGCCGATGACGAAGGCGCCGATGACGGCGACCGACATCAGCGCATTGATGTTCAGCTGGCCGCGTGCCAGTGACGACAGCCCCTTGCCGAACACCGCCAGGCCCGACAGCGCGATGGCGATCGCGGCGACCGCCATGCCGGCGACGTGCCAGAGCGTGTCGTCGGGGGCGAAGAAATGCAGCAGCTCGGCGCCCGTGGCAATGACCAGGGCCGCCACCAGACGGACAAGTTCCCTGCGCCGGGCCTGGGCCGTGTCCTCGACGGCGGGCGGCGCGGACAAGGTTTCAGCCTTGAAGCCGGCCTTGGCGATGGCGGCCGTCACGGCCGCCCACGAGGCCGGCGGCGCGTCCACCGTCAGCGCACGGGCCGGCAGGTCGAAGTGCAGGCGGCGCACATCGGCGAAGCCCTCCAGCGCGCGGCGGATCAGGCCTTCCTCGGTGGGACAGTCCATGGCCGGAATGCGCAGCAGCAGCCCGCCGTCCGACGTCGGCATGGGCAGCGGAGCCGCAGCGGAGGCGCAGCCGCCGCCGTGGCAGCAACTGGGTGCGGGGGCCGGGGCATGAGCGTGGTCGTGATGGTCGTGGCCGGCATGCGAATGCCCGGCATGGGAATGGTCGTGAGAACTCATGAGGCTATTGGAATCCCTGGAGCAACTCCAGAGTCAAGGGCCTAAACTGAAATCGATTTCCGCTGAAAGCCTGCCATGAAAATCGGAGACCTCGCCACCGCTTCGTCGACCGCCGTCGACACCATCCGCTACTACGAGCGAGAGGGCCTGCTGCCCGCGCCGGGTCGCACACAGGGCGGCTTCCGGGTCTACGAGCCGGCGCATCTGGAGCGGCTGCAGTTCATCCGCTACTGCCGGGGCCTGGACATGTCGCTGGACGAGGTGCGCGTGCTGCTCCGGGTGAAGGACGCGCCCGGCGGTGATTGCGGCGACGTGAACGCGTTGCTGGACGCCCACATCGGCCATGTGTCGCGGCGCATCCGGGAATTGAGGGCGCTGGAGAAGCAGCTCAAGGATCTGCGCCAGCGCTGTGCTGCTGCGCAGAGCGTCGACCAGTGCGGCATCCTCAGCGGCCTGGCGGCCGCCGCGCAGGAAGGCACGCCGCCCGCGCCGGGATCGCACCTGCGCTCGGTGCATTCGCACTGAGGTTGCGCGTCCGCCGACCCGGTGTCCGGGGCAGGAGTTGACAACGGCCCGCCGTGGGACATATTTGATCCGTGCAGTCACTGCGGAGCGTTGCCATGGGCGCCTTGGTCACCGAAGAGCAAGCCTTGCAAATCAAATCCCGGTTCGAGACCGGGGTGCTGGCGCTTCCGGGCGTCACGGGTGTGGATCTCGGCCAGCGGGCCGAGGAGTTCGTGATCCGCGTCTACGTCGCTTCGAAAACTGCCGCGCCGGCACTACCGGCCAGCGTTGAAGGCGTGCCGGTCGAGGTGATCGAGCGGCGCTTCGGCCTGCAGTAGCGGGCGCTGCGCTCAGTCGTTCCAGGCCAGGTGGTTGGCCACCGCCATGGAGATCGGCTGCCCGCTGTTGGCCTCGAAATAGCTGTAGCCGGGGCAGGGATTCACCTCGAAACAGAACACCCGTTCGTCGGGCGTCAGGCGCAGGTCGATGCCGGAGAAGTCCAGGCCCAGCGCACGGGTGAGGTCGACGCACCGCTGCGACAACTCGTCGCCGAGCTCCGTCGCCGTCAGGCGGGCCGCTTCGCCGACCTGGCTCTTGGCATACCGGTAGTCCACCGCCTCCGATTCAATGCGGGTTGCGAACACCCGCTGGCCCACCACGTGGACGCGCACGTCGGTACCCGGCACATAGGCCTGGAACTGCGTGGGACACCAACGCACCGAGGCCAGGCGGGCCAGGTCCTTCTCGTCGAAGGTCTGTACGATGGAGCGCACGCCGCTGATCGACTTGTAGATGATGCGGCCGTGCTGCTCGCGAAACGTCAGCACCGCGTGGGGGTCGGTGGTGATCAGCGAGGCCGGGATCTCGAAGCCGTGTTCGCGGATCAGCTGCGCCTGGTAGGGCTTGGAGGAATTCGACCCCATGGCCGCGATGCGGTTCACCACCCGGGCCGGGCTGATCTCGGTCCAGCGGATCAGCGTGTCGTGCAGTGCGTTGCAATGCTGGGTCAGCGGCGAGTCGTGCGCCTCGTCCTTCAGTTCAGGCAGGCGGCTGTGGTCCATCAACCGGGAATAGATGCCGCGCACCGAATCGAGGGCGACCCCTTCGCCGTTGATTTCCAGCCAACCGCTCAGGCCCATGTCGCCAAGCTCGAAGGCCATCTCGGTCTGCTCGAAATGGCGCTGGTTGAACCAGCGGTAGGGCGCGCCGATCCGCTCCAGCGCGTCGCCGACAAGCGCCAGGGGCGACTCGGAAGGAATGCCGCACAGAAGGATCATGCAGCCTCCCGGTGGCGGGTCAGCGCGTCAAGCAAGGCGGTGATCAACGGCGTGCCGCCGATGCGCAGGTCGGGCGTAGGGCTGGCGCCGGCAAACGACCAGGCCTGTTGCTCGTGGTGCACGAAGTCGATGCCCAGCAGCGTGGTGTGGCTCAGCTCGGC
>NZ_DASWYS010000204.1:0-17424 GCF_036404855.1 Roseateles sp.
GCGCCAGGCCATTCCCAAGCCGACCTTGGGCGGCATGCGAGCGGCGTGATGCCGCCTGCCTCGCCGCCCCTCGGGGGACCGGCCGGGCTGCCGGCATTCAGGACGGCAAGCCCGGGCTGGGGGCTTCAGCTCAACGCTTGATGCCGGCCATCACCTGATCAAACGTGCCGCCATCGGCGAAGTGCGTCTTGCTGACCTTGGCCCAGCCGCCCAGCGTCTGGTCGACGGTGAACAGCTTGATGTTGGCGAAGCGCTGCGCGTGCTTCTTGAAGACGGCCGGGTCGCGAGGGCGGAAGTTGTTGCGAGCGATGATTTCCTGGCCTTCCGGGCTCCAGTGGAAATCCAGGTAGGCCTTGGCCAGCGCGGCCGTGCCCTTCTTGGCGTTGACCTTGTCCACCAGCGCCACGGGGGCGTCGGTCTCGATGGAGATGCTGGGGTTGACCTGCTCGAACTGGCCCTTGCCGAACTCGTTCTCGATCAGCTCGACCTCGGCCTCGAAGGTGACGAGGACGTCGCCGATGCCGCGCTGCGTGAAGGTGGTGGTGGCGCCGCGACCACCGCCGTCCAGCACCGGCACGTTGGTCAGGACCTTGGTGACCAGCTCCCTGGCCTGTGCCTCGCTGCCGCCGTTGGCGATGACGCTGCCCCAGATGGCCAGGTAGCTGTAGCGGCCGTTGCCGGTGACCTTGGGGTTGGGGATGATGACCTGCACGCCGGGGCGGGCCAGGTCGCTCCAGTCCTTGATGCCCTTGGGGTTGCCCTTGCGGACCAGGAAGGTCATGGTCGACGAGTAGGGCGCCGCATTGTTGGGGAAGCGGCTGCGCCAGTCGGCGGGGGTGAGGCCGGCGCTGGCGAGCTGGTCCACGTCAGTGGCCTGGTTCATCGTCACGACGTCCGCCTCGAGACCGCCGATGACGGCACCGATCTGCTTGCTGGAGCCGCCATGGCTCTGGTTGACGACGACCGTCTGACCCTTGGCCTTTTGCGCGGCGACAAAGGCGGGGTTGATCTGCTTGTAGAGCTCACGCGCGACGTCGTAGGAGACGTTCAGCAGGGTGGCATCGCTGGCCAGCGCGGGCAGGGCGGCGCTGGAGGCGATCAGCGCGAGGACGGTGCGGCGGGAGGTCAGGAAGAGGGACATGGTGTGGCCGTCGAATGAACGAAGCCGCGAGGGTGCCCGAAGTCGCTTATTCGCGGAACGACAGTTTCCTTATTTCCTTATGCGATATGCACCGAAGAGTGGCACGGCGTTTGCACACCTCATGAGCATGCCGTTTGCCCTGACCGCCCCGCCCGCCGCTTCGCAAGAGGCCAACCGCCGGCTGACCCTGCTGCTGGAAAGCACCGGCGAAGGCGTTTTCGGCATCGACATGGGCGGTTTCTGCACCTTCGTGAACCGCGCCGCCTGCGACCAGCTCGGCTGGCGCACCGAAGAGGTGCTGGGGCGGAACATGCACGGGCTGATCCACCACTCGCGTGACAACGGGGCGCATTACCCGGAGTGCGACTGTCCCATCTTCAATGCCTTCCGCCGCGGCGAGCCCTGCCGCATCGACGACGAAGTGCTTTGGCGCGCCGATGGCACCTCCTTTCCGGCCGAGTATTCGAGCTACCCTGTCATCGAGGACGGCAGGGTGCAGGGCGCCGTGGTCACTTTCGTCGACATCTCCGAGCGCCGCCGCGCCGAGGCGCTTCTGCGTGCCAGTCATGATGAGCTGGAGCAGCGTGTGGCCGAACGCACGGCCGAGCTGCGTGAGCTGGCGCATCACCTTGAGGCGGTGCGGGAAACCGAGCGCAAACGCATCGCCCGCGAGATCCACGACGAACTGGGCTCCCTGCTCGTCGCCCTGAAGATGGACCTCGACTGGCTGGCCCGCCGGGTGGGCGACGCGGCACAGCGCGAGCCCATGGTCGGCAAATGCCAGCGCATGGGTGGCCTGGTGGACACGGCGGTGGACGCCGTGGGGCGCATCATCACGGACCTGCGCCCCAGCATCCTCGACCACCAGGGCCTGTGGGCCGCGCTGGAGTGGCAGGCCCAGGAATTCCAGCTTGCGGGTAGCGACGAGCGGCGAGTGGACTTCAAGATGCACGTCGCCGCCGACGTGGTGGCGCCCGAGGGCGGGCTGGCCATTGCCGTGTTCCGCATCTTCCAGGAAGTCCTGTCCAACGTCGCGCGGCATGCACAGGCCCGCCACGTGGCCATCCGCATCGATGTGGACGCGCCGCCGGCGCCGGTGCTTTACCTGCAGGTCGGCGATGACGGCGTGGGGGCAGCACCCGAGGCGCTGAATGACGCGCGCAGCTATGGCGTGCTTGGCATGCGCGAGCGGGCGGCCCACTTCGGCGGGCGCATCGGCATCGACAGTGCACCCGGGCGCGGAACGACGGTTCGGCTGGTCATGCCGCTGGAATCCGCATGATTCGAGTCCTGATCTGCGACGACCACCTCATCGTCCGCCAGGGCATCAAGCAGGTGCTGAGCGAGGCTGAGGACCTGCGCGTCGTTGGCGAGGCGGCCAACGGGCCCGACGCCATCCAGCAGGTGCGTGCTGACGCGGTCGACGTCGTGCTGCTGGACATCGCCATGCCCCAGCGCGACGGCCTGGACATCCTGAAGGCGCTGAAGGCCGAGTTCCCGAGGCTGCCGGTGCTGATGCTGTCGACCTACCCTGACCGTCAGTACGCCGTGCGCAGCCTCAAGCTCGGCGCGGCAGGCTACTTGAACAAGAGCGCGGACAGTGAGCAGATGATCGATGCCGTGCGCACAGTAGCCCGTGGCAAGCTGTTCATCACGCCCAGCGTGGCGGAGCAACTGGCCGGCGCCATCGGCGCGGGCGGACGTGCGGTGGGCGACGAGCAGCCGTTGCACGAGACGCTGTCACATCGTGAGCATCAGGTCTTCCAGCTGCTGGCCGGCGGCCGCAGCGTGGGCGAAATCGCCGAGCAGCTGGTGCTGTCGCCCAACACGGTCTCCACCTACCGCGCCCGCGTGCTGGAGAAGATCGGTGTGCGCAACGACGTGGAGCTGGCGTTGTTCGCGGTGAGGCAGCAAGCCGGTTAGGCCCGGCGAGCGATCACGGCCTTGATCGGTTGCAAAGGGCGCATCTGGCGGGCTCGCGGTACATTGCGCGCCGCATTCACCCCCGGGCGCTGCTGCGCGGCGAGACCAACATGAGCAACCCACAAGAGATTTCCGCCCAGTTCACCGCCGCCCGCGCTGCCGGCCGCTCGCTGCCTGCCTACCCCGGCACGCCGCCCGCTACCCTGGACGAGGCCTATGCCGTGCAGGCCGCCGCCATCGCCGGCTGGCCCGACGCCGTGAAGGGCTGGAAGGTCGCCCGCGTGAACCCCGCCTTCGCGTCGCAGTTCCCCGAGGAACGCCTGATCGGCCCTGCATTCGCAGCCAACGTCCACCACGTGGTGCAGGGCGGCGTGGCGCAGTGCCCCGTGTTCGACGGCGGCTTCGCGGCCGTCGAGGCCGAGGTCGTCATCGTCGTCGCGGCTGACTCGCCCGCAGGCAAGAGCGACTGGACGGCGGACACGGTCGCGCCGTTCGTGAAGTCCATGCACATCGGTATCGAAGTCGCCAGCAGCCCGCTCTCGACGCTGAACGACATCGGCCCTGGCGCCGTCATCTCCGACTTCGGCAACAACTGGGGCGTCGTCGTCGGTGCCGAGATCGTCAACTGGCGCGAGCAGGAGACGATAGCCGTGGAGACCTTCATCGACGGCCAGTCGGTGGGCACCGGCCAGGTCGCCATCAAGCCCGGCCCGCTGGGCGCGCTGGCCTTCACACTGAACAAGCGAGCCCAGCAGGGCGCCATCCTGCGCGCTGGCGACGTCATCTCCACCGGAATGATCACCGGTGTTCACGACATCCGCATTGGCCAGCAGTCGCGCCACGTGTTTGCAGGTGTGGGCGAGGTGCAGGTACAGATCACGAAGGCGGTGGCCATCGGCGCGTGACTGCGGTCATGCCGAGGCGGCCGGCAGGGGCCGCCTCGGCAGTCGCAGGAATGCCAGGGCGGACAGGAACGACCCGAGGCCCAGCGCGAACGCGCCGATGAACAGCCACGTGTAGCTGGCGGTGGCATCAAAGACCAGCCCGCCGAGCACGGGCCCGAGTGCCATGCCGACGCTGCTGGCCATCGTGGTGCCGCCGATGACGGCGCCCATCATGCGCAGTGGAAAGTTCTCGCGAGCGATCACCGCGAACAGCGGCATCACGCCCGCGTAGGTGAAGCCGAACAGCGCTGCCACCGTGTAGAAGCTGCCCAGCTGCCGCGCCTGGACGTAGCCCAGCACGACGACGGCCTGGGCCAGCAGCGCCAACACCAGCGTGCGAGCAGCGCCAAATCGGTCGCCCAGCAGCCCGAACACGAGCCGGCCGCCCATGCCGGCCAACCCCTCCAGGCTGTAAATCGACACCGCGGCCATCAGTGGAATGCCGCAGGTCACGGCATAGCTCACCGTGTGGAAGATCGGCCCCGAATGCGTGGCGCAGGTCAGGAAGCTCGTCAGCACAAGGATCAGGAAGGGTGCCGAACGCATGGCTTGGCCCATGGAGGGGCCGGGCTCCGGCGCTGCGTTCGCCTGTGCGCTCGCCAGCGCCGGCGGGCGGTGCACCAGCAGCGTGGCCGGCAGCATGACGCCTGCCACCACCGCGGCGATGATCTGCAGCGAGGTGCGCCAGTCGTGCGCTTGCACCAGCCAGGCGGCCAGGGGCGACATCGTCAACGGCGCCATGCCCATGCCGGCCGACACCAGTGACACGGCCAGGCTGCGCCGCGTGTCGAACCAGCCGGTGACACAGGCCATCAGCGGCGCAAAGATGGCGGCTGCGGCGAGGCCGACGACCGCGCCGAACAGCAGTTGGAAGGCCAGCAACGACGTCGCCAGGCTCGCCAGCGCCAAGCCCGCCGCCAGCAGCAACGAGCCTGCCATGACAACGAGGCGCGGCCCTGTGCGGTCCGACAGCGCGCCCCAGGCCATGCTGCCGATGGCCAGCGCGCCGAACGCGATGGTCATCGCCGCGGAGATGCCGGTGGTGGACCAGCCGGTCTCCTGGGCGATGGGTCGCAGCAGCACCGGCAGCGAGAAGAGGGCGCCGATGGCCACGCAGCCGAGCAGGCCACCCGCGGCGACGATGACCCAGCGGTAGTGTTCGCGCAGCACGCTTGTCCACTCAGTCATGGTGGGTTCCTTGTCAGGTGGTCTGGCAGACGGTTCAGGGCTGGCGGCCGAATTCCGGCCCGTCGAGCGGGCGCACTTCGCATTCGATGTCCCAGTCGTCGCCATGCGTGCGTAGGAAGCGCCGCGTCAGTTCGATGGCTTCGGCCAGTGACGCCGCCTCCAGGATGGCGTATCCGCCGATGACTTCCTTGGTTTCAGCGAACGGCCCATCCACCACCGACAGCATGCCGCCGCGTCGCAGCCGTACGCGCGCGCCCTCTGCCGTCGGACGAAGGCCGGCGGTGCTGACGAGCTGTCCGGTGGCGGTCAATTCCTCGATGAGGCGGCCCATGTCAGCCATCAGTTGCTCGCTCGGTGCTTGGGCCGCGGTCTCGTCGATGCGGATCATTGAAAGGAATTTCATGGGCGGGTCTCCTGGATCGTCGGGTGGCGGACCATTCCGCCGCTCACCCTGAAGACGAACGAGGGTGTGAGGAATCGACAAGCGACGGGCGGTGCCGGCGTTGATCCAGGTTTTCCCGGGTAGTTCCAGCCCTACAGAAACTTGCCGCCCTCCACGATTCCGCGACGGTGCGCCCATTCCTAGAGTCGCTCCCATCTTGAGGAGCATTCGATGACCCACGATCCGTACGACGCCGAGCGGCCCCTGCTGATGCACTGCGCCTGCGGTCGCCACGGCAGTGCTGCCGAACACGCCGCGGCCGAGCTGAGGGCCCGCAGCGAGACCGCCGACTTCGAGGCCGAATCGGCCCGCTTCGTCGAAGCCGCGCTCGTGAAGGCGCTTTTCCCGCATGACGCGTTGCGTCGCCGTTTCCTGAAGGCCGTCGGTCGGAGCACGGCGATGGCGGCGGTTTCCAGCGTGCTGCCCGTCGCTTCGCTGCAGGCGATGGCGCAGGACACCAGGGGTGGGCTGGAGAAGAAGGACCTGAAGGTCGGCTTCATTCCCATCACATGCGCCACGCCGCTGATCATGGCGCACCCGCTGGGCTTCTATGCCAAGCAGGGCCTGAACGTGGAGGTCGTGAAGACGGCCGGCTGGGCGTTGATCCGCGACAAGATGTTGAACAAGGAGTACGACGCGACGCACCTGCTGTCGCCCATGCCGCTGGCCGTCAGTCTGGGCCTGGGGGCGCCGGCCACGCCGATGAACGTGGCGACGATCCAGAACACCAACGGTCAGGCGATCACGCTCAGCGTCAAGCACAAGGACAAGCGCGAACCCAAGGACTGGAAGGGCTTCAAGTTCGCGGTGCCTTTCGAATACTCGATGCACAACTTCCTGCTGCGCTACTACGTGGCGGAGGCAGGGCTGGATCCGGACCGTGACGTCCAGATCCGCGTGGTGCCGCCGCCCGAGATGGTGGCCAATCTGCGTGCCGGCAACATCGACGGCTTTCTCGGCCCGGACCCGTTCAACCAGCGCGCGGTGTACGAAGAGGTGGGCTTCATCCACCTGCTGACCAAGGAGTTGTGGAACGGCCACCCCTGCTGCGCCTTTGGCACCAGCAGCGAGTTCATTTCAAAGCATGCCAACACCTTCATCGCGCTGTACCGCGCCGTGCTGACGGCCGCCGCTATGGCGCGCGAGGCCAAGAATCGCGAGCTGATCGCCAAAGTCATCTCGCCGCAGGCCTACCTGAACCAGCCCGAGACCGTTGTTGCCCAGGTGCTGACGGGCAAGTTTGCCGATGGCCTGGGCAATGTCAGGGTGGTGCCCGACCGCGCGGACTTCGAGCCCATGCCCTGGCAAAGCATGGCCGTGTGGATGCTCACGCAGATGAAGCGCTGGGGCTACCTGAAGGGCGACGTGAACTACAAGCAGATCGCCGAGAAGGTCTTCCTGCTGACCGATGCGAAGAAGCAGATGAAAGCGCTGGACATGACCGTTCCCGACGACAAGGCGGGCGGCTATCCGAAGTTCAAGGTCATGGGCAGGGAGTTCGATCCGGCGAAGGCGGACGCCTACGTCAGCAGCTTTGCAATCAAGCGGACCTGACATGCAAGGTTCTCTGAACTTCCGCGCCGGCCTGCTGTCTCTGCTGCTGCTGGGCTGCTTGCTGGGCTTGTGGCACCTCGCCACGTTCGGCACGGCGCCTGTGGCCAAACCGGTGGCGGCGATGACGCCCGAGCAGATCGAGTACGCCAAGCTGATGGGCAAACCGGTGGATGCTGCACCCGCGGCGGCGAAGAGCGGTTTCCCGACCCTGACGCAGATGGGCCGCACCGTGGTCCACCACCTGACCGAGCCGTTCTACGACCGTGGTCCCAACGACAAGGGCATCGGCCTGCAACTGGCCTACTCGCTGGGCCGCGTGGGACTGGGCTATCTGCTGGCGGCACTGGTGGCGATCCCGCTGGGCTTCGTCATTGGCATGAGTCCCCTGGTCCGCCGCGCGCTGGATCCCTTCATCCAGGTCCTCAAGCCCGTTTCGCCGCTGGCCTGGATGCCGCTGGCGCTCTACACCATCAAGGACTCGGCGGCGAGCGGGATCTTCGTCATCTTCATCTGCAGCCTGTGGCCGATGCTGATCAACACCGCCTTTGGCGTGGCCGGCGTGCGGCGCGAGTGGCTGAACGTGGCGCGGACGCTGGAGGTGAACCCTTTGCGCTCAGCATTCGAGGTGATCCTGCCGGCCGCCGCGCCGACCATCCTGACGGGGATGCGCATCAGCATGGGCATCGCCTGGCTCGTCATCGTCGCGGCCGAGATGCTGGTGGGCGGCACGGGGATCGGCTATTTCGTCTGGAACGAGTGGAACAACCTCAGCCTGCCCAACGTCATCTTCGCCATCCTCGTCATCGGTCTGGTGGGCATGTCGCTCGATCTTCTCTTTGCCCGCGCACAAAAGGCGGTGACCTATGCCGACTGAACTCATCCAGGTCCAGGGCCTGGCCAAACGCTATGGCGATGCGACCGTCTTCGACGGCGTCAACTTCGCGCTGACCGAGGGCGAGTTCGTCTGCATCATCGGCCACAGCGGTTGCGGCAAGACGACCATCCTCAACGTGATGGCCGGGCTCGAGCAGGCCAGTGACGGACATGTCTTCATGGCCAACCGCGAGGTGAGCGGACCCGGGCTGGACCGCGGCGTCGTGTTCCAGGGCCACGCACTGATGCCCTGGATGACGGTGCGCCAGAACATCGCATTCGCGGTGCGCAGCAGATGGCCGGGCATGGGGCGCGCGGAGGTCGATGGGCAGGTGCAGAAGTATGTCAGCCTCGTCGGCCTGACGTCGGCGCTGGACAAGAAGCCCAGCCAGCTCTCCGGCGGCATGAAACAGCGCGTGGGCATCGCGCGGGCCTTCGCCATCGAGCCGCGCATGCTGCTGCTGGACGAGCCCTTCGGTGCGCTGGACGCGCTGACGCGCGGCACCATCCAGGACGAGTTGCTGAAGATCTGCGCCGCGACCCGGCAGACGGTCTTCATGATCACGCACGACGTGGACGAGGCCATCCTGCTCGCCGACCGCATCCTGCTGATGGCCAACGGCCCGCAGGCGCGCGTGGCGGAGATCGTCGTCAACACCATGCCCCGCGACAGGCAACGCGCCACGATGCACCATGACCCGCAGTTCTACCGCATCCGCAACCACCTCGTCGACTTCCTGGTCGAGCGCAGCGCCACGCTGTCGCACGGCCGAGCACCGGAGCAGCCGCCGGAGGTCCGTCCCGGGCTCGCGCCGGCGGCCGAAGTCATCCCTCTCGAATCTTCACTCACCCCCCTCAGGAGCACTGCATGAGCCGCCTCGAAGTCACCGAAAAGATCATCGCCGCCAAGGTCGCCAAAGGCATCAAGTGGGGCGACGTCGCCGCCGAGATCGGCCTCAGCAAGGAATGGGTCACCGCAGGCTGCCTCGGTCAGATGACCTTCAATGACGAGCAGGCCGGCAAGCTGGCCAGGCTGTTCGACCTGACCGAAGCCGAGACGCAGTGGCTCAAGGTCGTGCCCTACAAGGGCAGCCTACCCACCAGCGTGCCGACCGACCCGCTGATCTACCGCTTCTACGAGCTGATCAGCGTCTACGGCACGACCTTCAAGGAGCTGATCCATGAGGAGTTCGGCGACGGCATCATGAGCGCCATCGATTTCAAGATGGACCTGCAACGCGAGCCCCATACGGCTGGTGACCGCGTCAGCATCGTCATGAGCGGCAAGTTCCTGCCGTACAAGACCTACTGATCATGAAGCCGTTGCCCGTCGGCCGCCAGCAGGTGCCTGGCTTTCTCATGCGCAAGTGGGCGCGTGAGCTGGCCTACCGGCTCATCAAGGAGCGGAGGGCGCATGACGGCAACCGCGTCGCGGTGCGCTTGGCCTGCGAGTGCCACGACGACTCGGGCCATTGGTTTCGCAGCTAAGGCAACGAGAACTGGGAGTTCACGGCGGAGGGGCTGATGCGACGCGTTTCGCGAGCATCAACGACCTGCCCATCGCCGAGTCGGTGCGGCTCTTCTTCTGGCCTCTGGGGGCGTCGGCCCGATGAGCGCCTGGATCTGGCCGAGCTGGGGCTCTAGCGGCCAGGGGCAGCAAACGGAGGCCCGGCGACTGATCGCCCTGCCGGTGCTGTGTGGATGAGCCCTAAGGGCGCACGGCCAGCATGACGGCGTAGGCCTTGAACACCGCCGTCGCCGGCTGGCCGACGGACAGGTCCAGCGCGTCGACCGCGTCGTTGGTGACGCTGGCCGTCACGACGGTGCCCCCCGGCAGCGTCAGGCCGATCAGTGACGACACCGCGCCTCGCTGCACACGCGACACGGCGCCCGTCAACTGGTTGCGGGCCGAGAGCTTGTAGCCGCCGAAGTCCGTCACCAGCACGACCTCGCTGGACTTCACGAGCGCCAGCGCGGCCATGCCTGTCCGGACCTGCAGCTCTTGCGCGGCCAGCGTCGTCAGGGAGGCGGTGATGGCCTGGCCGCCGTCCAGATCGACGCGCACCGTCGTCGTGGCCGGGCCGGGAGTCACGCTGGCGATGCGGCCGTGGAACTGGTTGCGGGCAGTGGTCTTCATGGACATCCTTTTCAGCAGCGCGTCAAGCGCCGGTTGGGTGGCGAGCCAGTCGGCCTGCTCGCGCAGGAAGGCGTCGTGCCGCGCCTGGAGCTTGCGCCAGGCGATGAGCAGGGCTTCGCCCTCGGCTGTCAGCCGTGTGCCGCCCCCGCCCGGGCCACCGGTGGCCGTGTCGACGAGCGGGGAGTGGGTCAGGGCGCTGGCGGCATCCAGCACCAGCCAGGCGCCCTTGTAGCTGTAGCCGGCGACCTTGGCTGCTTTCTGCAGCGACCCCGTCAGCGCCAGCGCCGCCAGCAGGTCGAAGAAGCGGCCGTCGAGCCGGCCGGCGAGGCGCAGCTCCCCCTGCAGCAGTGGTCGGTCTTGCGAGCTCACGGCGCGACGAGCCGCAGGCTGTCGAGTTGGCGCACCCAGCGAGCCGGCCGGGCGTCCGCCGGCACGACCAGGCGCAGCGGTCCTGCATCGGCATGTGGACCGTCCTGCACGAGGAAAACCCGCCGCCCGCCCAGGGTCGGGTCCAGCTCGGCCCAGGAGAAGGCAGCGGCGTAGCCGTCCCGTGCGCCGGCCACCAGCACCAGGCGCAGCGCGGCGCCGCTGATCTTCTGCGGCGGCTCGATGCCAGCGGCGCGCAGCACCTCGCGCAGGTCCACGGCTTGGACCTCGACGGCCTTGCCGTGCGCCTGTGCCTGGACCGCCTCGCGCGGCAGCGTGGCGAGGTGGGCGGCGTCCAGCGTGACGGCGCTGCCGTCCAGGCGCTGCACGTGCAACTGCGCCTGGGCGGCGGCGCAGAAGAGGGCGATCCCCCAGATCAACAGGCGCTTCATGCGAGTTGCGCCCTCAGCCATTGGCGGCTGCGCTCGTCCTCGGGGCGGGAGGGCTGCGGTTGCAGCAGCTCGCGGCCGGTGCCGTCGCTGAGGTCTACCTCGCGCGTGACGCAGCCGCCATCGACCAGATAGGCGCGGTGGGCGAGGGCCGCCACGTCGTCAAGGTCGTGCGTGATCATGATGGCGGGAATGCCCCAGCGCTCGCGCACCGCGCGCAGCTCGTCGCGCAGTTGCTCGCGCAGCATCGGGTGCAGGGCAGCAAAGGGCTCGTCCAGCAGCAGCACCTGCGGGTTGCAGGCCAGTGCTCGCGCCAGCGCCACGCGCTGCTGCTGGCCGCCGGACAGCGTGGCCGGCCGGCTGCGCGCCAATGCAGTCAGGCCGAATGACTCGATCAATTCGTCCACCCGGGCGGCGTCCCCGGCCTTGAGGCGGCGGCGCCAGCTCGTCAGCCCGAAGGCGACGTTGTCGCGCACGCTGAGGTGAGGGAAGAGGGCGTAGTGCTGGAAGAGATAGCCCACGCCGCGGGCTTCGGGCGGCAGGTTGACGCCGGACGCCGTGTCCAGCAGCGCGCGGCCGTTCAGCTTCACATGGCCCGACTGCACCGGCAACAGGCCCGCCATGGCCTGCAGCGTCAACGACTTGCCGGCACCCGACGGGCCGTAGAGCGCGACGAAGGGCGCCTCCGTCGCGAAGGCGATGTCGAGGTCGAAGCGGCGGCGTGCGTCGCTGACCGAGAGCTGAAGTCGGACGTCGATCAAGGCTTGCCGAAGCCGTATTTGGCAAGGATGGCCTGTGCCTGCGCGCCCGCCAGGAAGGCGACGAAGTCCTGGGCCAGCGCCGCCTGCTTGCTGTCCGCAACGACGGCGATCGGGTAGGTCACCGGGGAATGGCCGCCCACCGTCATTGCGATGCGCACCTTGTCCTTCAGCAGTTCGGCATCCGTGCGATAGACGAAGCCAGCCTCGACCTCGCCGCGCGATACGTAGTCAAGCACCTGGCGCACGTTGTCGGCAAAGACGATCTTGGGCTGCAGGGGCGTCCACTGCTGGGTCGCCTCCAGCGCCTGCTGGGTGTAGCGCCCCACGGGCACCGAGGCCACCTTGCCGACCGCGATGCGCCTCACCTCGGCCTTGCTCAGGTCGGCCAGCGTGGCGACGGTCGGCGCGGCCTGAGCGGGCGTGATGAGCACAAGCGAGTTGGCCGCGAAGTCGCGGCGGGTGGGGGTGGCGATGAGCTTCTGGTCGGCACCGCGGTTCATGGTTTCCTGGTCGGCGCTGGCGAACACGTCCACCGGCGCCCCCTGGGCGATCTGTTGCAGCAAGACGCCGGAGGCTGCGAAGTTGAAGCGCAGCGTCGCGCCGGGCTTGGCGGCCTCGAAGCGGGGGGCGATCTCCTTGAAGGCGTCGGTCAGGCTCGCGGCGGCCGAGATCGTGAGTTGCTGGGCCGTAGCGAACAGCGGCAGCGCGGTCAGTGCGAGCGAAAGCAGCAGGCGTTTTTTCATGGCGTGGGGCGTTGCAGATACCGGTTGGAGAGCACGAGCACGGCCACCGAGACGGCCGACACGATGAGCGCGAGCAGGAGGGCCAGGTCGTCGCGGCCGGCCTGCACCGCGTCGTAGATGGCCATGGATGCTGTCTGGGTCTGGCCGGGGATGGAGCCGGCCACCATCAGCGAGGCGCCGAACTCGCCCATGGCGCGGGCGAAGGCCAGCAGGGTGCCGGCCAGGATGCCAGGCCAAGCCAGCGGCAGCGTCACGCGCACGAAGCTGCTCCAGCGCGACTGACGCAGCGTGCGGGCGGCGGCCTCCAGGTTGCGGTCCACTTGCGCAAAGGCGCTACTGGCGCCCTTGAGCACCAGCGGCAGGGCCACCAGCGTGGACGCGATGACGGCACCGTGCCAGTTGAAGATGACCGTGTAGTCGAAGTGCTCGCGCAGCCAGGCGCCCACGGCGCTGCGTCGACCCATCAACACGAGGATTCCGTAGCCCAGCACCGTGGGCGGCAGCACCAGCGGCAACATGCAGATGGCCTCCAGCACGCCGCGTCCCGGCAGTCGCGTGCGGGCGAATACCCAGCCTAGGGCCATGCCGAGGATCAGCGCCAGCAGCGTCGCGACTACGGCGACGCGCAGCGTCAGTGTCAGCGGTGCAGCGTCGAATTGGGTCCAGAGCTCGGAGGGCATGCTTCGTAATGTACTGGACTACATCACGATGAACGACAGGCTGCGGGGACAAGGGCGGCGGACTATGCTGGCGCGCACCGCCATGGACCTGCTGACCGACCTCTTCTCGCGCCACGGACTCCTCGCAGTGGCCCTGGCCGTGCTGCTGGAGCAGTTCGGCGCGCCGCTGCCGTCCACGCCAGTCCTGCTGCTGGCGGGCGTCGAGTCGGCGCAGCGCCAGGGCTTCGCGGTCCAGGCCTTCGTGACAGCCGCGCTGGCGGCGCAATTGGCCAACGCGCTGTGGTTCTGGGCCGGACGGCGCCTGGGACGGCGCGTGCTGGCCACGCTGTGCCGCATCTCCATCTCGCCGGACAGCTGCGTGCGTCAGAACGAGACCAGCTTCGCCCGCCGCGGCGTGCTGACGCTGGTGATCGCCAAGTTCGTGCCGGGCCTGTCGATTCTGGCGCCGCCGCTGGCGGGCGCGCTGGGCATGTCGGCACGGCGCTTCCTGGGCTGGAACCTGCTCGGTTCAGCGCTCTGGGCGGGGGCGGCCATCGCCGTGGGCCGCGCCTTCCACGCCCAGATCGACGCATTGCTGCGTGCTCTCAGCGACCTGGGGGCCGCCGCCCTGCTGCTGGCACTGGCAGCCGTGGCTGGCTATCTGGCCTGGCGGCTCTGGCGGCGGGCCCTGGTGCGCCGCGGGCTGAATCGCTTCGAGCGGCTGGCCCCAAGCGATGTCGCCGCGCTGCTGAGTCAGCGTCAGGACGTCTTCCTCGTCGACGTGCGAGCCGTCTCAGCCGCCATGCCGCTGACCGCCCGCATTCCCGGCGCGCGCCATCTCGACCTCGGCGCCCTGGGCGACGCCGCCTTGGCAGGGTGGCCGCTGGCCGGCGAATACATCACGTTCTGCGCCTGCCCGAACGATGCCTCCGCGGTCCGGGCCGCCCAGTGGCTGAAGCAGCAGGGCCGGCAGGCCCGCGTACTTCGCGGCGGCATTGAGGCCTGGGCGGAGGCCGGGCTGTCGCTGGAGACGGGCTCGGACCCGCCCTGAAGGTGTTGAATCGAAACTGGTGTTTACCCTATAATCGGGTTTACCCTAGTGAAAGAGATGGGCCACGAGCCCAAAACACCATGAGCCTGATCCAGAACCTCCTGCATTCGCTGCGCAGCGCCCTGAGCGTGGAAACCCAGACCGACATCGAGGAGCGCTACCTGTCTGACGCCATCGACCACGCCGATCTGGAGCGCCGCATCGCCGTCCAGTCGCGCGCCTACATGTCCATGTCGCCGCTGAACATCGGCCGCTGAGCTCCCGCCCACAGGCAAAAACGGCCCCGGTGAGGGGCCGTTGTCATTTGTGGCGCCGAATCACTGAATGAGGCCGTTCTTCAATGCGTAGTAGGTCAGGTCGCTGTTGGTGGCGAGCTTGATCTTCTCCAGCACGCGGGTGCGGTAGGTGCTGACGGTCTTGACGCTGAGAAACATGGCCTTGGCCATGTCGCCCACGGTCTCGCCCTTGGCCAGGCGCAGGAAAACCTGCAGTTCGCGCTCCGACAGGGATTCGTGTGGCGGCCGGTCGCTGGCGCCACCGGCCACGCCGTCGGCCAGCAGTTCGGCCACCTGAGGGCTGATGTAGCGCCGCCCGCGAGCCACGGTGCGGATCGCATTGGCGATCTCCTCGGGGTCGCATTCCTTGTTGAGGTAGCCACTGGCACCTTGGCGCAGCAAGGTCGTCGCGTAGTGCGTTTCCGGGAAGCCGCTGAGGATGAGGACCGGGAGGTCCGGGAAACGCGTCTTGATGGCCGACAGCGCATCAACGCCGCTCTGTCCGGGCATGGAGATGTCCATCAGCATCACGTCCACCTCGCCGCTGCGCGCAAGTTCCAGCGCGTCGCGCCCGTTGCCGGCTTCGCCGGTGATGCGCAGGTCGACGTTCTCGCTGAGGAACTGCCGCAGACCGGACCGAACGATGGCGTGATCGTCAACGATGCCAATACGGATCATGTTGCGCTCCGAATCATTTGCTGTGGATGGGTAAAGCCTAGCAACCGGCCGTTCGTTGCGCGATCAGCGCTGTCCTACAAGCGACGCATCCAGCCTTTTGTCCTACGGATGCTTGGCCGGCCGGCCGGCAGCAGCGGGCCGGCGGTTTTTGCAAAGTCTGCTCATCCGGCCTGCCAGGCCGATGGAGTGAGCGATGAAAGACCTGGCCCGCACCCTGACCCTCCTCATGCCACCGGCGTGGCTGAGCCTGGCCTTGGCTGCGGCGCTGGCCGGTGCCTTGTTGGTGGCCTTCATCGACACCCTCCACGAGAACGTTCGCCATGGCGAGGAGATGCGCCAGGGGCAGCGAGTCGGCGCCGTCCGACAAGCGATTGGCACGGTGGCCAACGCCGTGCCAGGCGCGCCGGCGCAACAGTTGGGGACATCGATTTCCCCGAGCTTCCAGCGATGAAGAAAGGACGCATGATGAACCGCACCACCCCCTCCCGCGCGCCGCTTATCGGCACCCTGGCCCTGGCCGCCGCCCTGGCCGCCTGTGGCAAGCACGAGGACGACCGCACGGCCGGCCAGAAGCTTGACGGCGCCATCGCCGAAGCCAAGCAGGCCGGTGCCGACGCCAAGGCCGAGGCCGGCCAGGCCATGGACAGGGCTGAAAACAAGCTGAAGGACACGACTGCCGCCGCCTCGGAAGCCGTGACCGACGCCGCCATCGTCACCAAGATCAACGCTGCGTTGATGGCCGACGACCGGCTCAAGGCCACCAAGATCGACGTCCGCGCCGAAGACGGCCGCGTGACACTCACGGGCACAGCGCCTGACGCCGGCTCGCAGGCCCGAGCGACGACGCTGGCTTCGGCCGTCAACGGGGTGCGCTCGGTGGACAACCAGCTCGTGGTGGCCCGCAATGGCTGAGAACCGCAAACCCCTGGCACTGGACGAGGCCGGGCTGGCGGCAGCGCGCAAGCATCTCGATGAAGGCGCGGTCACGCCGGCCTACGGGCCCTGGCGCGACGACATCGTCGCGCTGCTCAACGGAGCTCTGGCCACGGAGCTGATCTGTGTGCTGCGCTACCGCCGCCACCACTTCATGGCCGATGGCCTGGAGTCGCCGAGCATCGCCGAGGAGTTCCTCGTCCATGCAAACGCGGAACTTGGCCACGCGGACCGCCTGGCGCAGCGCATCGTGCAACTGGGCGGCGAACCGGACTTCAATCCGGTCGGCATGCCCGAGCGCAGCCATGCCGACTACGACGAGGTCAACGATCTCAAAGCCATGATCCGGTCCAACCTCATCGCGGAGCGGATCGCGGTGGAGAGCTACCGCCAGATGATCGGCCTCATCGGGGACAAGGATTCCACGACCCGGCGCCTGCTGGAGGACATCCTGGCCGATGAGGAAGAGCATGCGGACGAGCTGAAGGACTGGATGGCACGTGCCTGAAGCAGAGGTTGACATGGCCGCCCTGCGCGCCTTCATCGTCGAGAACAGCCCGCTGATCCGGGAGAACCTTGCCGGCACGCTCGAAGAGCTGGCCCAGGTGGAGGTCATCGGCACTGCAGGTGACGAGGCATCGGCCGTGCACTGGATGAGCGGCGGCTCGGCCGAGCGGGCCGACGTGGTCATCGTCGACGTCTTCCTGGACGCTGGCAGCGGGCTGGGCGTGCTGCGTGCCGCCCAGCGCCTCGGTGTCGCGGCGCGGCGCATCGTGCTCACCAATTACGCCACCGCCGAGATGCGCCGGCGCTGCGAAAGCCTGGGTGCCGAGCGCGTGTTCGATAAGTGCCGCCAACTCGACGAGTTGATCAACTATTGCGCCGGGCTCTCCGGCCGCGAACAGCAATCTTGCGCCTAGGCCCTGTTTACCAGGTCGCCGAATAGCTCAACATGACGCGGCGGGCCTGGGGTCGCAGCGTCAGGCGGCTTTGCGGCGTGAGCTGATAGGAGAAGGCGCCCCGCAAGCCTGCCAAGCCCTCGCCCTTGGGCTTTTCGAAGGCCATGCGCGACGCCCACCCGGTGTCGCGCTGCCAGACCGGCGTTTCCACGCCGCCGCTCAGCCGGCGGGTGATGTCGTAGCTCACCCCCGCCCACAGCGCCTCGCGGACGGCCGCCTGCGGGCCGAGCTGCACCGGCGAGCGCAGTTGCTGCTCCAGTCCCAACTGGTAACGCCAGCGCGAGCGTTCGCGCTGGCGGCTCAGCCATTGCGGGTCGCGCCAGTTCAGCTCGGGGTCCGGCGCCGCGG
>NZ_DASWYS010000205.1:0-2708 GCF_036404855.1 Roseateles sp.
CGGCTGGCGGTTTCGATGGGCTCGAGGTCGCCGGGGCGGGGGGTCTTGACGGTCATGCTTCAAATACCTTGCGTTCGCCGAGCCGGTAGGAGCGGCCTCGGAACATGGCGATCAGGTCGCCGTTCTGGTTCTTCACAGTGATGTCGTACAGGCCGGTGCGGCCGGCCAGCGATGTCTCCTCCGCCGTCGCCGTCAGCACGTCATGCAACTTGGCACTCTTCAGGATGTCGATGCCAAAGCCCGAGGCCACCGTCAGCGCATTGCGGCTGTTGCAAGCGAAGGCGAAGGCCGAATCCGCCAGCGTGGCGATCAGGCCGCCGTGGCAGATTGCAAAACCGTTGAGCATGTCGGGCCGCACGGTCATCGTCAGCACGGCGCGACCGGGCGCGATTGCAGCGATCTGCAGCCCCAGCATGCGGCTGGCGGCATCGTCCGCGAACATCACGTCGCGAACCTTGTCGGCGGTGGCTTGCGGGTCCATCAACGATCCTTGAATTCGGGCTTGCGCTTGTCGAGGAAGGCCGCAGCCCCCTCCAGGTAGTCATACGAGAAGCCCAGCTGGCTCTGCAATCCCGCCTCGCGCCTGAGCGCGGACTCGAAATCCAACTTCAGCGCCTCGTCCATCGCTCGACGCGTCTCGGCCAGCGCGCGCGTGGGCATGGCCGCCAGCTTCTGCGCCAGCGCCATCGCGGTTTCGGCCAGCTCGGCGTCCGACACCACGCGGGCGATCAGACCCAGGCGCTCAGCGTCCACGGCCTTGAGCTTGTCGCCAAGCAGGGCCATCTCCAGCGCCTTGGCCCGGCCCACCAGGCGCGGCAGCAGCCAGGTGCCGCCGCAGTCCGGGATCAAGCCGATTTTGGAGAACGCCTGGATGAAGCTAGCGCTCTCGCCGGCCACGACCAGGTCGCAGCCCAGCGCCACGCTGGCGCCGGCACCAGCCGCCACACCGTTGACGGCCGCCACGACGGGCACCGGCATGCTCCGCAGGCGCAGCGCCAGCGGGATGTAGTAGTGCTCCAGGAGATGGCCGATGTCCTTGGGCGCTACGCCCGCATCGCGACTGGGCGCCACGTGCGGGTCGGACAGATCCTGGCCGGCGCTGAAGGCACGGCCCGCACCGGTAATCAGCACGCAACGGACCTCGCTGTCCTCGGCCGCCGCTTCCAGCGCCTGGCGCAGCTGGCCCAGCAGGCCAGTGGTGAAGGCGTTCAACGCCTCGGGACGGTTCAGGCGCAGCAGGCGCACGGCACCGTGCTGTTCGATCTGGATCAAGTGCTCGGACATGGAATTCATTTCTCTACCGACCGGTCGGTTAATCCTAGAACTCTGCTTGATCTGGATCAAGAGGCGGGCGGGAAAACCCTAGTTCTTAATGATCTCGACGTCTTCCGCCAGCGCCGCGACGAGGGCCGGCCTCGGCGGCGCAAACCCCGGCGCGGTACAAGCCGCAGCCCCGGCCGCGAGCGCCGCGCGCAGGTGCGTCTCCGCGGGGGCGCCGGCATTGCGCATCAGGCTGTCCAGCAAGCCGGCGAGCGCCGAGTCGCCGGCGCCCACCGTGTCGACGACGTCGATCCGCGGCGGCAGGCCACTGCACTCCTCCACGCCGTGATACAGCGTCGCACCCGCCTCGCCACGTGTCAGCAGCAGCCAGGCGCCCGGGTTCCAGGCCGCAATCTGGGCCAGCCCGGAGCGGTGGTCGGTCACGCGGAACAGGCCGCGCAGATCCTCGTCGGACACCTTGATGACGTCGGCCATCCGGCACATCTGCGCCAGTGTGTCGTCGTAGCGCGAGTCCATCGCCGGCGCCCGGAAATTGGGGTCGTAGCTGATCAGCCGGCCCTCGCTCTTCAGCGCCTGGGCCAGGGCGAGCAGCCGGCCCGCCAGGGGCTCGCGCACGAGGCCCAGGCTGCCAAAGTGCGCCCAGCGCAACGAGCGTGCCCAGCCCGAGGGCAGGCCCTCAGGGCGGAAATGCAGGTCGGCGCTGTCCTGGCCGATGAAGAAATAGCGCGGGGGGTCCAGCTCATGCACGACGGCCAGCAGTGGCGGCCTCGGCAGTTGCTGGATGAAGCGCATGTCCAGGTTCGCCTCCTGGCTGCACCGCCAGATCTCGGCCCCGAACGGGTCCTGGCTGATCGCGCCGCCAAAGGCGCTCAGCCGGCCCAGCGCCGACATCGCCACGGCCACATTCCACGGCGCGCCCCCGCAGGCGCTGCGCCAGCGGTCCGGTCCGATGCGGATCAGGTCGGTCAAAGCCTCGCCGAAGGCAACGAAATGCGGGAGGTCGGGGTGCAGGATGTCGCTCATCGTCGGCCATTCAAGCGCGACCGCCGCCCCGCGGCAAGCCCCGGTATTGCCGTCGCTGACACAATCGACACCATGTCAGCACGTGTGATTCCCCTGCACGACGCCCGCGAGGTGCCGGCTGCGCTGCCGCCCGCCGCCGGCCTGGCCGCGCCGCCCGCGCTGCCCCTTGCCGACGCACTCGGGCGTCCGCTGCGGGACCTGCGCATCTCGGTGACGGACCGCTGCAACTTCCGATGCGGCTACTGCATGCCCAAGCAGGTGTTCGACAAGCACCACGAGTTTCTGCCCCATGCCGATCTCCTCAGTTTTGAGGAAATCACGCGGCTGGCCCGTATCTTCGTGGCTCTGGGTGTCGAGAAGCTGCGTATCACCGGCGGCGAACCCACGCTGCGCCGCGGGCTGGA
>NZ_DASWYS010000206.1:0-22420 GCF_036404855.1 Roseateles sp.
CCGGAACCCCCACTCCCCCAGCAAGGAGCCAAGGCATGAAACAACTCGCCCACCGCCTCATCGCGCTGGCTCTGCTCGCGCTGTGCGTGACCGCTCGCGCCGAGGTCCCGCCGGGCCAGGGCGTCACCGTCCAGCCGCTGAAGAGCTCGCTGGCCGAAGAGGCCTTCCAGACCTTGCTGGTCTCGCGCGCGCTTGAGAAGCTCGGCTACACGGTGCTGCCGATGAAGGACCTGGAACCCGCCACGGAACACTTGGCCATCGCCAATGGCGACGCCACCTTCATGGCCAGCCACTGGCAGCTGCTGCATGCCGACTTCTACAAGAACAGCGGCGGCGACGCCAAGCTGTTCCGCACTGCCGGCGCCTATGCCGAAGGTGCCGTGCAGGGCTATCTGATCGACCGCAAGACGGCCGAGCAGCACGGCATCACCCACATCGACCAGCTGAAAGATCCGGCCATTGCCAGGCTCTTCGACAGCGACGGCGACGGCCGCGCCGACCTGACGGGCTGCAACCCCGGCTGGGGTTGCGAGCTGGCCATCGAGCGGCACCTGAGCGCCTACGGCCTGCGCGAGCATGTGACGCACCGCCAGGGCAGCTACGCCGCGTTGATGGCCGACACCATCACCCGCTTCCGTCAGGGACGGCCCGTCCTGTACTACACGTGGACCCCCTACTGGGTCAGTGCCGTGCTGCGCCCCGGCAGCGACGTGGTCTGGCTGCAGGTCCCCTCATCGGCAGTCCAGGGCGGCACACCCGACACGCGGCTGCCCAACGGTCGCAACTACGGCTTCCAGGCCGACCGGGAGCAGATCATCGCCAACCGAGCCTTCGTCGAGCGCAACCCGTCCGCGGCCCGGCTGTTCGAGCTGATGAAGCTGCCCATTGGCGACATCAACGCACAGAACCTGCGCATGAGCGAGGGCGAGAACACGCAGCAGGACGTGGAGCGCCATGTCGACGGCTGGATCCGCGTCCATCAGGCCCTCTTCGACGGCTGGATCCGTGCAGCCGCGCAGGCCGGCGGGCGCGGGGCCCCCTGAGCTCGGCCCGGCCGTGCTTAGCGACAATCGCGGTCATGCCTCTCGTTCCTTACGCCCTCACCCGTCCCTTCCTGTTCGGCCTCGATCCGGAACACGCCCATGAACTGACTCTCGGCGCCATCGCCAGGCTCCAGAACACGCCGGCACAGGCGCTGTGGTGCGGCGAGCGGGTCAGCGATCCCGTCACCATCGCCGGCCTGCGCTTCCCCAACCGCGTGGGCCTGGCGGCCGGCCTGGACAAGAACGGCCGCTGCATCGACGGCCTGGGTGCGATGGGCTTCGGCTTCATCGAGGTAGGCACGGTGACGCCCAAGGGCCAGCCCGGCAACGACAAACCGCGCATGTTCCGCCTGCCCCAGGCCAATGCGCTGATCAACCGCCTGGGCTTCAACAACGAGGGCCTGCAGAGCTTCATCGCCAATGTGAAGCGCGCCCACAGCTTTCGCCACGCCGGCGGCGTGCTGGGCCTGAACATCGGCAAGAACGCCGCAACGCCCATCGAGAACGCGGCCGACGACTACCTGCTGGGCCTGGAAGGTGTGCATCCGCATGCCGACTACATCACCGTCAACATCTCCAGCCCAAACACCAAGAACCTGCGCGCGCTGCAGAGCGACGCGGCGCTGGATGCGCTCCTGGGCGCGCTGCAGCAACGCAAACAGCAGCTCGACGCGCAGAGCGGCCGGCACGTGCCCATGTTCGTGAAGATCGCGCCGGATCTGGAGGAAGACCAGGTTGCCGTCATCGCGAAGACGCTGACCGCCAACGGCATCGATGGTGTCATCGCCACCAACACCACCATCGCCCGCGATGCCGTGCAGGGCCTGCCGCACGCGAACGAGACGGGCGGCCTGTCCGGCGCCCCCGTCTTCGAAGCCAGCAACCGAGTCATCCGCCTGCTACGCGGCGCCCTGCCCCCCGGCTATCCCATCATCGGTGTCGGCGGCGTGATGAGCGCCGCCAACGCCCGAGGCAAAATCGAGGCCGGTGCGGACCTTGTGCAGATCTACACCGGCCTCATCTACCAGGGCCCGGCCCTCGTCAGCGACTGCGCGAGGGCCTTGGCCCAACGCTGAAACCGTCATGCGCCTCGCCGCCCTCGCCTGCTTCGCGCTCAGCGCCGCACTGCTCGCGGGCTGTGCGACACCGGATCGCGATGCGCGGCTGCAGCCGGGCAGCAGCCGCGAGGCCGACGTCATCGCAATCTACGGCCCGCCCGTGAAGGTCTGGCCGGAGGTCGACGGCGGGCGCACACTGGAATACTCCAGCCAGCCCATGGGTCGGCATGCCTACATGGTGCGCCTGGCCGCCGATGGCAGGCTGGTGGGCGTCTTGGACGGCCTGTCGCCCGCCGGACGCGCGCGCATCGAGCCGGGCATGACGCCCGAGCAGGTCAGCCGACTGCTGGGCCGAGAGCGGACCCGGGTGTTCTTCCGCAACAGCGGCGAGGACGTGTGGGACTGGACCGTCGAGCCCGACCAGACTGGCTACGGCCTGCGCTTCAACGTCCACTTCAAGGAAGGCGTCGTGCTGCGCACCACGCACAGCATGGTGTTCCCGAGCCGGCTCTTCCCGGGCCTTGATGATTGACTGCATCAAGAGAAGAGCCCTGCCAGCACGGGGCTGCAGGGCTCGTGGGGGCACGGACTGTGGAAGCGCCACCTCGGTGGCACTCCACCCCGCCCTGATCAGCGCTCGCGGCGGCGGCGCGACACGACGAAGCCGATGACGCCGAGGCCGGCGCCCAGCAGGGCGTAGGTCTCGGGTTCCGGCACGGGGGTCGCCGCAGCCGCCGAGTTGATCGAATAGGCCGCCGTGCCGGAAGCCAGGCCGAAGACCGAGTAGTAGTAGCTGCCGGCCGCCAACGACACGGAATGCACCGACGGCGCGCCGGCGAAGGTCCAGGCGCCGAATCCGACGTCATCGGCCGTGCCCACCATGCCGTCACCGCCCACCGAGAACAGGCTGTAGGTGCCTGCGCCGATCGCGCCCAGCGACGTCACACTGCTCGCGACGTCCGACTGTGCGCCGAGCGAAAAGGAGAAGGTGTCAAAGAAGACCCCGCCGGCCGTCAGGCCGAGGGCGCTTTCGAGCAGATCGTGCTGCCCCCAATCCGTGTCGGCAGCGTGACTGCTCAACGCCGTCAATGCCACCACGGAGGCGGCGGCGATAGATTTCAATTTCATTGCGTAGCTCCTGACTTGACGGTCAAGCACAACCGCCGGAAATCATTGTGCGGCGCAGCGAAGGGCCGGGCACGGTGCCCGTACCCTTCGGCTTAGGGAGGGTTGCCACCTATCTTGTTGCGGCATGTAAATAGACCGCTAGGACCTGTCAGTTGTGCGCCAAGTCACCGCGTGCTGACACGTTTTCAGAGCGGAATCTTCAGTCGACCGACAGGCGGGTCACCTTCTGCAGACCATCCACGGCCTTGCCCTTGCGGGCGCGCTTGCCCGCATGAGCCGCAAGCGACTGGTTCTTCAGCACTTCCTCGCGCGCCTTGCCGCCGCGGCCGCTGCCCAGCACGCGCAGCTGGGTCGTGAAGCAGGCGATGGACGCGACGCTGTCCTTGGCCTCCAGGTCCATCAGCATCAGGCCCCTGCCGCCCTTGGGCTGGTGCTTGAGCTCGTCCAGCGGGAAGCTCAGGAGCCGGCCCTGGGCACTCAGCACGCCGAGCTGCAGGGCCACGGCGTCAGCCGGCACGGCGGCCAGCAGCGGCACCTCGCCCTCCTCCAGCGCCAGGAAGGTCTTGCCGGCCTTCTGGCGACCGACCAGGTCCCCCACCTGAGCGATCAGGCCATAGCCCGCCGAACCCGCCATGACGAGGCGCTGCGCGGATGCGGCGGCGAAGTAGTGCGCTATCTGCGTGCCGCTTTCCAGCTCGATCAGCGTCGTGATGGGCTGACCATCGCCACGCCCGCCGGGCAGGGCCGAGACCGGCACCGAGTACACGCGGCCGTTGCCGCCGACGACGATGAGCGGGTCCACGCTGCGGCAGCGGAAATGCCCCCACAAGGCGTCGCCGGCCTTGAAGGTCTGCGCGGCGACGTCCACCTCGTGGCCCTTGAGGGCCCTCACCCAGCCCTTCTGGCTGACGATGACGGTGACCGGCTCGTCGACGATCTTGACCTCGGCGACGACGCGCTTTTCGGCCTGGATCAGCGTCCGGCGGTCGTCGCCGTACTGCTTGGCATCGGCCTCGATTTCCTTGATGACGGTGCGGCGCAGCGCAGCGGCCGAGCCGAGGATGTCCTCCAGCTTCGCACGCTCGTCGCGCAGCTTGGCCAGTTCCTGCTCGATCTTGATGGCTTCCAGCCGGGCCAGTTGGCGCAGCCGGATCTCGAGGATGTCCTCGGCCTGGCGATCGCTGAGCTTGAAGTGCTCGATCAGCGCGGCCTTGGGCTCGTCCGACTCACGGATGATGCGGATGACCTCGTCGATGTTCAGCAGCACCAGCTGCCGGCCTTCCAGCACATGGATGCGGTCGTTGACGTGGGCCAGGCGGTGCTCGGTGCGGCGGCGCACCGTCGTCTGGCGGAAGCCCACCCATTCGGTCAGCACCTCGCGCAGGCTCTTCTGCGTCGGCCGGCCGTCGGCGCCGATCATGGTCAGGTTGACCGGCGCGCTGCTCTCGAGGCTGGTATGGGCCAGCAGCGTATTGATGAGGTCCTGCTGCTCGATCGTGCGGCTCTTCGGCTCGAAGACGATACGCACGGCCGCGTCCTTGCTGGACTCGTCACGCACGCCGTCCAGCACCGCCAGCACACTGGCCTTGAGCTGCAGCTGCTCGGCCGTCAACGTCTTCTTGCCGGCCTTGACCTTGGGGTTGGACAGCTCCTCGATCTCCTCCAGCACCTTCTGCGCGCTTGTGCCGTGCGGCAGCTCGGTGACGACCAGTTGCCACTGGCCGCGGGCCAGGTCCTCGATCTTCCAGCGCGCGCGCACCTTCAGGCTGCCGCGGCCCGAGGTGTAGGCGGCACGGATGTCTTCCGGTGCGCTGATGAGCTGGCCACCGCCAGGGAAGTCGGGGCCAGGCACCAGCTCGAAGAGCGCGTCGTCGGCGAGTTTGTCGTCCTTCAGCAGCGCGACGGCGGCCGCGGCGACCTCGCGCAGGTTGTGGCTGGGAATCTCGGTCGCCAGGCCCACGGCGATGCCGCTGGCGCCGTTGAGCAGCACCATGGGCAGGCGTGCCGGCAGCTCAACGGGCTCCTGCTGCGTGCCGTCGTAGTTGAGGCGGAAGTCCACCGTGCCTTCGTCGATCTCGTCCAGCAGGAGCCGGGCGATGGGCGCGAGGCGCGCTTCCGTGTACCGCATCGCCGCTGCGCCGTCGCCGTCACGGCTACCGAAGTTGCCATGTCCATCGATCAGCGGATAGCGCAGCGAGAAGTCCTGCGCCATGCGCACCAGCGCGTCGTAGACCGACTGATCGCCATGGGGGTGGTAGTTGCCCAGCACATCGCCCACCACCTTGGCGCCCTTGACCGGCTTGGCACCGGAATTGCCGCTCCAGCCCAGGCCCTGGCGCTGCATCGCATAGAGGATGCGGCGCTGCACGGGCTTTTGGCCGTCGGAGTAGGACGGCAACGCCCGCCCCTTGACGACGCTGAGCGCGTACTCGAGATAGGCCTGCTGGGCATAGGCGGCCAGCGTCAGTGCGTTGGTGTCGTCGCCACCACCATCGGTGGGGCCGTTGAAGTCGATCGTGGTCTGGGAACTCATGGGTGCAGGGTCAAGCGCTGCGCGCGGGCCGGCTGGCTCTGCTGCAGCAAGGCCCAGTACAACTCGAGGACGAGATGCACATGGGCCTGGGTTTCTTCGATGTCGGGCACGCGGTTGACGGCGCGGCGCACGGCGCCCTCGCCGGCATTCCAGGCAGCCAGCGCGGCGTCGATGCGGCCGAAACGGCGCATCAGGTCGGCCAGCATGCGTGCACCGGTGTGGATGTTGATGCGGGGTTCGATGAGCCGCGCGGCGTCGGCCGGGGTCGCATAGCGCATGGCCGTCTCGGGGGTGATCTGCATCAGGCCCAGCGCGCCGCGGGGCGACACCGCGCCGCGCTGGTAACCCGATTCGACCGCGATGATGGCCTTCAGCAGCTCGGCATCCACGCCATGCTGGGCAGCTGCCTCGCGCACCCAGGGCTGCACGGCCTTGACCTCGGGCGCGATGTCCAGCCAGGTCAGCATATGGGCCCCGGCATCGGTCTTGCCGGGCACGCGCAGCGGGCCGGCGCCGCCCAGCAGCGGCGCGTAGCGGCCATCGAGCTGGCGCGGCGCGAAGTGGGCCACGCCGGCCGCGTCGACATAGCCCCACAGGTCGGCGTGGGCCGGCGCCGCGAGGAAGAGCAACAACCCGGCAAGTCGCCTCATGCCCCCTCCTGCCCCAGGGCCACGCGGGTCTGGTACTCGCGATCCAGCAGCGACATGACGATCAGCGAGTCGTAGCCGTCGGCGCCGTCGATGATCACGCGCACGCTTTCTCGCAGCCGGCCCTCCTCGACGAATCCCTCGCTGCGATACAGCTCGAAGGCCCGCGTGTTCAGCGACTTCACGTCCAGCCAGAAGCGATGCGCCTTGAGCTGGGTGAACGCCATGGCCTTGAGCTGGCGCACGGCCGCACGGCCCAGGCCTCGGCCCTTGGGCTGCAGCACGAGGCGCTTCAGCTCGACCGAGCCGTTGGGGTTGCGGCAGCCCTGCAGGACTACGAAGCCGATGCGTTCCAGCGCCGCGCCCTCCTCGACCACGAAATGGCGCGAGTCGGGGAAACGGATGGCGCCCTCGTGTTGCGGTCGCTCCCACGGTGTGATGAACGGCAGGTTGGCGCCGTCGCGCTCGACCGAGACCACCCAATCGAGGTCGGACAGCATGGTCGGGCGCAGTCTCAGGCTCATGCGCCCTCGAAACCCGTCAGAACAGCGACGACGTTGCGGCCGATGGCCTCGGTCGCGTAGCCGCCTTCCTGGATGAACAGCGTCGGCACGCCAAAGGCGGCCAAGCGCCGGCCCATGCGGCGGAACTCCGGCTCGTCCAGCTTGAAGTGCGAGATCGGGTCGCCGCCGTAGGTGTCCACGCCCAGCGACACGATGAGCAGTTCGGGCCGATACGCCGTCAGCTTCGCTAACGCCTGCTCCAGCGCGGCAAACCAGTCGTCGTTCGCGGAGCCCGCCGGCAGCGGGAAGTTGGCGTTGAAGCCCACGCCCTTGCCCGCCCCGGTCTCGTCGGCATGACCGAGGAAGAAGGGGTACTCGGTCTGCGGGTCGCCGTGAACGCTGGCGAAGAAGACGTCGGCGCGGTCGTAGAAGATGGCTTGGGTGCCATTGCCGTGGTGATAGTCCACGTCCAGGATGGCCACGCGGGCCAGACCCGCGTCCCGCGCGGCCTGGGCCGCGACCGAGGCGTTGTTGACGAAACAGTAGCCGCCGAAGAAGTCGGCACCGGCATGGTGGCCCGGCGGGCGGGTCAGTACATAGGCCGAACCCTGGCCGGCCAGCATCAGGTCCAAACCAGTCAGAGACGCCTGGGCGCCGGCATAGGCCGCGGCCCAGCTGCCGGCCGTCAGCGGCGTGCCGCTGTCCATGGAATACAGGCCCATGCGGGCTGCGAAGCTCAGGGGCTCGACGTCGCTGCGCAGCGAACGCACGGGCCACACGGCAGGGAAGGCTTCGCCCTCGCCGCCCAGGGCCAGCCACTCGGCATGGGCCCCCTCGATGAAGCGCAGGTAGCGTGCCGAATGCACCCGTTCCAGAGGCGCCCGGCCATGGTCCACGGGCGCCAGCACGTCGCCCAGGCCGACCTTCTGCACGGCCCCCAGGATGTAGTCGGCGCGCGCCGGCGTCTCGAAAGCGGGCACGAGGCGGCCGCGAAAGAACTCATGCGTTGCCGCATGGACCGCGTGCTCGGCGTTGTAAACCGTCTGCATCAGACGTCCACCTCTACCGCGTCGCCGTGCAGCTCCATCAGCTCGCGCCGCGAGGCCGCCTCGCCCTTGCCCATCAGCTTGTTGAAGGCATCCACCGTGGCGGCGAAGTCCAGCTGGCCGTACTCGACGCGCGACAGGCGGCGGGTCTCGGGATTCAGCGTCGTGTCCCACAACTGCTCGGCGCTCATCTCGCCCAGACCCTTGAAGCGGCTGATGCTCCACGAGCCCTCGCGCGCGCCTTCCTTGCGCAGCTTGTCCAGCGTGGCAGTCAGCTCGCCGTCGTCCAGCGCGTAGAGCTTGGTGGCCGGCTTCTTGCCGCGCGCCGGCGCGTCCACACGGTACAGCGGCGGGCGGGCCACATAGACATGGCCGGCCTCGACCAGCTTGGGGAAATGGCGGAAGAACAGCGTCAGCAGCAGCACCTGGATGTGCGAGCCGTCCACGTCGGCATCGGACAGGATGCAGACCTTGCCGTAGCGCAGGCCGGAGAGGTCCGGGCTGTCGTTGGGTCCGTGCGGGTCCACGCCCAGCGCGACGGAGATGTCATGGATCTCGTTGTTCTTGAACAGCAGGTCGCGCTCCACCTCCCAGGCGTTCAGCACCTTGCCGCGCAGCGGCAGGATGGCCTGAGTTTCCTTGTCACGGCCCATCTTGGCGCTGCCGCCGGCCGAGTCGCCCTCAACGAGGAAGACCTCGTTCAGCGTCAGGTCACGGCTCTCGCAGTCGGTCAGCTTGCCCGGCAACACAGCCACGCCGGAGCCCCTGCGCTTCTCGACCTTCTGGCTGGCGCGCTGGCGCGTCTGCGCCTGCTTGATGACCAACTCGGCCAGCTTCTTGCCGTGGTCCACATGGTGGTTGAGCCAAAGCTCCAGTGCCGGCTTCACGTAGGCCGACACCAGGCGCAGCGCGTCCCGGGAGTTCAGGCGCTCCTTGGTCTGGCCCTGGAACTGCGGGTCCAGCACCTTGGCGGACAGCACGAAGCTGGCGCGCGAGAACACGTCGTCAGGCATCAGCTTGACGCCCTTGGGCAGCAGCGAGTGCATCTCGATGAAGCCCTTGACGGCACCGAACAGGCCGTCCTTCAGGCCTGACTCGTGCGTGCCGCCTGCCACGGTCGGGATCAAGTTGACGTAGCTCTCGCGCAGCGGCGCGCCGTCCTCGGTGAAGGCCACGCACCAGGACGCGCCTTCGCCCTCGGCGAAGTTCTCGCTCTCGCCGGCGGTGGCGAAGCCCTCGCCCTCGAACAACGGAATCAGCGGGTCGGCCGTCAGCGCCTGGGCCAGATAGTCGCGCAGGCCGGACTTGTATTGCCAGGTCGTGACCTCGCCGGTCTTCTCGATCTTCAGCGTGACGATCACGCCCGGCATCAGCACGGCCTTGGAACGCAGTAGGTGCACCAGCTCGTGACGCGGCAGCTCGACACTCTCGAAATACTTGGCCTCGGGCCAGACCCGCACGGTCGTCCCCTGCTTGCGGTCGCCGCTCGCGGCCGGCCGGGCGACCACCGGCTGGACGACGTCGCCATGCTCGAAGGCGATGCCGGCCACCTGCTTGTCGCGCCAGACGGCCACTTCCAGTCGCTTGGCCAGGGCGTTGGTGACGGACACGCCGACGCCGTGCAGACCGCCCGAGAAGCTGTAGGCGCCGCCCGAGCCCTTGTCGAACTTGCCGCCCGCATGCAGCCGGGTGTAGACGATCTCGATGACCGGCACGCCCTCCTCCGGGTGCAGGCCGAAGGGAATGCCGCGGCCATCGTCGGCCACGGAGACGGAGCCGTCGACGTGCAGCACCAGGTCGATTCGCTTGCCATGGCCGGCCAGCGCCTCGTCGGCCGCGTTGTCGATGACTTCCTGGATGCAGTGCAGCGGGTTGTCGGTACGGGTGTACATGCCCGGCCGTTGCTTGACGGGCTCAAGGCCTTTCAGGACGCGGATGGAGGCTTCGCCATAGGTGGCGGGAGAGGAAGACGGACGGCTGGACATAGGGGCGGGATTCTATGCAGGGGGTCCGTGACGGCTTGTTCGGCCCCGATCCGCAAAACCGGACATCCCGTCCTCGCACAGCCGGGGGATGGACCCCAGGTGGGATGGCCTCTCCAATCCGGCGCTATAGACAACGCCAAGCCCAGCCATGTCCAACTCCTTCCCCCGCCTGGCCGCCTTGGCCCTGGTCGCACTGGCCACGGCATCGGCCGCCACCCGCGCTGCCGATTTCGCCCCCAAGGGGGTTGGCGCGATGTTGAGCGTGGACTACAGCTATGCAGCGGCGGGCAAGAAGTCCGACAAGTACGACTTGCGCGAATGGAAACTGCTGCGCACTCTGCACATCGACGCCCAGCTGACGGCCGTCGCAGCGGCGCCGATGCCATCGCTTCAGCCCATGGAGGCCGGCCAGCAGACCCGCCTGCAGCAGCAGACCGCCCAGGTGAACAAGTTCGCCGAACAGTCCGCTCCCATGATGGCCAGCGCCCAGGCCATCATGGAGAAGTGTGGCGACGACGAGAAGTGCATGGAGCGCGAAGCGATGCGCCTGGGCCAGAGCATGTCCGGCACGCCGCAGCTCGACGCCACGCTCAAGGCCGGCAAGGAGACGGCCGCCGTGCTGGCGCCCGGGGCCAACCGCTACCAGGTCTGGCAGGGCCAGAGTCAGACCGGCAACTACAGGATCGACGAGAAGGTGCACATCGTCCACGCCGACCCGATTTGCATCCCGCTGCCCAAGCAGCGCTGCACCCGCGACGAGGTTCGCCAAGGCGCCGGCACGCTGGCGAACACCAAGGGCAGCGCAGCCATCATTGAAGTCGATACCGGCAAGTCCACGCTGACGCTGATGCTGCCCACGGCGCACGAGGCACTGGGCTACACCGAGACCGTCACCACCGACGAACCTGAGGGCACCCATTCGACGCCGACGCCCAAGGGCCCACAGCCGCGCCAGCTCGCATTCAAGCCGGTGGAGGGCAAGGCGCAGGTCCCCACCTTCACCGTGCCACTGTCCGGCGGCTGGCGCAGCCAGAGCGGCGTGCAGACCTTCAAGTTCACTGGCCCCAACGAGCAAGGCGGCACCATGACGGTGCGCTGGCGTTTCCAGGTGCAATGAGCGGGGGCTCCGGAAGAAGGCGGGTCACAAAGTCTGACAAGCATCTTCCCGGGCGCGGACGCGGCATTGGCTAGGATGCCCGCCCTGCTATCCGCCGCCGTGGCACCGACATTGCCCGCCCATGCCCCTGTCCCGTTTCCTTGTCGCCCTGGCCGCCCTGCTGACTTCCGCCGCCAGCCTGGCCCAGCCCTACCAGGCCAGCGCCCCGCTGTCATGGGAACTCAAGAACGCCCGCTGGTTCGACGGCGAGCAGATACGGCGGGGCAACCTCTACGTCGAGGACGGTGTCTTCGTCGCCAAGAAGCCGGCCAGGGTCAACCGCAAGATGGACCTGCGCGGCCAGCAGGTGCTCATCAGCCCGCTGGCCGAGGCCCACAACCACAACCTGCAGACGGCGTGGGGCTGGGGCCAGTACGCCGACCAGTACATCGACGAGGGCGTGCTCTACGCCGCCATGCTGTGCGGCGATCCCGCCAGCGTCGCAGAGGTGCGCCCGCTCGCCGCAGCGCCGGCCGCGCCCGAGGTCAGCTTCGTCACGGCCTGCATCACTTCGTCTGACGGCTACCCGCTGGCGGCCGTGCTGCCGCAGGCCAGCGCCGAGGCTGCGGCGGCGCAGAACCAGATCGTCCTCGTTGACAGCCCCGAGCAGGCCCGCACCCAGTGGCCGGCCATCAAGGCGCGCGGGGGCACCTGGCTTCGCATCGTGCTGGCTCACAGCGAGCGACCCGAGTTGCGCCAACAGCCTGCCATGTTCGGCCACCTCGGCCTGCAGCCCGACACGGCCAGCGAGCTGACCCGTCTGGCCCATGCCGACGGGCTTCGCGTCGTTGCCCACGTCGAGACCGCGGCCGATTTCGACGCGGCCCTCGCGGCCGGCGTCGACACCATCGCCCACCTGCCAGGCTACGCCAACACCGCGGACGAGGCGCCCGAGCGCTTTGCCATCAGCGAGGCGTCGGCGACACTCGCGGCACGCCAACGCACCGCCGTCATCACGACAACGGCCGCGACCGCGCTCTTCAAGCTCGACCCGGCACCGCTGGCCGCGATGCGCGAGGTCCAACGCGCCAACCTGGCCCGGTTGCAGGCGGCGGGCGCACCGCTGCTCATCGGCTCGGACGTCTTCATCGGCACGGCCCGGGCCGAGCTGCATGCGCTGGACGCACTGGGGCTGGATCGGGCGACGCTGCTGCGCCTGGCCACGCAAGACACGCCGCGCGCGCTGTTTCCCGGCCGCAAGCTGGGTTGCTTCGATGCCGGCTGCGAAGCCAGCTTCCTGCTGCTGGGCGGCGATCCGTTGGCCGATCTGGCTCAGCTCGACATGCCGCTGCTGCGCGTCAAGCAGGGCCGGCTGCTGACCCGCCTGGCGGACGTCGCCGCGTCCAGCTCGCAGGCCGAGGCTTCCACGGCCGAGGCCGCCAAGCCTGCCAGGAAGGCAGCCGGCAAGAAGGCGAAGCCCGCCGCCGCACCGGCCAAGAAATCCACCTCCAAGCCCAAGGCTCAAAGCAAGGCGTCCAGCAAGGCGCGGCAGCGCTGATTAAAGTGGCGCAATGAATGTTCCCCGCCCCCCGTCCACCGGACTCTCAGTCCGGCAGGTGCTGCTCTGCGGCGCCCTCATCGTCACGATGTCGATGGGCATCCGCCATGGCTTCGGCTTCTGGCTGCAGCCCATCATCACGGAGCGCGGCTGGACGCGCGAGACCTTCTCCTTCGCCATGGCCGTGCAGAACCTGGCCTGGGGCGTCGCAGGCCCCGTCGCCGGCATGCTGGCCGACCGCTTCGGTGCCTGGAAAGTGCTGGTGGCCGGCGGCCTGATGTATGCGCTGGGCCTGATGTTGATGGCCGTGTCGGCCGATCCTCTGAGCTTCACGCTCAGCGCTGGCGTGCTGATCGGCATCGCCCAGTCGGGCTCGACCTATGCCGTCATCTATGGCGTGCTGGGCCGTACCGTGTCGCCGGAGAAGCGCTCCTGGGCCTTCGGTGTCGCCGCGGCAGCCGGCTCCTTCGGCCAGTTCGTCATGATTCCCGTCGAGACCTGGCTGATCAGCCATCTCGGCTGGCAGGGTGCGCTGTACCTGCTGGCAGGCACGGCGCTGCTCATCGTGCCATTGGCACTGGGCATCCGCGAGCGCCAGACGGTGGGCGGTGCTGCCGGGCACCAGAGCATTGGCCAGGCCCTGCGCGAGGCCTTCAGCTACCGCAGCTTCCAGTTGTTGATGCTGGGCTATTTCGTCTGCGGCTTCCAGGTTGTCTTCATCGGCGTGCACCTGCCCAGCTACCTGAAGGATCACGGCCTGGGCATCGGCGTGTCGACCGGCGCGCTGATGCTGATCGGGCTGTTCAACATCTTCGGCACCTATGCCTCCGGCATGCTGGGCCAGCGCTTTCCCAAGCGCTACCTGCTGTCGGCCATCTACGGCCTGCGCGCGGTGGCCATCGTCATCTTCATCTCGGTGCCGCTGACGCCGTTGAGCGTCTACGTCTTCGCGGCCGTCATCGGCTTCCTCTGGCTGTCCACCGTGCCGCCGACGAATGCCGTCGTCGTGCAGATCTTCGGCGCGCAGCACCTCTCGATGCTGGGCGGCTTCGTGTTCCTGAGCCACCAGATCGGCAGCTTCCTGGGCGTTTGGCTGGGAGGGAAGCTCTATGACGCCACGGGCAGCTACGACGTCGTCTGGTGGCTCGCCATCGCGCTGGGCGTCATGGCCATGCTGGCCAACCTGCCGGTACGCGAGACGCCCATCCTTCGCGCGCCGCAGGCCCGGCCGGCATGAAGCCCGGCCGCTGGCTCCTGCCCGCCCTGGCTGTTGCCGTCCTGGTGGCGACCATGCTGGCCTACCGGCATCCGGCCGTCATGATCCAGCTCGGCGAACAGATCTGGGCCTGTTTCGGATGACGGGCACCTCCTCCGCATGGTTGCAGCGCTTTGCGCCGACCCCGCCCGGCACGGCGCTGGATCTGGCCTGCGGCTCAGGCCGCAACCTCGTGTGGCTCGCCGGCGTCGGCTGGCGCACGACGGGCGTCGACCGCGATGCCACCGCCACGGCGCCGCTGCGCGACTACGCGGAGATCATCAATGCCGACATCGAAAACGCCCCCTGGCCGCTGGCCGACCGCCAGTTCGACCTCGTCGTCGTCTGCAACTACCTCTGGCGCCCGCTGTTCGACTCGGTCAAGGCCGCGGTCAAGCCCGGGGGCCGGCTGATCTGGGAAACTTTTGCCGATGGCCAGCAGACCATAGGCCGGCCATCACGCCCCGACTTCCTGCTTCAGCGGGGCGAGTTGCTGCGCGTGTGCGCGCAATGGCACATCGTGGCTTACGAAGACCTGTTCGAAGACGGCGTCAACCCGCGCTTCGTGCAACGCGTTGCGGCAATTCGGCCTGCGCTGGCGGCCTAAAATCGTCCATCCACTCAGACTTTCCACCATGAAGCCCATCCTCGGCAGCATCGTCGCCCTCGTCACGCCCATGAACGAGGACGGCAGCATCGACTATCCGGCCCTGCGCCGCCTGATCGACTGGCATGTCGAGGAAGGCACGGCCTGCGTCGGTGTCGTCGGCACGACCGGCGAGTCACCCACGGTCAGCATGGAGGAGAACCGCGAGATCATCCGCGTCGCCGTCGAGCACGCCAAGGGCCGCATTCCGATCCTCGCCGGCACCGGTGCCAACTCCACGGCCGAGGCCATCGAGCTGAGCCGCTACGCCAAGTCGGTCGGCGCGGACTGCACGCTGTCCGTCGTGCCCTACTACAACAAGCCCTCGCAAGAAGGCATCTACCAGCACTTCAAGGCCATCGCGGAGGCCGTGGACATCCCCATGATGCTCTACAACGTGCCCGGCCGGACGGTGGCGGACATGGCACCCGAGACCGCCTTGCGCTGCGCCACGCTGCCCGGCGTCTTCGGCATCAAGGAAGCCTCCGGCAACATCGAGCGTGCAGCCCAGCTCATCAAGCACGCGCCTGAAGGCTTTCACATCTATTCCGGCGATGACGGCACCGCAATCGCACTGATGCTGCTCGGCGGCCACGGCAACGTCAGCGTGACGGCCAACGTCGCGCCGCGCCAAATGGCCGAGTTGTGCCGCCTGGCCCTGGAAGGCAACGCCATCGAGGCCCGCAAGATCCACCTCAAGCTGCTGGGCCTGCACAAGCAGCTGTTCTGCGAACCCAGCCCCGGCCCGGCCAAATGGGCCTTGTCGCGCCTGGGCCGCTGCGGTGCCTCGCTGCGCCTGCCCATCACGCCGCTGACGGCCGCCGGCCAGGTCAGCGTCGGTCAGGCCATGGTCGAAGCAGGTCTGCTCTAATGCGCGGCTGCGCCGGTTTCAGCCGGCGCCCTTGTTCCCCGGAGATTTCCAGCGTGATGTCTGTTCCCTCGCTTCGCCCCACGGCGACCCGCCTGGCCTGCACGGCCTTCGTCCTGTCGCTCGCCGGCTGCAGCGCCATCGACGGCATGTTCTCGTCGGACAAGGTCGACTACAAAGCTGCTTCGCGTCAGACCCAGGGCCTGGACATCCCGCCCGACCTGACCCAGCTCGCCAAGGACAACCGCGCCCAGGTCCAGGGGGGCTCCATCACGGCCTCCGCGCTGTCTGCGGCCAAGCCGGTGAACTCGACGAACGCGCAGTCCATGGCGACTGGCAGCGTCGCCACCAACGCCGCCGGCGAAGTGCGCCTGGAGCGCAGCGGCACCGACCGCTGGCTGCACACCTCGGCCACCCCCGAGCAGCTGTGGCCGCAGGTGCGCAGCTTCTGGCAGGAGCGCGGCCTGGAGGTCATCAAGGAACAGCCCGAGATCGGCGTCATGGAGACCAACTGGGCCGAGAACCGCGCCAAGCTGCCTCATGACTTCATCCGCTCCACCATCGGCAAGGTCTTCGACGGCCTGTACTCGACCGGTGAGCGCGACATGTACCGCACCCGCATCGAGCGCAGCGCTACGGGCACGGACATCTTCATCAGCCATCGCGGCATGCAGGAGGTCTACACGACCACCGGACGCGACTCCACCGCCTGGCAGAACCGTCCAACCGACCCCTATCTCGAAGCAGAGATGCTGTCGCGCCTGATGCTCAAGCTCGGCGGCAAGGAAGACTCGGCCAAGACCATCGTCGCCGATGCCGGCCAGCCTGCGCCGATCGCCGCGCCCCCCTCTCGCAGGGTCGGTGGCGAGACGCTGGCGCCTGCGCGCCGCGCGCTGTCCGAAGTGCCGGACAGCCTCACCGTCAACGACGCCTTCGACCGCGCCTGGCGCCGCGTCGGCCTCTCGCTGGACCGCCACGGCTTCACGATCGAGGATCGCGACCGCGCGGCTGGCCTCTTCTTCCTCCGCTACGCCGACCCCGAGAAGGCCGGCCAGGAAGAACCCAACTTCTTCCAGCGCATGTTCGGCGCGAAGGCCGCCGAGCCCGTGCGCTACCGCGTCTCCGTCAAGTCGGAAGCCGACAAGAGTACGGTTCGCGTGCTGGACGACCGCGGTCAGCCCGTCACCAACGACAACGCCAAGCGCATCCTGTCGCTGCTGATGGACGATCTGAAGTAATCGGACCGCATCTGACCCAAGGTTGGCCGCCGTGATGCGCTTTTGCAGCCTCGGCAGCGGCAGCGGCGGCAATTCAACGCTGGTGGAAGCCAGCCAAGGCATCACGCAAACGCGGCTGCTCGTCGATGCCGGCTTCAGCATGCGCGAACTGACCAGGCGCCTGGCCCGCGCTGGCTGTGTGCCCGAGGACATCGATGCGGTCTTCATCACCCACGAGCACGGTGACCACATTGGTTGCGCACTGGCGTTCGCCGCGCGCTACCGCTTGCCGCTGATCATGAGCCGGGGTACCTGGCGTTCCGTCGGCCATGGCGACTTCGATCCCGCGCTGCTGCGCATGGCCAGGGACGGCGAGGCCATTCCCCTGGGTGACATGGCGCTGCAGCCCTTCGCCGTGCCCCACGATGCGAATGAGCCCCTGCAACTGACACTCAGCGACGGTGCACGGCGCCTGGGCCTGGTGACCGACCTCGGCTGCGCACCCGACGACGTCGCGGTCGCCCTGGCGGGATGCCAGGCTCTGCTGCTGGAATGCAACCACGACGAGACGATGCTGCGTAACGGGCGCTATCACCCGGCCCTGAAGAAACGCATCCTCGGCAGCCATGGACATCTGTCGAACACGGCTGCGGCGGACCTGCTCGCGCGCTGCCTGCACCCGGGACTGGGCATGGTTGCCGCCGCCCACCTCAGCGAGCACAACAACACGCCGGACCTGGCGCACGCCGCATTGAGCGAGGTCCTTGGCGACAGCGCCACGGAGATTCGCATTGCCCATCCCACCCAGGGCCTGGACTGGCTGCCCCTGAACTGAGACCTGCGTCGCGCCTCAAAGCTCAAAGCGCGTTGTGCAAAGTTTTGCAATCGCGACGCGAATTACGCCATAGGCGTCGCAAAAAGGAAAAAAGGCCGCCGCTGCTCGCGCAGCGCCGGCCTTCTTCGCGGGGACGAAGCGATTACTTCGAAGCGGCGGACGCGCCAGCGTCGGCAGCCGAAGCACCAGCGTCAACGGCGCTGGCTGCGTCCGAGGCGGCTTCCGAGGCGACAGGCGCCGGAGCCACGACAGGAGCGGGAGCCTCAACCTTGGGTTCTTCCTTCTTGCTGCAAGCGCTCAGAGCAACGGCAGCCAGCAGGGAAGCCAACACGATCGACTTATTCATACTTGTCCTCAAACGTTTAAACGACGGTGCACACCATAATTTTGGGGTCGTGCACCAGTGCTCGCACCGACTGCCGACCCCGCAGAACAAGACGCGGAAAACCTCGAGCGCTTCCCTCGCCTAGCCGATGATTATAGGGGTTTGCATAGCGCAAACACTCACAACCCCAAGGTCGTTGGCGCAAATGAATCGCTGGAACGTTGTGCCAGGGCATCAAACCACTCCAAGCTGCGCAGGCGTTGGGCCGCATCCAGGCTGACCTCGCCCCGCCAGAGATGGCGATCGAACAGGCGCAGCGTCACCGTGGACTCGGGAGCGACGGCCACCAGCAGGCTTTCGGGTGCGGCTTCCAGGCGGATCTCGGGCTCAACCGCGCGCGCCGTCACGCAATGCGCGTAGTCGCGTCGCCACCGAACGAAGCGCGGGTGGCGCCGCACGATGTCGTCGTACTGCAGAGCCAGCAGATGCAAGTGGCGGCCGGGCCTGGCCCAGGCCGCCAGCGCGGCCAGGGGCTGCGCGCTGGACAGGGGCCAGTCGACGAAGTTGGCGTCCCAGGCATACAGCTCGCGGCAGCCCTGCTCGGCGGCCCAGGTCAGCGCGTCGGTCAGCAGGCGCTCGAAGTCAGCGCGACTGGAGAAGCTCTGCGCGTTCATGACGCCAGGGGCTGCACCCAGCCGTCCTCCGTCCACTGATCGAGCAGTTCGCGTGCACCGGGCGACAGGCGCGACACCTCGGCCCCAGTCAGCATGCGCCTGTCAGCCAGGCCTCGCATCAGCACGGCGTCGCGACCGCCAGCGCGAAAACTCTCACCGTTCAAGAAGACCTGGGCGTCGTCATAGAGCATGCGGCTGCGCCGATCGAGCACGGCGCCCTGCCCCGGCGGCAGCGTGTCGCCGAGCTCGAACCAGACGTTGGCCTTGGGCTCGGTCAGCGCCTCACCCAGCGCCCGCTCCAGCGCCAGCGGGCGCTGCACGGCGGCCTCGACGGCCCGCCGCGCGAAATCCAGCAGCGCCGGCGGTACCCGGGCGGGTTCGGCCGAAGCCTCCTGGCGCGGGTCGGCGTAGAGCTTGCCGGTGCCGTCGACCTCGTCGAGGAAGCGCGGGAGCAACTCGGCTGCCAGCCCCTCGGCGGTCGAGGCGCGAAAACCTACCGAGCCGGTCATGCAGCCAGGGCCGACGGCAACGCCGTCGTGCGCCCACCCGGGTGGCAGGTAGAGCATGTCGCCCGGCTCCAGCACGAACTCCTGCTCGGGTTTGAAGTTCGCGATGATCTTCAGCGGGACGTCGTCGCGCAGCACCGCATCGCGTTGCGCGCCGATGCGCCAGCGGCGCTTGCCGGCAAGCTGAATCAGGAACACGTCATAGGAGTCGAAATGCGGGCCAACACCGCCGCCATCGCTGGCGACGGACAGCATCAAGTCGTCCAGCCGCGCATCGGGTGCGAAGCGGAACAGATCCAGCAGGGCGCGAGCCTCCGCCACATGCTGATCCAATCCCTGCACCAGCAGGGTCCAGCCCGGCTTGCTCATCGCCGGCAGGCGGGAAACGGGGCCGTGCTTGAGCTTCCAGTCGCCGTCGAAGGCCGTGACGAGGCGGGATTCGACATCGTCGCGCGCGGCCAGCACGGCCAGCTCCTTCAGCGACGCCGGCGGCTGGGCGTCAGCAAAGGCCTGGCGCACCAGCAGCGGCTTCTTCTGCCAATGCTTGCGCATGAACTGCGCCGGGCTCAGGCCGGCGAGCATGGGGGTCGGGAGGTCGATCTGCATGCGCGCATTGTGCCGAGGGCCCCATGCGAAAATCGCACCCATGCAAGTAACCCGCCCCTGTGTCGTCTCCCTGCGCTGGAGACTCGACGATGCCCAGGGCCAGCTCATCGACGAGCTGGCCGAGCCGATGGAATTCCTGCTTGGGGGGGACGACCTGTTCGCCAAGGTCGAGACCGCGCTGGAAGGGCAGGAGATCGGCTTCGAAACTGACCTCGCGCTGCAGCCCGAGGAAGCCTTCGGGGACTACGACTCCAGCCTGGTCTGCTTTGAGGCGCGGAGCCTGTTTCCGTCAGACGTGGAGCCGGGCATGCAGTTCGAAGGCCTGCCCGAAGGTGCAGCTACCGAAGGGATGGCCGAAGACGTGGTCTACACGGTCACCGAGGTCTACCCGGAGCACGTGGTGCTGGACGGCAACCACCCGTTGGCCGGCATTGGCTTGCGCATGCACCTGAAGCTCATGGACGTGCGCCCGGCGACCGAGGAAGAAATCCAGGCCGGCTCGGTGGGCGAACCCATCTTCATGGTGCAGACCGGCGCGCCGCCGGACGAGCCGCTGCACTGAGGCACGGTCGGGGGCAGCCCCTGCCAAGGAACCTCCGGCAAGCACGCCGGATGGCATGACGACCAGGGCGCCCTCGGCGCCTTTTTTTGTTCAGCTCTTGCCGGTGGAGCCGAAACCGCCAGCGCCGCGCGACGACGCATCAAAGCTGTCCACCCGCCGGAACACCGCCTGCACGACCGGCACGATGACCAGCTGGGCGATACGCTCGAACGGCTGAATCGTGAACTCGGACTGGCCGCGATTCCAGCAACTGACCATCAACTGACCCTGGTAGTCGCTGTCGATGAGGCCCACGAGATTGCCCAGCACGATGCCGTGCTTGTGGCCCAGGCCCGAGCGCGGCAGGATGATGGCGGCCAGGCCGGGGTCGGCGATGTGGATGGCCAGGCCGGTCGGGATCAACGTCGTCTGACCGGGGGCCAGCGTGACCGCCTCGTCGAGGCAGGCACGCAGGTCGAGGCCGGCACTGCCGGGCGTGGCGTAGGCGGGGATCTGCTCGGCCATACGGGCGTCGAGCACTTGCAGGTCAATGGCGTGCATCAGAGTCTTTTGGAGAGTTCGGCGATCAGCTCGCGAGCGAGGCTGAGCTTGTCCGCCCGGGGCAGTTCACGCTGGCCCTGCTCGTCGATGAGCAGCAGCGCGTTGTCGTCGCGACCGAAGGTGGCCGGGCCGAGGTTGGCGACGATGAGCGGGATGCCCTTGCGCCGGCGCTTGGCGTCCGCATGCTCGGCCAGCTTCTCGCTCTCGGCCGCAAAGCCGACGCAATACGGCGGCTTGGGCAGCCTGGCTACGGCGGCCAGAATATCGGGGTTATCGGCCATGGCGATGGTCGGCGCCGTCGCACCGCCCTCAGCCTTCTTCAACTTGTGCTCGTGCGTCTGCGCCGGTCGCCAGTCGGCGACAGCGGCGGTCGCGATGAAGGCGTGCTGATGTGCGGCCAGCGGCAGTACGACGTCATGCATCTGCTGCGCCGACTGCACGTTGATGCGCTGCACGCCACGCGGAGTCGGCAGGTGGACCGGGCCGGCCACCAGCGTGACTTCGGCACCCGCTTCGGCGGCGGCACGGGCAATGGCAAAGCCCATCTTTCCGCTGCTGTGATTGGTGATGCCACGCACTGGATCGATGGGCTCGAAGGTGGGGCCGGCGGTGATGAGCAGCTTCCTGCCGCGCAGCGGCTTGGGCGCGAGAAAGGCCTCGACGTCGTCGAAGATCTCCTGCGACTCCAGCATGCGGCCGTCACCGATCTCGCCGCAGGCCTGATCACCATTGGCGGGGCCGATGACGGTCGCACCGTCAGCAGTGATCTGCGCGACGTTGCGCTGCGTGGCGGGGTGCGCCCACATCTCGCGGTTCATGGCCGGCACGACCAGCAACGGGCATTCGTGGATGCGGCGAGCCAGCGCGGTCAGGCTGACGAGGTCATCCGCCCGGCCCTGTGCCAACGCCGCGATGGCATCGGCACTGGCAGGCGCCACCAGCATCACATCGGCCTCGCGGCTGAGGTTGATGTGGGCCATGTTGTTATCGGGCCGGGCATCCCATTGGCTCGTGTAGACCGGGCGGCCGGACAGGGCCTGCATCGTTACGGCTGTGATGAACTGCTCGGCGGCCTCGGTCATCATGACCTGGACAGTGGCCCCGCGCTTCACGAACAGGCGCGTCAGCTCGGCGATCTTGTAGCCGGCGATGCCGCCGGTCATCGCGAGGAGGATGTGTTTGCCGTAAAGGGGTGATGTCATCAACGCTTCCTGAACACCAGGTCCCACACGCCATGTCCGAGCTTGATGCCACGGTTCTCGAACTTGGTCAGGGGACGGTAGGCGGGCTTGTCAGCATAGCCGGCCGCGGTGTTCAGGAGACGGGGCTCGGCCGACAGCACTTCAAGCATCTGCTCGGCGTAAGGCTGCCAGTCGGTCGCGCAGTGCAGGTAGCCCCCTGGCGCCAAATGGTTCACCAGATTGGCCACGAACTCGGGCTGGATCAGCCGGCGCTTGTTGTGGCGCTTCTTGTGCCACGGATCGGGGAAGAAGATGTGCACGCCGGCCAGCAATTCCGGGCCGATCATGTCGCGCAGCACTTCCACCGCATCGTGCTGGACGATGCGGATATTGGTCAGTTGCTTCTCGTCAATGAGCTTCAGGAGCGCGCCCACGCCCGGTTCGTGCACCTCGCAACCGATGAAGTCGTGGTCGGGCAGCGTGGCCGCAATCTCGGCAGTGGCGCCGCCCATGCCGAAGCCGATCTCCAGCACCAGCGGGGCCTTGCGGCCGAAGACCTGCTCGGCATAGGGCTGCCAGTCGGTGGCGCAGTGCAGGTAGCCGCCGGG
>NZ_DASWYS010000207.1:0-2939 GCF_036404855.1 Roseateles sp.
GAGGCCTGCCGCGCCGGCGCGCGCCGCCAGGCCGGGGGTGGTACAGACGCCCCCGAGGACAGCGGCCCGGCCACGCCCTACCTGCTCTTCAACGGCGTGGCTGCCTGCGGCCTGCAGCTCAGCGCCCGGCTGGACGAGCGCATCCAGGGCCGATTCAATGACGTGCAGGGCGTCGTGACCTATACCGAGACGGCCCGCGGCCAGGAGACCCGCCGCGACGACACGCCCTGCCTCACGTTGCAGGCGGTGCTCGACACGCGCACCGGCCGTGTCTGGACGGCCCTGGCCACCGTGCCGCAGGACGTGCAGGGCGTGCGCACTCGGGAGGAGACCAACCGCCGTGCCCAGCGTCAGGAGGGGCGCATCGGCCTGCAATGGCGCGAGGCCCAGGACTGGCTGCAGCAGCGCCTGCTGCAGCTCAGCGCGGAGGGCCAAGACCAAGCGCGGCTGGCGGCCGGCAGCGGCCAGACCGAGATCAAGCTGAAGTGGAGCTTCCGGCCGGCCTGAGCCGGCGGTCTAGGCGCGGTCCTGCAGCGACGTCGCACCCGACTCCTGGGCGCAATGGGCGCAGCAGAATATGACGGTGCCTTGCTGCACGCCATGCCCGATGACCCGGCAGCCGCAATGGGCGCACTGCGGCGCGCAGGCATGGATGGCGCACTCGAAGCTGTCAAAGGTGTGGCTTCTGCCGTCCAGTGTCAGCGTGAAACTGCGGTCGTAGTCGTTGCCGCAAACCTCGCACTTGGCCATGTGAGTCTCCTTTGCATCTGTCGGGAGACAAGTCGGGCAAGCGGCGCGCCCGTGGCGGGCGCGGCTCAGGCGTCGGCAGGCGGCCGGATGTCCGTCAAGCGCCGGCCGCGCCGATTCGCGGCCGTGCGCAGATGCACCAGGGACTCCACGCGCTTGAGCAGCTCGCGGTCGTTCCAGGGCTTCTTGAAGATGCCGTAGACGCCTTCGATCTGGCCCACGCGGCCGTGCAGCTCATCGTGGCCGGTGATGGCGATGACCGGTAGGTCCTCGGTCGCGAGGCTGCCATGGACGTCGGCGATGAGCTCAAAACCGTCCTTGTTGGGCATTTCCAGGTCCGTGATCAGCACGGCGATTTCGGGCTTGTCCTCGAGCTGGGCGAGCGCCTCGTTGCCGTCGTTGACCTGAACCACGACGAAGCCGGCACCCTCCAACAGCCGCTTGAGCTTGGTACGCACGACAGCCGAGTCGTCGGCGACCAGCACCGTGGGCGGCCCTTCGGGGACGACGGGCGCCGCGGCCGGCGGCTGCATGGGGGTCGGTGCCGTGACGAACGGGCTGGCCATGGACGGCCCGGCATTGGGCGACACGGGAAGAGGGGGCAGCGCCACCGGTGCGGCGGTGCGCGGCATGCCCGGGGGCCGGGCGGGCGGCGTGTACTCGCGCGTGGGCCGATAGTCGTCACGCTTGAAGGCGGCGATGAGCACGATGATGGCCAGCGGTATTGCGATCAATACCGGCATCAGATAGGCGCCCAACAACTCCTGCAACTCGTGAAACATCTCCATCCCCGGGGTGTAACAGCGGGCAGCCTAACACCCGCCACACGGCCGCACCACCGAGGAAAGCCGGCATATCTGCACGACATGCCGGCAATTGGCGTCCTTCGCTCAATCGCGGCTTGTGACGCAGCCGCGGCCGTTGACCAGGCAGCGCGCATAGCTGGGGTCGTTCTTCAGCAGGAACATGGCCCGCGCGGCGAAGGCGGTATCGGCGAAATCGGCGAACACGCCGTCCACCCCCAACGCATAGAAGGCCAGGTACTCGTTGGCCGGATTGCCCTGGTAGTCGCTGGCCAGGCGCCGTTGCTCGCTGCGGAAGGTGTAGGGATGAACCAGCAGGCCCAGCTTGTGCGCGTTGGAGACGATGTCGCTGGCGGGCAGCAGCTTGCGGTCGCGCTCGTCGACGAGGCCGTCGCCGTTCGCGTCGGCGCAACCGCCGCCGGCGGCCACCGACTTGCAGGTGCTGGAGATCAGGTAGAGCTTCCAGGGGCCGATGCCGTCGGCATAGGTCCTGACCTCGGCCAGACCGGCCGGCGTCAGCAGATCCTTGAACAGGCCGGCGCGGCCGGAGACGACCCAGTCGTAAGGCTTGTCATAGGGCTTGGTGAAGTCCAGGCTGCCATCGGCATTGACGTCGTTGGCATCCACCAGCTGCACCAGCCGCACGCTCGACTTGCTGCGCAGGTACTTGAGGTTGGCCGTCTCGAAGGACTGGATGATGACCGGCGCATTGCGGTGGTTCCAGCCCGCCTTGCTCAGCGTCGCCAGCAGCCGGTCCTCCAGCGGCAGGCCCAGGCTCTGGTGGTAGGTGGGGTGCTTGGTCTCCGGATAGATGCCGATGCGCCGACCCTCCTCGGCCGATTTGCGCTTCACGAAGGCGATGATCTCTTCCAGCGTCGGGATCTCGAATTTGCCGTCGAAGCCGGGATCGCGGTCGGCGAGCGGCTGGATGGCACGCAGCGTCTTGATCTCGGCCAGCGTGAAGTCGCTGGCGAAGAAGCCCGTCTCGGCCACACCGTCGATGATGGCCGTGCGCTTGCGCGAGGCGAACTGCGACAGCGAGGCGACGTTGGTCGTGGCGATGAGGTTCGGCTCGTGGCGGGCGATCAGTACGCCGTCCTTGGTTGCCACGAGGTCGGGCTCGACGTAGTCGGCGCCCATGGTGATGCCCAGTGCGTAGTTCTCCAGCGTGTGGTCTGGCAGGTAGCCGGTGGCGCCGCCGCGGTGGCCGATGATCAGCGGCGGGTTTTCGGCGCGGGTGCGGTCATGCGCAGAGGCGTTCAGCGTGGCGAGCGCGAGCAGGCAGGCGCCAGCCCAGCGAAGGGGTTGCAGCATCGGGTTCTCCAGTCCTGTTGAGGGGCCGGAGCAGGCTAGGAAGCCGCGGTGACAGGCAGGTGACCCGTCACCCCC
>NZ_DASWYS010000208.1:0-20904 GCF_036404855.1 Roseateles sp.
CGGTGACGGTGGAGCTGAACGAGCTGACCGTGCCCGAATGGTGGATGCAGCAGTACGACCTGGCGCGGGAGTACAACCGGCCGAGCCTGGAGAACGCCAACGCCGTCTCCATCGACGTGCCTTTCCTCCAGCCGGGACAGACGCACGAGATGCAGTTGCGCCGCCTCGTGCTGAAGGGCCAGTGGATCAGCCGCGACCGCGTCTACCTCGGCATCCTGTGCGGCTGGCTGCTGGGCGCCAGCCTCATCGTGCTGCGCAGCTGGGGCCAACTGCGCCAGAGCAACAACCGCCAACAGCGCGAGATCGACGCGCTGACGGTGCGCACCCGCCAGTTGCGCATCGAGCAGGAGCAACTTCGCCGTCTGGCCACCATCGACGAACTGACCGGCGTGCTTAACCGCCGTGGCCTGGAGCAGTCGCTGGACGACCACGAGGAAGCGGCACGCGGCATGACCCTCTTGCTGTTGGACATCGACCACTTCAAGCACGTCAACGACCGCCACGGCCATGACTGCGGCGACGAAGTGCTCAAGCGCGTTGCCGCCGTCGTGGCGGCCAACCTGCGCGGCACCGACGTCTTCGGCCGCTGGGGCGGCGAGGAGTTCCTGATCGCCTGCCAGGGCACCCGCATCCGTGACGCGACGCGCCTGGCAGAGAAGCTGCGCGAGCGCGTGCAGCAGAGCGCCATCCACCTCGCCGGCGGCGTTCGCCTGACCGTGACGGCCAGCTTCGGCGTGGCGCTGGCGCCGCCTGGCGGCTCGGCGGCGGATGCCCTCAAGCGCGCCGACGCTGCGCTCTATCGCGCCAAGGAAGCAGGCCGCAACCGCGTCGAAACCGACCACACGCTGCAGAGCGACTCACCAACCACCGTCTGAGTGGGGCCGGCGAGCACGACTTGGCGGACGACTCGCCCGACCGAAGACGCGCGGCGGGTCGAGGCCTTCCTGGCCAAGCACCTGCCGCCTCGCTGACCGCGGCGCGGGCCCCCGCGCCCGCCCGGCCCGTCAGTGCACCACGCGCCCGAACGAGAACTCGCCGCCCTCGACGTTCACCGGAATCACGTCCTTGGGACCGAACCGGCCCTCCAGGATGAGCTTGGACAGCGGGTTCTCCACGCGCTGCTGGATGGCCCGCTTCAGCGGCCGTGCGCCGAAGACCGGGTCGAAGCCGACCTTGGCCAGCTCGTCCAGCGCCGCCTCGGACACGTCCAACTTCATCTCCAGCTTGTCCAGGCGTGCCTCAAGCTGGCGCAGCTGGATCCTGGCGATTGACTTGATGTGCCCGGCGCCGAGGGCATGGAAGATGACGGTCTCGTCGATGCGGTTCAGGAACTCGGGCCGGAAGTGGCTCTTGACCTCACCCCACACCGCGTCACGGATGACCTCGTCCTTCTCGCCGGACAGCGCCATGATGTGCTGGGAGCCGAGGTTGGACGTCATCACGATGACGGTGTTCTTGAAGTCCACGGTGCGGCCCTGGCCGTCGGTCAGGCGACCATCGTCCAGCACCTGCAGCAGCACGTTGAACACGTCCGGGTGCGCCTTCTCGACCTCGTCCAGCAGCAGCACCGAATAGGGCTTGCGCCGCACGGCTTCCGTGAGCGTGCCGCCCTCCTCGTAGCCCACGTAGCCCGGCGGCGCGCCGATCAGGCGCGAGACCGAGTGCTTCTCCATGAACTCGCTCATGTCGATGCGCACCATGTGGTCTTCGCTGTCGAACAGGAAGCCTGCAAGCGCCTTGCATAGCTCGGTCTTGCCGACACCCGTGGGGCCCAGGAACAGGAAGCTGCCCAGCGGCCGGTTCGGGTCGCTCAGGCCGGCGCGCGAACGGCGGATAGCGTCGGACACGGCCTGGATGGCTTCGTCCTGACCGATGACGCGCTCGTGCAGCTTGGCTTCCATCTGCAGCAGCTTCTCGCGCTCGCCCTGCATCAACTTGGACACCGGAATGCCGGTGGCACGCGCCACGACCTCGGCGATCTCCTCGGCGCCGACCAACGTGCGCAGCAGCTGCGGCTTGTTGGAGCCTGCCTTGCCGGCCTCCTTGGCCTGGGCCTCCTTGAGCTGCTTCTCCAGCTCGGGCAGGCGGCCGTACTGCAATTCGGCGACCTTGTTGAAGTCACCCTTGCGCTTGAGCTCCTCGATCTGCTGGCGGATGCGGTCGATTTCTTCCTTCACATGCGCCGAGCCCTGGGCCTGCGCCTTCTCGGCGGTCCAGATCTCCTCGAGGTCCTCGTACTCGCGCTGCAGCTTCTGCAGTTCTTCCTCGATCAACGCGAAGCGCTTTTGCGAGCCCTCGTCCTTCTCCTTGCGCACGGCTTCGCGCTCGATCTTCAGCTGGATCATGCGGCGGTCGAGCCGATCCATCGCCTCCGGCTTGGAGTCGATCTCGATCTTGATCTTGGCAGCCGCCTCGTCGATGAGGTCGATGGCCTTGTCGGGCAGGAAGCGGTCCGTGATGTAGCGGTGGCTCAGCTCTGCCGCTGCGACGATGGCCGGGTCGGTGATCTCCACGCCATGGTGGACCTCGTACTTCTCCTGCAGGCCGCGCAGGATGGCGATGGTGGCCTCCACGCTGGGCTCGTCCACCAGCACCTTCTGGAAACGCCGCTCCAGCGCCGCATCCTTCTCGACGTACTTGCGGTACTCGTCCAGCGTGGTTGCGCCGATGCAGTGCAGCTCGCCGCGCGCCAGCGCGGGCTTGAGCATGTTGCCGGCGTCGATGGCGCCCTCGGCCTTGCCGGCGCCCACCATGGTGTGGATCTCATCGATGAAGAGGATGGTCTGGCCCTCGTCCTGGGCCACTTCCTTCAGCACCCCCTTGAGGCGCTCCTCGAAGTCGCCCCGATACTTGGCGCCCGCCAGCAGCAGCGCCATGTCCAGCACCAGCACGCGCTTGTTGCGCAGGGAGTCCGGCACCTCGCCGTTGACGATGCGCTGCGCCAAGCCCTCGACGATGGCCGTCTTGCCCACGCCCGGCTCGCCGATCAGCACCGGGTTGTTCTTGCTGCGACGCTGCAGCACCTGGATGGCGCGGCGGATTTCCTCGTCGCGACCGATGACCGGGTCCAGCTTGCCCAGGCGGGCGCGTTCGGTCAGGTCCAGCGTGTACTTCTTCAGCGCCTCGCGCTGACCTTCGGCTTCGGCCGAGTCCACGCTCTGGCCGCCGCGGACCGCCTCGATGGCGGCCTCCAGCGCCTTGCGCGTCAGGCCGTGGCCCCGCACCACGCCCGCCAGATCGGTCTTGGCATCGGCCAGCGCCAACAGGAACATCTCACTGGCGATGAACTGGTCGCCGCGCTTGGTGGCCTCCTTCTCGGCGGCCTGCAGCAGCGCGACGAGGTCGCGCCCGGCCTGCACGGTCTGACCCGCGCCGCTGACCTGCGGCAGGCCGGCCATCAGGCCGTCCAGCGCGGTCTGCAGGGACTTCGTCTTGACGCCAGCGCGCTCCAGCAGCGCCCGCGGCCCTTCGTCCTGGGCCAGCATGGCGGCCAGCACATGGACGGGCTCGATGTAGGGGTTGTCGCGGACCAGGGCAAGGCTCTGGGCCTCGCCCAGGGCCTCCTGGAAGCGGGTGGTGAACTTGTCGGCACGCATGGGGTGATTCCTCCGGTTGCGAAGCCAAGTGGGCGCCGGATGGCGCTTTTCAAGTTGTCCTAGATCAACGCTTGCACCAGTTTCATGCCGACCCAGGCGGCCAGCAGCGATCCCGCCACATGCGCCAGCGTGTGGGCCAGCGCCATGCCCAGTTCGCCATGCCTCAACAGTGCCAGCGACTCACCGGAAAAAGCCGAAAAAGTCGTCAGGCCGCCGAGGAAACCGGTCACCAGCAGCAGCTTCAGCAACTCGTTGGGCTGACGACCGAACCACTCCATCGCCATGCCGATCAGCAGCCCGCCCACCAGGTTGACGAGCAGCGTGCCGAGCGGGAAGCCCACCCAGCGCGTGTTGAACATGACGCCGACCTGCCAACGCGCCAGCGCGCCCAGCGCGGCGCCCACCGCCACGGCCAGGCCGTTCAAGTGGCGTTCCCTCCCGCGATGCCCCAGCGCGCCAGCGCCTCGTCGTCAGCCACCCGGGCATCCACCCAGTGCGCGCCGTCCGGCGTGTGCTCCTTCTTCCAGAACGGCGCCTGGGTCTTCAGATAGTCCATCAGAAATTCGCAGGCCTGGAAGGCCTGCCCCCGGTGGGTGCTGGTGACCAGCACCAGCACGATCTGGTCGCGTGCCTGCAGCAGACCCACGCGGTGAATGACGCGCGCAGCACGGATGTCGAAGCGGGCAAAGGCCTCGTCCACCATGGCCTCGATGGCGGCCTCGGTCATGCCTGGGTAGTGTTCCAGCTCCATCGCAGACACGGCGGCGCCGCTGCCGTGCTCGCGCACGGTGCCGACGAAGGCGACGACGGCACCCACGCCGCCATCCGCGGCCCGCAGGGCGGCCGTTTCTGCGCCAAGGTCGAAGTCCCCCGGCTGGATGCAAACTCTGCTCATGTCACGGATTCTCACCTTGGGTGGCGGTGAGATTCACCTGTTTGAGCGTCGAAGTGAGTCCGAGGCATCCGATACTTGCCATCATTTCTCTCACCCAGCCAGGAATTGACATGGCCCTGATGGATTTCATCAAGAAACAGTTCATAGACGTCATCCAGTGGACGGAAGACAGCGACGGCACACTGTCCTACCGCTTTCCGATGGCTGGCATGGAAATCCAGAACGGTGGCCAGTTGGTGGTGCGCGAATCCCAGGTCGCAGTCTTCGTCAACGAAGGCCAGGTGGCCGACGTCTTCGGCCCCGGCACCCACAAGCTGACGACGCAGACGCTGCCGGTGCTCACCTACCTGAAGAACTGGGACAAGCTCTTCGAGTCGCCCTTCAAGAGCGACGTCTACTTCTTCAGCACTCGCCAGCAGATCGACCAGCGCTGGGGTACCAGCCAGCCGATCTCCATCCGCGACAAGGACTTCGGCGCCGTGCGCCTGCGCGCCTTCGGCAACTACGCCTACCGCATCCAGGATCCCAAGACCTTCCACAGCCAGATCTCCGGCACCCGTGAACGCTACACGGTGCAGGACCTGGAAGGCCAGTTGCGCGGCCTGATGCTGCAGCACATCAGCGACGCCGTCGCCGGCAGCGGCACCCCCTTCCTGGACCTGGCCGCCAACCAGATCGAGTTCGCCGCGGCGCTGAAGAACGCCACCGCGCCGTCGTTCGCCGCCCTGGGTCTCGAGTTGCTGTCGGTGACGATGCAGAACGTCTCCTTGCCCGAGGAACTGCAGAAGATCCTCGACCAGCGCATCGGCATGGGCATCATCGGCCAGAACATGGGCCAGTTCATGCAGTACCAGGCCGCCCAGGCCCTGCCCGAGATGGCCAAGGGCGCCGCGGGCGGCGGCAGCGGCATCGCGGGCGAGGCCATCGGCCTGGGGGCCGGCGTCGCCCTGGGCCAGACGCTGGCCCAGACGCTGGGCCAGGGCCTGGCCGGCGTCGGCACCGCAGCCCCCGCACCGGCGGCCAGCAAGCCCGACGACATCGTGGCCCTGCTGGAGAAGCTCGGTGACCTCAAGGCCAAGGGCATCCTGACCGACGAGGAATTCGCCGCCAAAAAAGCGGACCTCCTGAAGAAGCTTGGCTGAACAAGCCCAGCGCCGCTGGCGCGCTTCGTGCCCCAACTGCGGCGCGCCGGTCGAGTTCGCCAGCGCCGCGTCCAGCAGTGCCGTCTGCGGCTTTTGCCGCAGCACGCTGCTGCGTGACGGCGAGACGCTGAGCCGCATCGGCCAGAGCGCCGAGATCTTCGAGGACTACTCCCCGCTGCAGCTGGGCGCCACTGGGCGCTGGATGGGCAGCGGTTTTGCCGTCGTCGGCCGCGTGCAGCGCGGCTCCGAGCTGGGCAACTGGAACGAGTGGCATCTGCTCTTCGATGCCGGCGAACAGGTGCGCGTGGGCTGGCTCAGCGAGGACAACGGCCAGTTCGTCCTCAGCCTGGAGGCCCCGCTCGCCGAGGCGCCGCCGCCGGACCCGCAGCCGGGCCTGCCACTGACGCTGGCTGGCCAGCGCTGGCAGGTGGCCGCCGTCGTCCAGGCTGCCGTGCGCGCCGCCGAGGGCGAGCTGCCGCGCGTGCCGCGCCCTGGCCGCGTCGTCGAGCTGCGCAATTCCCAGGACGAGGTCGGCACGCTGGAGTTCGGCGAGGAGGGCCCCCCGGTCTGGTCGGTCGGCCGTGGTGTGCAGCTCGCCGACCTGGCCCTGCAGGGCCTGCGCACGACGGCCGAGGGCGAGTCCATCGCCGAAGCGACGTTCAAGGGTCGGGCCCTCGCCTGCCCCAGTTGTGGCGCACCGCTGGAGCCCAAGCTGGCGCAGACCAAGAGCATGGTCTGCGCCCAGTGCAATGCCGTCGTCGACCTGCCGGAAGGTGAGGCCAAGGCTCTGGGATTCACCGCGCAGGACCGCGGCCTGCCGCCGCTGATCCCGCTCGGCCGCACGGGCACCCTGGCCGTGGGCGGCGACAAACCCGAGACCTGGCAGGTGGTCGGCTACCAGGAACGCTGCGACCTTCCCGAGGACGGCGACGACGAGCAGAGCTTCTGGCGCGAGTACCTGCTCTACAACCGCCTGGCGGGCTTCGCCTTCCTCGTCGACACGAGCGAGGGCTGGAGCCTGGTGCGCACGCTGACCGGCGCCCCCACGCCCGGCCGGGACACCGGCGTGACCTGGCAGGACCGCGCCTACGCGCAGCGCTGGGTCTACCAGGCCAAGACGACACGCGTGCTGGGCGAGTTCTACTGGCCCGTGCGGCTGGAAGACCGCGTGCGCATCGCCGACTACGTCACCCGCGACGGCCAGTACCTGCTGAGCCGCGAGCAACAAGGTCCCGAGATCACCTGGAGCGGTGGCCGCCCGGTGCCGGCCGAGGCGGTGCAGAAGGCCTTCAATCTGGTAGCGCCGCCCGGGCTGTTCGGCCGCGACGCCTCGGCCTTCAAGAACAGTGGCGGCACGCTGCTGCGCAACATCGTCATCGGCCTCTTTCTCATCGTGCTGCTGTTCGCGCTGCTGCGTGCGTGCTCCAGCGACGACTGCGAGAGGTACAAGACCAGCTTCGGCGAGAACAGCAACGAATACCGCCAATGCCGCGCCAACGCACGCGGCAGCGGCACCTACATCGGCAACAGCGGCGGCAGCTACGGCGGCTACAGCAGTGGTGGCGGCGGCCACAAGTAAGAAGGAGCGATCACCATGACCCTCGACTGGCTCAGGCCCGAAATCGTCCTCGGCTCGATGATGTATGCCGTCATCGGCGTCATCATCTTCTGGGTGTCGTTCATCATCGTGGACAAGATCACCCCCTACAAGCTGTGGGAGGAGATCGTCGAGCACAAGAACGTGGCGCTGGCCATCGTCGTCGGCGCGATGTGCCTGTCCATCGGCCACATCGTCGCGGCGGCCATCCACGGCTGAGGCCGCCTGGAGCGCGAGCCGGCCGGCCCTGCCTCGGGCGTCTGGGGCAAGCGCGGGGGCGCCGCCCTTCGCGGGGCCCGGCCCAGCCGTTGTGCTTCTAGACTGCCCGCCAGCCCACTTCGTCCGCACGCCATGCTCCTGCCGGCCCCCACCCGACGTCTCGTCCTGCAAGCCCTGCTCTGCGCCACCGCGGCGCCGACCCTGGCGGCCGAGGCCAGGCCCGACGTCGCCATCGTGCTGGCGCGGCTGGACATCGCCGCCGGCCGGGTCAGCCAGGTCGCCCGCATCACGCACACCCGGGGCGCCAACTTTCAGCCCGCCTTCACGCGCGACAGCGCGGCGGTGCTCTATGCCTCCGACCGCAGCGGCTCCAGCAACATCTACCGCCACGACATCGCCAGCGGCCAGACGACGGCGGTGACGAACACGCCGCACAGCCTCTACTCGCCCACGCCGCTGCCCGACGGCAGCGGCTTCTCGGCCATCCGCGTCGTTGACGCCGACCCGAACTACGGTATCGAGAGCAAGCAGCCCTCACTGTGGCGCTTCAGCTGGGACGGCCAGGCCATCGCTCCGGCGGTGCCCGTCATGCGGGTCGGCTATCACGCCTGGATCGACGCGCAGCGACTGGCCCTGTTCATCGTCGACGACGTGGCAAATCGCAACGCCCACCGGGCCGTGCTGTTCAACAGCGCCACCGGCAAGACCACGCCGCTGACGACCCAGCCCGGCCGCTCGCTGGGGCGCACGCCCGACGGCAGACGCGCCAGCTTCGTCGACCAGACCGACCCCGCGCACTGGCGCATCTGCGCGATGGGCGAAGACGACGCCACGCCCCAGGTGCTGGTGGAGACACCGCTGGGCTCCGAAGGCGAGAAGGATCCCCACCGCAGCCAGTACTTCGCCTGGCTGCCCGACGGCTCGCTGCTGATGGCGCGCGGCCAGTGGCTGCTTCGCTGGGATGGCAGCCCGGGCAGCGGCTTCAAGCCCTTTGCCGAACTGACGGGCCTCGGCGGGGCCATCCGCAACATCGCCGCCAGTCCCGACGGCACACGCCTGGCCTTCTCGGTGCTGCTCGCCCCGGCCCAGCCGTGAGCGAGCCGGCCCGCACCCGCGCCACGCTGGCCGAGCTGCTGCTGCTCGCCAGCGTCTTCGTCATCGCCGCCTGCGGCCTGGTCTACGAGCTGGCCGCGGGCGCACTCGCGAGCTACCTGCTCGGCGACTCGGTGCTGCAGTTCTCCACCGTCATCGGCGTATACCTGTTCGCGATGGGGCTGGGGTCCTGGCTGTCGCGCTTTGTCGAGCGGCAGATCGTGGGCGTCTTCCTGCAGGTGGAGCTGGTGGTCGGCGTCATCGGCGGCCTGATGCCCGCGGCACTGTTCACCGTGCACAGCCTGCTGCCGCCCGGGGAGGCGGCACCGTTTCGCGTGCTGCTGTACGCCCTCGTGCTGCTCGTCGGCACGCTGGTCGGGCTGGAGATCCCGCTGGTCATGCGCATCCTGAAGCGCCACTTCAGCGCCCGCTACGGCCTCAAGGACCTGGTCTCCCAGGTGCTGACCTTCGACTACCTCGGCGCCCTGCTCGTCGCGCTGGCCTTCCCCCTGGTGCTGGTGCCGCAGCTGGGCCTGGTGCGTACCGGCGTCACCTTCGGACTGCTGAACGTTGCCGTCGCGATCTGGGCGCTGTGGATCTTCCGCGCCGACCTGCGCGCCAAGTCCGCCCACACCGCCGCCTGCGTGCTGTCGGCGGGACTGCTGCTGGCGGCCCTGGCCGGCGCCGACCGGCTGACGACCTGGGCCGAGGACCGCTTCTACGGCGAGCAGATCGTCTTCAAGCAGAGCAGTGCCTACCAGCGCATCGTGGTCACCGATGGCCACGCCGGAACCCGGCTGTTCCTCAACGGCAACCTGCAGTTCCACTCCAAAGACGAGTACCGTTACCACGAGGCCCTGGTGCAGCCCGCGATGGCCGCGCACGGCGCGCCGAAGCGGGTGCTGGTACTGGGTGGCGGGGACGGCATGGCCGTGCGCGAGGTGCTGAAGTACGCCAGCGTCGAGCAGGTCACGCTGGTGGAGCTGGACCCGCTGATGACCACCCTGTTCCGCGACAACGCGCGGCTCGCGGCGCTGAACGGCCACGCCCTGTCCAACCCCAAGCTGCGCATCGTCAATACGGACGCCTTCGGCTGGCTGGAGCGACAGCACGAGACGTTCGACGTCATCGTTGTCGACTTCCCCGACCCGTCCAACTTCGCGCTCGGCAAGCTCTACACGGCCAGCTTCTACGAGCTGGTGGACCAGCACCTGGCCGCGTCCGGCTACGCCGTCGTTCAAACGACGTCGCCGCTGATCGCGCGGCGCAGCTTCTGGACGGTCGTCACCACCATCGAGGCCACCGGGCTGACCGCGACGCCCTACCACGCCCATGTGCCGTCCTTTGGAGAATGGGGCTTCGTGCTCGCGTCGCGGCGTCCCTTCAGGCTCCCCACGCAATTCCCTCCGGGGCTGCGCTTCATCAGCCCCGACAGCCTGCGGGCCCTGCTCGACTTCCCGCCTGACATGGCCCGCGTGCCGACCGAGGTGAACCGGTTGTCCAACCAGGTGCTGGTGCAGGAGTTCGAGGCCGAGTGGGGCAAGGTGCACTGAGCGCCGCGGGAACCTCGTTTGCCGGGATTGTGGTTCGCCGGCATGCCACGCCGGCGCCGGAGTTCCCCATGCCAACTTCCTCCACCCGCGCCACGGTGGTGCCCACGACGCCCGCCGACACGGACGCCGCCGACATTGACAGCGTCTATCAGGCCCTGCTCCAGGGCGTGGGCCATGAACTGGTTACCGAATCCAACGTCGACGAGCTCATCAGCCGCGCCGAGGCCGGCCAGCACCCCGTGCTGGCCGCCGAGCTGCGCGAATGGCGCGCGCCCTGCGGCTGAAGGCAACTGGCGCGGTGCCGGCGGCTTTCGCTGCTAGGCTCGCGCCCTTGCGTCCCGATCACGATGACTCCCCTGCCGGCCTGCGGCGCCGCACCCTGCTGCTGAGCCTGCTGGCCGGCGGTTGCGCGCCCGATACGCCCGTCCTGCAAGGCGGGTGGGTCGGCACGCACCCGGAGCGCGGCCACCGGCTGCGCGGGCCGCTTCCGGCGGCCGACGGTCCCTTGAGGAAAGCCGGGGTCCTCATCGTCGGCGCCGGCATCGCCGGCCTGGGCTGTGCACGGGCGCTGGCGCAGCGCGGCATCGACGACATCGCCCTGCTGGACCTCGAGGACCAAGCCGGTGGCAACAGCCGCGGCCATCAGCTGGCAGGCTCGCCCTGCCCGCTGGGCGCCCACTACCTGCCGCTGCCCGGCGAAGAGGCCCGCGAGGTCAGCGAGCTGCTGCACGAGCTGGGCCTGGCTCGCTCCCGCCTTGGGCGCACCGAGTGGGACGAGCGACAGCTCTGCCACAGCCCGCAGGAGCGACTCTTCATCGACGGCGAATGGCATGAAGGCCTGCTGCCGCCTGCCGACGACGCCGCGACGCGCGAGCAGTACCGGCGCTTTGCCGACCTCGTCGCACAGGCCCAGCGCGAGGCCGGCTTCGCGATGCCGACGCGCCGCGCGCGCTGGACGGCAGCCCACGCCGCGCTGGATGCGCAACCCTTCTCCACCTGGCTGGACCGGGCGGGCCTGCACAGCGTCCGCCTGCGCTGGTATCTCGACTACTGCTGCCGCGACGACTTCGGCGCCGACGCGGCCGGCGTCTCGGCCTGGGCCGGCCTGCACTACTTCGCCAGCCGTCACGGTTTCCATGCGCCAGGTGACGAGACCGCCGAGCGGGAGCCGGTGCTGACCTGGCCCGAAGGCAACGGCTGGCTGAGCGCCCGCATGGCCGAGCCGCTGCGCGAGCGCATCCACCTCGGCCGCAGCGTGCTGCGCGTGGCCGAAGGCCGGCATGGCATCGATCTGCTGGCCTGGAATGAGGCCGCGGACGCCCCCGAGCGCTGGCAGGCGCGTGCCGTCGTGCTGGCCACGCCGCTCTTCATCGCCGCCCGCCTGCTGGCGGCGCCGCCCGAGGCCTTGCGCCGGGCCACGGCGCAGCTCAGCCATGCCCCCTGGCTGACGGCCAACCTGCTGCTGAGCGAGCCGCTGCTCACGCGTCCCGGCGCGCCCCCGGCCTGGGACAACGTGCGCTACGGCACCCGGGCGCTGGGCTACGTCGACGCCCGCCACCAGTCGCTGGACCCGACGCCGCGCCCGCCCCTGCTGACGGCCTATCTGGCCCTGCCCACGGCCCGGCGCGCCGAGCTGCTGAACCAGCCCTGGCAGCACTGGGCGGGCGTCGTCAGCGACGAATTGGCGCAGACCCATCCCGACCTGCCCGCCAAGCTGGTGCGCGCGGACCTGTGCCGCTTCGGCCACGCCATGAGCATCCCGACCCCGGGCCTGCGCAGCTCGGCGGCGCTGACAGCCTTGAGCGAAGCTCGCGGCCGCATCGTCTTCGCCCATGCCGACCTGGCCGGCTACTCGGTGTTCGAGGAGGCCTACACGGCCGGTGTCACGGCCGCGGCGCGGCTCAGCCTCTGAACCAGCGCTGCCGGCTGGCCTCGGCCGGCTCGAAGAGATCGACCACGGCCGCCATCAGCCGCTCGGCCTTGGCGCTGTTGTCGCCGCCGTAGTTGCAGACGTAGACGTCCAGCGTGACCGCGCCCAGTTCGGGCCAGGTGTGCACGGCCAGGTGGGACTCGGCCAGCAGCACGACGCCGGTGATGCCGCCCTGCCCGTCCGCCGGGCCGAAGCGGTGCATCAGCTCGGCCACCCCCTGCAGACCCGCGGCGGCCACGGCATCGCGGCACGCGCTGCCCAGGACCTCCGCATCCGTCATGACGGCCCGCGCGGGGTCGACGCCGCGCAGGTCGGCGGTCAGGTGCAGGCCCTTCAAGGCTCACCCACCCGTGACGGGAGGGAAGAAGGCCAGCTCGTCGCCGTCCGCCAGCTCGGCGGATTCAGGCGCCATCTTCTGGTTCAGCGCCGCACGCACGGCGCGGCCGCGGGCCAAGGCCTCGGCATGCACGCCCCCGCGGGCCTGCAGCGCCTCGCGCGCCGCCCCCACCGTGCTGCCTGCCGGCAAGGCCAGGGCCTCGCCCGCGCCCAGCCTCTCGCGCAGCGAGGCGAAGAAACGCAGCTGAACGGTGATCGTCATGCCAGCAGCTCCGAGAAGGGGATGAAGCGCACCGGTTCGCCCTTGGAAAAGGCATGACCTGCAGGGTTGTCCAGCAGGCCGTCGGCCCAGAACGCCGAGGTCAGCACGCCGCTGCTCTGGTTCCCGAACAGGGCCAGGCCGTTCTCCTCATCCAGGCTCACGCGCAGGAACTCGCGGCGCTTGTCGGGCCGCGGCCAATCGAAGCCGGCGGCGATGCGGTAGCCGCGCGGCGCCAGGCGCGACGCGCCCTGCAGCTTCAGCAGGAAGGGCCGCACCAGCACCACGAAGGTCACGAGGCTGGACACCGGGTTGCCCGGCAGGCCGATGAAGTGGGCGCCGCCGACGCGGCCATAGGCGAAGGGCTTGCCGGGCTTGATGGCGATGGCCCACAGATCCAGGTGCCCCTCGGCCTGCACGGCGGGGCGAAGGTGGTCTTCCTCGCCGACCGAGACGCCGCCGGACGTCAGGATGACATCCGCCCGGGAGGCCGCCTCGCGCAGCGCCGCGCGGGTGGCGTCCAGCTTGTCCGGCACGATGCCCAGGTCGACCACCTCGCAGCCCAGGCCCTCCAGCAGCGCACGCAGCGTGAAGCGGTTGGAGTTGTAGATCGCGCCGGGCGGCAGGGGCTCGCCCGGCATGACGAGCTCGTCGCCGGTCGAGAACAGGGCCACGCGCGGTCGGCGCGTGGCGGTCAGTTGGGCCGCCCCGGCCGTGGCCGCGAGGCCCAGCGCCACCGCATCCAGCCGTGTGCCGGCCGGCAGCACGACGGTCCCGGCCTTCACGTCCTCGCCGCGCAGGCGGACATGCTGTCCCTGCGTCACGGGCTGGGTCACGCGCACGCCGCCGTCCAGCAGCTCGGTGTGCTCCTGCATGACGACGGTGTCGGCGCCCGGCGGCACCTGGGCGCCGGTGAAGATGCGCGCGGCCTCGCCCGCAGCGAGCGGGTGCGGCACGCTGCCAGCCGGGATGCGCTGGGTCACGGGCAGGGTCGCCCCCGCGTCCGCGGCGCGCAGGGCATAGCCGTCCATGGCCGAGTTGTCGGCCGGCGGCACGTCCACGGGCGAGATCAGGTCCGCCGCCAGAACCCGGCCGAGGGCGGCCGTGGCGGGCAGCGTTTCACGCTCCTCGAGAGACTGGGCCTGTGCCAGCAGCGTGGCCAGCGCGTCGTCCAGGGGGGTCAGGGCGGGTTTCTTCGGTGCTTCAGACATGAGCGTGAATGTAGGCCTTCACCTGGCCCACATCGGCCGGCATGACCTTCACGCGCTTGGGCAAGGCCTCGATGCCTTCCAGCCCCGCGGGCCGAGGCGGCTCCTGGCCCAGGGCCTCGTGGATGGTGGCGGCAAACTTGGCCGGCAGCGCCGTCTCCAGCACCAGCATGGTCACGGCGGGATCGCACTTCTCCAGCGCGACCTTGAGGCCGTCGGCCGTGTGCGGGTCGATGACGACACCATGTTCGGCATGGCAGCGGCGGATGGTGGCGACGCGGTCGGCATGCGTGCTGCGGCCGGAGACGAAGCCGAAACCGGCAATGTCCACATGCTCGTCGGCCGTCAGCTCGAACGCCGGCGACGTGAAATGCTGCTTAACGCGGGCACCGTCACGGCCCAGCAGGTCGAACACGAAGCGCTCGAAGTTGCTGGCCTTGGAGATGTCCATCGAAGGGCTGGAGGTCTCGTGCGTGTCCGCCGTGCCGCGCGGACGGTAGGCCCCGGTGCGGAAGAACTCGTCCAGCACGTCGTTCTCGTTGGTGGCGACGACAAGCCTGGCGATGGGCAGGCCCATCATGCGTGCGACGTGGCCGGCGCAGACATTGCCGAAGTTGCCCGACGGCACCGTGAAGCTGACCTTCTCCTCGTTCGACTTCGTGGCCTGGAAATAGCCCGCGAAGTAGTAGACGACCTGGGCCAGGAGCCGCGCCCAGTTGATGGAGTTGACGGTCCCGATGCGGTGCTCGCGCTTGAAGGCCAGGTCGTTGGACACGGCCTTGACGATGTCCTGGCAGTCGTCGAACACGCCGTCGATGGCGATGTTGTGAATGTTGGCGTCCTGCAGGCTGAACATCTGCGCCTGCTGGAAGGGGCTCATTCGGCCGTTGGGGCTGAGCATGAAGACGTTGACGCCCTTCTTGCCGCGCATCGCGTACTCGGCCGCGCTGCCGGTGTCGCCCGACGTGGCACCCAGGATGTTCAGCGTCTCGCCGCGACGACCCAGCTCGTACTCGAAGAGGGCGCCGAGCAGCTGCATGGCCATGTCCTTGAAGGCCAGCGTGGGGCCGTTGGACAGGCCTTGCAGCGCGATGTGCTCACCCAGCCACGTCAGCGGCGTGATGGCCTCGGTGCCGAAGACCTCGGCCGTGTAGACCTTGCGGGTGATCGCCCGCAGGTCGTCGGCCGGGATGTCGTCGATGTAGAGCGACAGGATCTCGAAGGCCAGGTCGGCATAGGCCAGGCCGCGCCAGCGCGCCAGCGTGGCCGCGTCGACCTTGGGGTAGGCCTTGGGCAGGTAGAGACCGCCGTCCGGCGCGAGGCCCTCGAGCAGGATGTCGGAGAAGCCGCGCTCGGCCTGGTCGCCGCGGGTGCTGATGTACTTCATGTCGGGCTCAAGCTCAGGCGAGTTCTTCCTTGCGGATGCGGACGATGGGCGCGAGGACTGTGGGCAGGCCTTGCATCTTGGCCAGGGCCTCGTTCATGCGACCCTCGACGGTGTCATGGGTCAGGATGATGAGGTCGGTCTGGCGCTCACCCTCGGCGGACTCGCGCTGCAGCACGGCGTCGATGGAAATGTCGTGCTCGGCCAGGATGGTGGTGATGCGCGACAGCACGCCCGGCTGGTCGGCCACGATCAGGCGAAGGTAGAAGGCCGTGTGCACCTCGGCCATCTCGAGGATGGGCGTGTCGCTGATGGCGTCGGGCTGGAAGGCCAGATGGGGCACGCGGTGGTCGGGGTCGGCCGTGGCCAGGCGGGTCACGTCGACAAGGTCGGCGACCACGGCCGAGGCGGTCGGCTCGGCGCCGGCACCCTTGCCGTAGTACAGCGTCGTGCCGACGGCGTCGGCCTGAACGACGACGGCGTTCATCGCACCCTCGACGTTGGCGATCAGGCGGCTGGCCGGGATCAGCGTGGGGTGCACGCGCAGCTCGATGCCGTTCTCGCGGCGCCGCGTGATGCCCAGCAGCTTGATGCGGTAGCCGAGCTGTTCGGCGTACTTGATGTCGGTGGCCTGCAGGCTGGAGATGCCCTCCACATGGGCCTTGTCGAACTGGACCGGCACGCCGAAGGCGATGGCGCTCATCAGCGTCAGCTTGTGGGCCGCGTCCACGCCCTCGATGTCGAAGGTCGGGTCGCTTTCGGCATAGCCCAGGCGCTGGGCCTCCTTCAGCACGGTGGCGAAGTCCAGGCCCTTGCCGCGCATCTCCGACAGGATGAAGTTGGTCGTGCCGTTGATGATGCCGGCGATCCACTCGATGCGGTTGGCCGTCAGGCCCTCACGCAGCGCCTTGATGATGGGAATGCCGCCGGCCACTGCCGCCTCGAAGGCGACGACGACGCCCTTCTCGCGGGCGGCTTCGAAGATCTCGGTGCCATGCACTGCCAGCAGGGCCTTGTTGGCCGTGATGACGTGCTTGCCGTTGGCGATGGCCTGCAGCACCAGCGTGCGTGCCGGCTCGATGCCGCCGATCAGCTCGACGACGATGTCGATGGCAGGGTTGTTCACCAGCGTCTGCGCGTCCGCGACGCAGGGCACGCCGTCGCCCACGACGGCCTGGTAGGCCTTGGCGCGCTCGGCGTTGCGGGCCGCCACCATCGCGATCTCGATGCCCCGGCCGGCGCGGCCGCGAATCTCGGCCTGGTTGCGCTGCAAGACGTGGAAGGTGCCGGCACCGACGGTGCCGAGGCCGATCAGGCCGACTTGGATCGCTTTCATCGCGGGGCTCTCAGGACAGGGACTCAGGAGGAATGGCGGCGGCGGTAGCCACCCAGGAAACGTTCGATGCGGCCGACCGCCTCGCGCAGGTCGTCGACGCTGGGCAGGAAGACGAGGCGGAAATGGTCATGCTCGGGCCAGTTGAAGCCGGTGCCCTGGACGATGAGCACCTTCTCCTCGGCCAGCAGTTCGTAGGCGAACTGCTGGTCGTCGGCGATGGGGTACATCTTGGGGTCCAGGCGCGGGAACATATAGAGCGCGGCCTTGGGCTTGACGACGCTGACGCCGGGGATCTGCGTCAGCAGTTCGTAGGCCAGGTCGCGCTGGTGGCAGAGCCGCCCGGTCGGTGCGACGAGATCACGGATGCTCTGGTAGCCGCCCAACGCGGTCTGGATGGCGAGCTGCCCCGGCGTGTTGGAGCACAGGCGCAGCGAGGCCAGCATGTTCAGGCCCTCGATGTAGTCGCGCGCATGTCGCTTCTCGCCGCTGAGGATCATCCAGCCGGCGCGGTAGCCGCAGCTGCGGTAGTTCTTCGAGAGGCCGTTGAACGTCACGAAGAGCACGTCGTCAGCCAGCGAGGCCATGCTCGTGTGCACGTTGTCGTCGTACAGCGTCTTGTCGTAGATCTCGTCGGCGAAGACCACCAGCTGGTGCTTGCGGGCGATCTCGATGATGCCGAGCAGCAGGTCGGTCGGGTACAGCGCGCCGGTCGGGTTGTTGGGGTTGCAGACCATGATGCCGCGGGTGCGCGGCGTGATCTTGGCCTCGATGTCGGCGAGGTCAGGCAGCCAGCCGGAGCCCTCGTCGCAGCGGTAATGCACCGGGCGGCCGCCCGACAGGCCCACGACGGCCGTGTAGAGCGGGAAGTCGGGGCTCGGGATGAGGATCTCGTCGCCGTCGTTGACCAGCGCATTGATGGCCATCTGGATCAGCTCGGAGGCCCCGTTGCCCAGGTAGACGTCGTCCACCGTGACGCCCCGGATGCCCTTCTCCTGCGTGTAGTGCACGACCGCCTTGCGCGGCGCGAACAGGCCCTTGCTGTCGGTGTAGCCGCCAGCGTCGCCGAGGTTGCGGATCATGTCCTGCACGATCTCGTCCGGCGGCGTCAGGCCGAACACGGCCGTGTTGCCGATGTTGAGCTTGATGATCTTCTGCCCCTCCTCCTCCATCTGGCGTGCCTTGTCCAGCACGGGACCGCGGATGTCGTAGCTGACGCTGGCGAGCTTGCTGGACTTGGCAATGGGCTTCAAAAGGCGCTCCGGCGCAGCGGTTGCTGCAGTGCAAGAAGGGGATCTCGGAGTTTAAGCAAGGCCCGGGCACGCGGCCCGCCGTTCTCGGCGACACTGCGGCGCGCTTTTCGCCCGTTTCCCGATGAAGTTCCAGCTCGACGAGCCGCAAGGCGGCAACAGCATCTCCCGCCATGACGCCCAGGGCGTCTGGGTCAATGGCCAGCCCCACACGGCCAGCGTCCTCGTGCCCTGGAAGGGCGAGGTCGTCGCCTGGCCGCCTTCGCGCTTCGAGGAACTTCAGCCTGCGCATTTCGAAGCAATCAAGGCGCTGGAGCCCGAACTGGTCGTCTTTGGCAGCGGCGCGCGGCTGCGTTTTCCGAATCCGGCGCTGTGGCGCGGGCTGGTCGAAGCCCGCATCGGCTTCGAGGTCATGGACCTGGCGGCAGCCTGCCGCACCTACAACGTGCTGGCGAGCGAAGGCCGCAACGTTCTGGCGGCCTTGCTCATCGAGGGATGACCTCGGCCGGCGGGATGCCGGAGCGAGGCTTTATAATCACGGGCTATTGCTTGCGGGCGCCCGCGTAGATTGCTTCCGTGAAAGGCTTCACAGAGCAATCACGAACCGGGGACCCCGTGAGCCCAACTTGCCGCACCCCCCAATGACGCCTGCGCTCAACAAACCCCTGCCGGAAATTGAGGCTCAAGCCACCGGCGGCGTGAAGTTCACTGCCAATGCCTTCCTGGGCAAGTCGGTCGTGCTGTATTTCTACCCGAAAGACAACACGCCCGGTTGTACCACTGAGGCGATGCAATTCCGCGATCGCCACAAGGACTTCGTGAAAGCCGGCGCGGTGGTGCTCGGTGTTTCGCGCGACAACATGGCCTCCCACGAGAAGTTCAAGCAGGCCCTGGAGCTGCCGTTCGAGCTGATCGCCGACACGGAGGAGAAGCTCTGCCACATGTTCGGCGTCGTCAAGAACAAGATCATGTACGGCAAGAAGGTGAAGGGCATCGAGCGCTCGACCTTCCTGATCAGCCCGACCGGCATCCTGGTCGGCGAATGGCGCGGCATCAAGGTCGCCGGCCACGTCGACGAGGTGCTCAAGGCCGTCAAGGGCCTGAAGAAGGAAGCCGCCTGAAACGCGTTGTGTACTGACATCGCAGAGCCCCGTGGGATGTGCATAATCAGCCCATGCCCCGGGTCGAAACCTTGTCTCAGACTGCAAAGCCGCACTCATCCTGTGCGGCTTTTTGCTTTCTGGCGCCAGGTTCGCGTGGGGTTCACTTCCCGTCGATACGCCGTACATGCCACTGCCTAAGCCTCCTGCACAACGCGCCAGCCGCCTCGATGCCACTGCTTACTCGGCCACTCTGACCCCCAGCAAAGCTCGCGCGACACCGCCGGTCGTCGCGCCAGCGTCCGCCCCGGCCGCCCCGGTCGCGGCACCGACAGCCGAAGTGCTGCGCCTCCCCACCCCCGCCTCCAGCCCTGCCGCCGCCCGGCCGTCCCTGCCCGCCAAGGCGGCCTCCAAGGCGCCGGCCAAGTCCGCCGCGCCCAAGGCCAAGCGCACGCGCAAGCCGGCCGAGGCGGCCAAGCTCTTCGTGCTGGACACCAACGTGCTGATGCACGATCCGATGTCGCTGTTCCGCTTCGAAGAGCACGACATCTTCCTGCCCATGATCACGCTCGAAGAGCTGGACGGGCACAAGAAGGGCATGACCGAGGTCGCCCGCAACGTGCGCCAGGTCAGCCGCGAGCTGGACCAGCTCGCCGCCAGCCTGCAAAGCAGCAGCGTCGAGGAAATGGCCAAGGGCCTGCCGCTGGCCGCCACCGGCCACCGCGAGGCCGAGGGCAAGCTCTTCTTCCAGACCGGGCTGATCGACACCCCGCTGCCTCAGGGCCTGCCCCAGGGCAAGGCGGACAACCAGATCCTCGGCGTCGTCCAGGCGCTCAAGGGCCTGCACCCGGGGCGCGAGGTCGTGCTGGTGTCCAAGGACATCAACATGCGCATCAAGGCCCGCGCGCTGGGCCTGCCCGCCGAGGACTATCGCAACGACAAGACGCTGGAAGACTCCGACCTGCTCTACACCGGTGTCCAGGCCCTGCCCTCGGACTTCTGGGAGCGCCATGGCAAGACCATGGAGAGCTGGCAGCAAGGCGGCACCACCTTCTACCGCATCAGCGGGCCGCTGGTGCCCACGCTGCTGGTCAACGAGCTGGTCTACCTGGAAGCCCCGGGTGCGACGCCGCTGTACGCCAAGGTCACCGAGATCACCGGCAAGACGGCGGTGCTCAAGACGCTGAAGGACTACGGCCACCAGAAGCACTCCGTCTGGGGCGTGGCCGCGCGCAACCGCGAGCAGAACTTCGCGCTCAACCTGCTGATGGACCCCGAGTGCGACTTCGTCACACTCACCGGCACCGCCGGCACCGGCAAGACGCTGATGGCGCTTGCGGCCGGCCTGTCCCAGGTGCTGGACGAGCGCCGCTACAGCGAGATCATCGTGACCCGCGTCACCGTGCCCGTGGGCGAGGACATCGGCTTCCTGCCCGGCACCGAGGAGGAAAAGATGGGCCCGTGGATGGGCGCACTGGACGACAACCTCGAGGTGCTGGCCAAGGGCGACTCCACCGCCGGCGAGTGGGGCCGAGCTGCCACCAACGACCTGGTGCGCAGCAAGATCAAGATCAAGAGCCTGAACTTCATGCGCGGGCGCACGTTCCTGAACAAGTTCGTCATCATCGACGAGGCCCAGAACCTGACGCCCAAGCAGATCAAGACCCTGGTCACGCGCGCCGGTCCCGGCACCAAGATCCTGTGCCTTGGCAACATCGCCCAGATCGACACGCCTTACCTGACCGAAGGCTCGAGCGGCCTGACCTATGTGGTCGACCGCTTCAAGGGCTGGTCGCACAGCGGCCACGTGACCCTGGCGCGCGGCGAACGCTCGCGTCTCGCGGACCACGCCAGCGAAGTGCTGTAAGACTTCGCCGGTCCAACAAAAAACCCTGTGCGCCTCGCGGTGCACAGGGTTTTTTTCATGGCGGCGCCGGCTGCGTCGGCTAGCGCACTTCGCAGTCGATCTCCGCCGGCTTGGCCGCCACCCAGCCAGCGGCACCGGCGACC
>NZ_DASWYS010000209.1:0-26552 GCF_036404855.1 Roseateles sp.
CTCGGTGCGCCGGCCAATGTGCCGGTGATCGAACTCATGACTTCTCCGAACCCGCACCGGCGGGACGCGAGGCGGCTTGCATGCCGGGGTGGTCCTTGGGGCCGAGCATGAGTGCGAGCCCGAGGCTGTCCAACACGGCCAGCAGCTTGTCCAGTCGAACGGAGCCTTTGCCGTTCTCGAGGCGAGAAAGCAGGTCGACTGAGACGCCACTCAAAGATGCCGCGTCATCGATTCGAAGCGACTGCTCCCGTCGACGTGCGCGAATGGCTGGTCCCACGGCAGCGGAATCGGTGACGCGCAAGAGGGTGGAGGGGGCAGCAGGGTCGGCAGTCATTTCGGAATTTCCGGGATGGCGGCCTTCTGCGCGTGTTCAGATGGCCGATTTCTTGAATTCCGAATTCATGCCGTATCTGCGCTTCTACAACCTGCAATTCATCAAATTCCGAAACTGGCTGACTCTTCGGCACGGTGAGCCCAAGAGCACCTTAAATTCCGAAATGACTTGACGTCGCGCGTCACATCGGGCCACGGCCGATGGCCGTCGGAAGGGTTGATACACTGGCAGCCGTCATGACGCCCTAGGTGCGCTGGTTCTCGCAATCCTCTGGCCGTCACGTCGGGTACTGAGTGCCCATGGCAGCCGTTGGCTGCGCTTGGTTGCGCTGTAAGTGCTTGATTTTGTTGAATGTTGCGCATCGAAAATGTAACGCTGCGCACATGGATGCCGTTCGAGAATCCGCGTGTCGGCGGTTCGATTCCGCCCTTGCCACCGATTGCAGGCCCCTGATTCCCAACAGAGTCAGGGGCTTTTGGCTTCTGTGGTCGCAGGTCCGCCCATGGGCCTGCGACAGCTCCGATTCCCGTGGGTTGATCGATGTACCAAGGACCCAACGTGGCCGCTGCAAACACCCCCTCGCACGATGAACTGCTGGCGCTCGTCGCCAAGAGCCTCTGCACCCGCACGCTGAATGGCTTCGCACAGGAGTCCCGCCTGGACGGCGAAAGCCTGAAGGACGCCGTGGAGCGATATGAGGTCGACTACGCGTGGCATGTGCTGGGATCGGACCGCCTGCGCGATGAGACCATCGGTCTGCTGGAAGGCAAGCTCTCGCACGAGGCAAGCGACGCGCAGAAGGCAAGCGTGGCCGAGGTGCTGAAGGCCGCCGCCGCAGGCCAGGCCGCCGACGCGCTGATGAGTTTTGACAGCGATGTGCCCGAGCAGCTGGCCGCCTTGCTGTACGCCCGGCGAGGGCCTAACGCGGCAGCGGCGGTTGAAGCGCTGAGCTGCTAATCGCTAGACATCGCCAGCCGCCGATACCCGCGCACTTGCCGCTCGTAGGAACTCCCCGGCAATCTGAGCCGCATGGAGCTGATACCTTGAGGCCGGCCTCTCCTGGTCAGGCACATCGAATCACGCCGCGGTTTGACACCCAGGTCGTCATCAGGTGGTGCCGACGTCGGGGCCGTCTTCCGCTGCCCTCGGGTCACTGCGCGCGAGCATGTGCAGGCAGAGCCCCCGCCAGCGGCGGGGCGCCGACCGGTGACATACGCAGTCAGGCCTGACGGCGGTTGTTTCGCACGGCGGTGATCACATGCGGCTGTCGTGCAGCGCGCCGCCGCTGAGGTCGGCCATCTCCGGCTTGATCTCGGCGTAGCGGAGCACGCGGCCGCCCCATTGCTGGACGAACGCCTTGGCACCGGGCTCGTCGGCAAAGCTCGCGGCCGTGGGCCCCATGGAACCATGGCGCTTGCTGCCCAGCACGTAGATGGCCTGGCGCGCGTCTATCCAGTGGCCCACCGGCTTGTCCCAGTCCGCCTTCGCCATGTCCTGCACGTAGGCGGCCAGCAGCGGGCGCACCTGCTCGGGCTTGAGCAGCGTGGACAGCAACTCCATGCTGTCGCAGAACCAGTTCACCTGGGTGTCGCCCTTGTAGATGATCTGGCCCTTGGGGCCGGGGTAGTCCGACAGCAGCATGCCGTCCAGCGAGCAGCTGGACTGGCCGGCGATCTCACGTGGCTTGCCGGCGTCATCGGCAGCCTCCTGGCGGCTGCAGCCCGCCAGGCTCACGGTTGCGATGGCGGCGCAGCCGCACAGCAGGCGACGCCGTGTGAGTCGGGAAGGGGAGGGGGCGTGCAGGGTCATGGTTTGAATCTCCAACCCGCCAGGGCCAGCGGCACCGTGATCCAGGCCAGCATCGCGCCACCCATCAGCCAGGGGTTGCCCAGCGCAGGCGGCACGACGCTGGCAAGGCCGTACAGGCGCGCCATGTCGTCCAGCGAGAACACATTGAGGATGCGGAACACGTCCGCGGGATTGAGCAGCAGCAGGTAGGCGAAGCCGTCGCCCGCGAGCACGCCGCCCAGTTCACCACCGCTGGACACCAGCAGGCCCAGCAGCAGCAGGTCGAACACCAGCACCATCGCGAACCACAGCGCGATGGCCAAACCCGAGGCGCGGGTGCGGTCGCGAGCCACCACGGACAGCAGCAACGCCAGGCTCAGGAAGGCCAGGCCCAGCAGCACCGAGCTGGCGATGAAGCCGCCGTAGTGATACAGCCCCGTCATGCCGAAGCGCTGCCACAGCAGCGCCGCCACCAGCGCGAAGCCGGCCAGCGTGGACAGCGCCAGCGCGGCGGCCAGGCCCAGGTACTTGCCCAGCAGCAGCTCCAGCCGCGTGATGGGCAGGGCCAGCAGCAGGTCCAGCGAGCCGCGTTCGCGTTCACCGACGATGGCATCGAAGCCCAGCAGCAGCGCGATCAGCGGGATCAGGTAGATCACCAGCGACACGAGGCTGGCGATCGTGGCTTCGATGGAGTGCGGCCCGATCTGGCCCTGCGCGGCGCCGCCGAAGTAGGTGATGGCCAGCGAGAACACCGTGAATACCAGCGCCACGGCCAGCACCCAGCGGTTGCGCAGGCGGTCGCTGAACTCCTTGGCCGCCACGGCGGCGATCTGGCGGGGTTGCAGTCCGTCTTTCATGCGGCCTCCCGCAGTTCGAAATAGAGGTCTTCCAGCGTTGGCTCCTGAATGCTCAGGTCGGTCAGCGGCTGCGCCGCCAGGCATTGCAGCAGCGGCATCTTCAGCGCGCGCGGGCAGTCGACGCTGGCCTGCTGCGCACCGTCGCGCTGCCAGCTCACGCCGGGCAGGCCGGCGAGCTGCTGCGGCAGCGCATCGAGCACGGCGACATCGCCGGCCAGGCGCAGCTGCAGCGGGCGGGTGGAGTGCTCGCGCAGCGCATCCACCGTGCCTTGCGCACACAGCCGCCCGCGCGACAGCATGGCCAGCGCGTCGACGCGCTGCTCCAGCTCGGCCAGGATGTGCGAGCTGATGACCAGCGTGACGCCGCGCGCGCGCAGCCGGTACAGCTGGTCGTAAAAATCGCGGATGGCGGCGGGGTCCAGCCCCGTGGTGGGCTCGTCCAGCAGCAGCAGTTGCGGGTCACCGAGCAGGGCCTGCGCGAAGCCAAGGCGTTGGCGCATGCCCTTGGAGTACTCGCGCACCGGCCGGCGGCCGGCGTGGCTCAGGCCCACCTCCTCCAGCAACGGCGCGCATTGCGTCAGCGGCGCGCCCTTGAGGCGGGCGAAGAATCGCAGCGTCTCCAGGCCGTCGAGGTTGTCGTAGAGCACCAGGTTCTCGGGCAGGTAACCCAGGCGGCGGCGCGCCTCGCGGAAGTGGCGACCGCCCACCTGGCAGCCATCCACCCACAGCTGGCCCTGGCTCGGAGCGATCAGCCCCAGCACCAGCTTGAACAGCGTGCTCTTGCCGGAGCCGTTGTGGCCGATCAGGCCCAGCAACTGCCCGCGCGGCACCACGAGGTCCACGCCGTCCAGCGCCTTCAGCAGTGTGCTGCCCCGGCCGTAGTGCTTGGCCACGCCTTGGAGGCGCAGCGCTTGGGTGCCATCAACGGAATTGCTTGTCACGCCATTCGCTCCAGTTCTTGTGTTGCGGCTGCATGGCCGGATGCGCGTCGACCACGCTGGGCACGCGCAGCACCGGGAACTGCTGGCCCAGCAGACGCAGCGCCTGCACGGCCGGGCTGCCCAGCAGCAACTTGACGCTCGGGTAGCGCCATTGCAGGCGGTCCACCAGTTCGTTGGCCTCGTAGGGCACGTCGCCCAGGCCATCGCCGTTGCGGTCCCAGCCGAGGTAGTTGTCCCAGTGGTTGCCCTGGCCGCGCTCGCCGTCGCGTGAGTCGCCCCACCGCTCGTCGCGGGCGCCGATGTAGCGCACCTGCTCGCGGTTGACGATGAAATCGTTGCGCTGCACCACGTTGCGCGTGGACCCGGCCGAGAGGTGCACGCCGACGTGGTTGTCCACCACCAGGTTGCCGCGCAGGGTCGCGTACTCGACGTCGTAGATGAAGAAGCCGCGGTTGTTGCCGGCGACGATGTTGTCCTCGATCACCGAGTCCTGCAGCGTGCGCAGCATGATGCCGAAGTCGCTGTTGCCCCAGGTGCGGTTGCGTCGCACCGTCTGGTTGCGCACCTCCATCAGCGCCAGGCCACCGCGGTTGAGGTAGCTTTCGTTGTCCTCCCACAGGTTGTAGTAGGAGTTCATGTAGTGCGTGCCGTAGCGGCTGTGGTGCAGCTTGTTGGCCCGGAACTCGGCGTGGTGGGAGACGTCCACGTAGAGCGCGTCGCGCACGAAGCTGATGTTGTTGCCGACGATGCGCGCGCCCTGCGTGTTGTAGAGCTGGATGCCGTTGCCGCGCTGCGAAGAGTTGAAGTCGCGCAGGCCCGTGATCAGGTTGTGCTCGACGCGCACGTCGTTGGCCTTCTCTATCCACAGGCCGAAGAGGTTGTAGACGAGGTCGCAGCGCTGCACCACGGCGCGGTGGCTGCCGGGCTGGATGTAGATGCCGGCGTGCTGCGACTTCAGCTCGTGGCCCGAGTCGCGCACGATCAGGCCTTCGATCGTCACGTCGGGGGCGGCCACGCGGATGGTGTCGCCGCGCTGGCCGCCGCTGATGGTGGGCCGGTCGATGCCGCGCAGCGTCAGCGGCTTGTCGACGCGCAGGTTCTCGGCGTAGCTGCCGCGCTCGATCTCCAGCACGTCACCGGCTTCGGCGCGCGCAATCGCGGCCTGGATGGCTTCGCCCGGCTGCACGCGCCAGGTCTTGGCCTCGGCTGCGCTCAGTCCCAGCACCAGCAGGGCGAGGGACAGCGTGCGCAGCAGTGAGTTCGCTCCGGGAGGCTTCATGCCGGCAACCAACCCAGCGACTTGAGGGCGAGGAAGAGCGCGGCACCGATCAGCAAGTTCTTGAAGCCCACGTAGCTGAGCATATCCATCCAGCCGGCGACACGGTACCTGGCCTGCCACCATGGGCCGTCCTTGACATAGCGGCGGCCACTCATGCGGATCAGCACCTCGTAGACGCTCCAGCCGAACCACCAACCGATGATGGCGGCCGAGGACAGCTTGCCCTGCGCGGCCAGCAGCCAGGCCAGGCTCGCGGCCACGGCCAGCGAGATGCCGGCCACCTGCAGCGCGCGCTGGCTCTTCCAGCCCTCGCGGCTCCAGGGCCACAAGTGGTCGCGGATCTCCAGCACCAGCACCTGCCAGGCGGTCGAGGCGCCGCGCTCGGCGTAGGGGTTGGCCGGGTCGGTGGGCATGCGCGGGTCGGGCCCTTGCGCGGCCTTGGGCGAGATGGCGGGCACGGCGTCGATGGGGATGAAGTAGCCGTCGCGGCCGATTGGCGTGATCAGCAGACCGTCGCGTTCGCGGCGCTTGCGCTCTTTGGCCAGCGGCGGGCAGCCCTTCTGGTCCGTGTAGAGCACCATGCAGTCCAGGCAGTGCAGGCATTCGCGGTGGTCGATGCGGCCGGCCGCGTCGATGGCCTGCGCGCCGCAGCCTACGGCGCAGGCCTTGCAGCTGTTGCAGTCCTGCTTGCGCTTCAGGCCGAACCAGCGGAAGGTGCTGGGCATGGCCAGCGAGGCGCCCAGCGGGCACAGGTACTTGCAGTAGGGGCGCTCGATGAAGATGGACAGCCCCAGCAGCGCGGCGACGAACAGTCCGTAAGGCCAGGCGCGGTTGAACACGCCGACGAGGAAGGTGGTCTTGAACGGCTCGACCTCGGCCAGCATCTCGGCACGGCCCATGTCGAACATCGACACGGCCAGCAGGCCGAAGAAGATCGCGTACTTCAGCCACTTGAGCCGGTCGTGCAAGGCCTGGGGCACGGGCTTTTGCCAGCGCTTGAGCCCGAGCTTGCGCGCGATCTTGAAGATCGCCTCCGACAGCGAGCCGAACGGACACATCCAGCCGCAGAACAGGCCGCGGCCGAACAGGAAGACGGTGACGATGATGAAGATCCAGAACACGAAGATGAACGGATCGGTCAGGAACAGCGACCACGTCCACTGGAACAGCAGGCTGTGGAACCAGGTCAGTACCTGCGTGATCGACGGCTGGGCCATCAGCCCGAAGCCGACGAAGACGATCGACAGCGCCCACGCGCTGTACTTGAACGCATTGACCGGCCACTTGTTCTTGTGCGTGGAGCGCCGCGTGAGTCGCTCGCGCAGCGCGTAGACCACGGCCACACCCACCAGCAGCGCGCTGAACAGCGCGATCTTCAGCGCCTGGCTCTTCCAGATGCGCAGCCACGGCGCATCGGGCTCGACGACCCGGGGCCGGCCCCCCTGCAGCAGCGCGTCCGGCAGCCAGAACTTGCTCTCGAAGACGGCGAAGCTGCGATGCCCGGTGGCCTGGTCGACGCGGTTGCCGAGGAAGGCCAGCTTCCAGGGGTAGGCGGCCGAGAAGCTGGGCGAGCGGATGATGAAGATGACCGACTCGGTGTAGGCCGGTGCGCCCTCGGCCTCCAGGCCGTAGAGGTTGATGGCGTCGAGGTCGCGGAAGGTGAAGGCGTCGGCGCCCTGCTTGACCTGCACGCGGTCGTAGATGCCGCCCCGCACGAAGCCAGAGCCCTTGAAGGATTCGGTGCCGGCGCTGCGCACGATGAAGAAGGCCTGCTCGCCGTCATGCAGGCGCGAGCGCAGGCTGGCGTAGCCGCTGTCGCCGAGCAGGCTGCGGCCCAGGTCGGGGTGGTTCAGGTCGCCGAACCACAGCTCGATGAATGGTTCGGCCGAAGGAGCGAGGCCCACCTGCTCGGGCCGCACGCGCAATTGCTGCACGGCGCCCAGGGCCTGCAGTTCGCTCCAGCGGTAGCGGCGCCCGGTTTCCTGCCAACGGGCGCGCTCGCGCACGGTGGGTTCGATGATGCCGACCTGGCGCGCCACCGCGCTGCCCGACAGCTGCATCACTTGGTTCTGCGCCACCACCGTGACGGTGGCGCCGGAGATCGCGTCCACGCCCAGCACGTTTTCGTCCGGGCGCGAGGGGCCGACCTCGATCTGGTCCTTGACCGACTTGCCCAGGTACTGGTCGTTGAACTTGATCAGCGCCGTCTCGGGGATGCCCAGCAGCAAGATGGGCTCGGAGTGCTTGAGCACCTTGACGCCGACATAGCGGCCGGCGGTATCCATGCCGATCAGCGTGACCACCGGTTTGCCCGAGTAGGCGGGCGTGTCGGTGATGTCGGTGGACAGCATCACAAAGCCCAGCAGCGCGGGCTTGGCGCCGGCGGTGGCCGGGCCGTAGGCCTCGACATAGGGCGGCTGGCCCTTGCGCGGCGAAAAGCTGGCGGCGCCTGGAAAGACGTCCTTGCAGGGCAGCAGCGCACACAGATCGGGCGCTGTGGCGAGATCTGGCGGCAGCTGGGCCTCATAGGCCTGATGCCCCGGCGCAGCCTGGGCGCACGCGAGGGTCAGAAAAAAAACCGCGGCCATTGCCCTGAGGCAGGCCGCGGCAAGTCGATGCACTAACGTCATTTCTGTTCTCATCTTCCGCCCGCGCTGGCCGGCTCGAGTGGCGCAGCGCGGGGCGTCGTTCGAGGCCTCAGGCCTCGACGATCATGCGCGTGCGCATCTCAAGGTGCAGCGCGTGGCAGAAGTGCGTGCAGTAGCACCAGTACACGCCCGGCTCGCCGGCGATGAAGGTCACCGACGCCGTCTCCTGCGGGTTGACGATGAAGTTGACGTTGTGGTTCGGGATCGCGAAGCCGTGCGTCAGGTCCTCGATCTTGTCGAGGTTGGTCAGGATCAGCGTGACCTCGTCGCCCTTCTTGACCTTGAACTCGCGCAACGAGAAGGCCGGCGCCTGCGACGTCATCTTCACGGTGACCTTCTTGCCGTTGCGGGTCACGCCGGATTCCTTGGGGTCCTTCACCGCGTTGGGGAAGTCGTCCAGCGAGTAGACCTGCTTGGGCTTGAGGAGGTCGCGCTTGAAGATGATGAAGTCATGCGGCTCGCCGCGCACCGGGTGGTCGGCCAGCAGCACCATCTTCTCGCCCGACATGTCGATGATCTGCTCGTTCTCAGCGTGCAGCGGGCCCACCGGCAGGAAGCGGTCCTTGGAGAACTTGCAGCCCACGGCGAGGTACTTGCCATCGGCGGCGATGGTTTCGGATTGCGAGCCGTTGATGTGGCCCGGCTGGTACTGCACGTCCAGGCGGTCCACCACGTACTTGGCGGTCTTGTCGCCCTTCTGGAAGGCGATGGCCTTGTCGATGTTCCACTTCACCACCTGGCTGTCCAGGAACAGCGTGGTGTAGGCGTTGCCGCGGCCGTCGAAGGCCGTGTGCAAGGGCCCCAGGCCGATCTCGACCTCAGCGACGATGGCATCGTCGACCTTCTCGAACTTGCCGTCGAACCAGTCCAGCACCTTCGCCAGTTCGATGACGGTGGCCGTGGGCGAGAGCTTGCCGGCGCAGATGAAGTACTTCTGGTCGGGGCTGGCGTTGACGCCGTGCGGGTTCTTCGGAACCGAGACGTAGGCGGTCAGTGCGGTCTTGGCGTCCTTGTTGGATTCGCGCGTGCCGTCCACCACCGGCACCTTGGAGCTGCCGATGGTCTTGAACTTGCCGGCCTTGACGGCCTCTTCGATGCGGGCAATGTTGAAGAACAGGCAGGCATCGCGCTCGGCGGACATCATGTCCTCGTAGTGCACGCCCATCTCGGTGTTGTACTGGTTCGTGGCGGCCAGCTTGCCGTCGTACGACGTGGCGGTCAGGTCGCAGTTGCCGTCGATCAGCACCTGCCAGCGCACTTCCATGGTCTCGGCGTCCACGCAGCTGAACAGCGAACGGTACTTGCTGCCGTCCTCGCTGCCCGCGTTGGGCAGCGGCGTGGCGAACTCGCCACCGCAGAACACGCGCGTCGTGTAGTTGATCTTCGGATCGACCGGGTCTCGCTTGTCGGGGAAGATGCCATGGAAGCCCTGCACGTTGGGCAGCTGCGTGATCTTGTCGCAGACAAAGTAGTCCAGGCGGATGCGAGCGATGCGGCTGTTGATCTTGTCGTTGATCCAGGCGTAGCGGCCGTCGTAGTTGCCGTCCTTGTAGGAGGCGTGCGTGTGGTGGGTGTCACCGACCGTGTAGCGCAGCGAGCCATCGGCCTTCGTGCCCATGACCTTCTTGGACTCGTTGGTGATGCCCCAGCCCACCAGGGCGTCGGGCACGAAGCAGGGAATGCGCAGCAGCTCGCGGCCCGACGGCAGGCCCAGCACGCGCATGTCGCCCGTGTGGCCGCCGCTCCAGAGTCCGTAGTAACTGTCCAGCTGACCGGGCTTGAGATGGGTCGCGTTGGCTTCGCCACCGTGCGCTGCGGCTGCGGTGCCGCTGGCGGCAGTGGCCGTGGCGGTGCCATCGCTCTTCTTCTCGGCGCAGGCGGCTGCGCCCAGGGTCAGTCCGGCGATCGCGGCGCTGTTGATGAATCGACGGCGCGCCAGACCCTGGGGTTCGGCGCTGCTGTCCGTCCTGTTCTTATTGTTGTTTTGGTCTTTCATGGTCTTTCCTCTTGGGTTGATCGAGCGGAAGCGGAAATACCCGTGTGCTTTCGGAACACGGGTGAAGTGTTAGGGGAGAGGGTTTGGCGATGGACCCGTCATCGACGTTGACGACAGGTTCTGGGGCTGCAGTGCGATGCACTTCGAGAGCAGGTGCATCGTCGTCACGACGCGCCCGGATCGGCTTGATCTGGATCAGTCGAGGTCGCTGTAGTTGCCCCGCCTAACGAAATTAGCGAACAAGACGACGCGCTTGCGCCGCACAATCCATCTCACCCCATACGAGATGTCAACGCCATGAATCGCCCAACCTATCGTCACGTCTTCCTGTCCTGCATCGCGGCGCTCGCGCTGGTGGCCTGCAGCAAGCAGGAGCCGGCGAGCGCGCCTGCGCAAGCACCAGCCCCCACTCCCGTCGCAGTGGCCGAGCCGGCCGCGGCCGAGAACACCGTCGGCAAGAGCGTGTTCGGCAAGACCTGCGCCATGTGCCACGCGGCTGGCGTGGCAGGAGCCCCCAAGCCCGGCGACAAGGCCGACTGGGGCCCGCGCATCGCCCAGGGCAACGAAGTGCTCTACAAGCATGCGCTGGAAGGCTTCACCGGCGCCAAGGGCATGATGCCGCCGCGCGGCAGCGGCGCTTCGCTGACCGACGACGAGGTCAAGGCCGCGGTCGACTACATGGTGGCGCAGTCGCGCTGAGGCCTCCTTGGTGCCGCTGACTTCGCCGCGTCGCCGCGGCTTCGCACTGGGGGCGCTGGCCTGCGTGCTGCTGCCGCGTGCTGCGCAGGCGCTCGATGCCGGCCGCGCGCCCGTGCAGCGCAGCTCCGCCGCTTTGATGGGCACGCAGGTGGACATCGTTGCCGTGCATGCTGACGCGACGCTGCGAGCGCAGGCCCTGGACGCCGCATGGGCCGAGATGCTTCGCCTGTCGGAAATGATGAGCCGCTACCGCAGCGCCAGCCAGGTCAACCTGCTGGCCAATGCGGCCGGTGGCGCACCGCTGCCGGTGGCGCCGGAGCTGATGGCGGTACTGCAGCAGGCTCAGGGCGTTTCCCGGCGCAGCGGCGGGCGTTTCGACGCGACCGTCGGTGCCTATGCCGACTGGCATTTCGAGCCCGGCCTGCCTGCCCGCGTGCCCGACGCGGCTGCGCTCGCCCGCCAGCATGCGCTGGTGGATGCGCACGGCCTGCAACTGGACCCGTCGCGCGGCACGGCCCGCTTGGCACGTCCCGGCATGCGTCTGGACTTGGGCGGCATCGCCAAGCTGCCCATCCTGCAGGCGGGGCTGCGCACACTGGCGACGCATGGCGTGACGGATGCACTGATCAACGGCGGCGGCGATGTGCTGTGCAGCGGCACGCTGCAGGGGCGCCCATGGCGCATCGGCCTGCGCGACCCGCGGGCGCCGCAGCAACTGCTGGGCGTGCTGGCGCTGCGCGGCGGCGTGGTGGCCGCCTCGGGCGACTATGAACGCGGTTTTGATTACGCGGGGCGCCGCTATCACCACATCCTCGATCCGCGCAACGGCCAGCCCAGCCAGGGCCTGCGTGGCCTGGCCCTGGTGGCGGCCGACGTCGAAGCGGTCAACGGCTGGGGTGCTGCCATGATGGTGGCCGGCCTCACCCAGTCGCAGCGCTGGCTGCGCGAGCAACTGCCCGGGGTCGAAGGCATGCTGGCCGAGCCCGGTCGCGTGTGGCTCTCGACAGGCTTGCAGGGGCGGTTGCTGCCGGCCTAGAAATCTGGCTATTCGCCGAGCGTCAGAGGCCTGTCCCCAGTAGCGTGGGTTGTGCGGTGTCGTTCGGGGCCTGAATGTCGACGTTGCCGGCGACCACCCCGGGGCTACCTGCGCAGTTTGGCCAACGCCTCGATCTCAATCAGCGTGTCGCGCGATGCGAGCGATGCCACGCCGACGCCCGTCAGAGCAGGGCGACTCCTGCCAAAGTGGCGGGCGAAGACGGGCACGAGTTGCGACATGCCGTCGGCCAGTTCGCCGAGGACATAGACCCGCAACTGCAGCACATCCTCGAGCGAGGAGCCGGCCTCGTTCAACACCGTGATCAGGTGTTCCATCACTCCTTCGGCCTGGCCTTCCAGCGTCGCGTGTCTGACCCGCGAATCAACGTCCCAGTCGACTTGACCCGACACGAAGACGAATCCGGACTCAGGGTCCACTCTGGCCTGGGACATGCCGACGGGGGCGCCGTCGTAGAGAGTTGCGGGGTTGACGAGATTCCTGCTCATTTGCCGGTCAATACCGAGTTGCGATCCCGGCAGCTTAGGAGTGGGGTGCGAGGCGCACCACCCCGGCACGCTTGTAGCCGTCACAAGCGGCGTGAACGGTCGGTGGAGAACCGGGTCTGTACGAAGTCCAGGACCCAGCTCAGCAGTGGATCAGACGTGGCAGAGGGATGGCAGGCCGCAACGACTTCAAAGCCAGGCGGGTACTTCTCGAGGGGGACCTCGAAGATCCCCTCGCAAGGCAGCAGTCGCGATGGCACGAAGGCCACCATCTCGGACTGACGCAGGTACTCGAGCGCCATGAAGAACGAGGGCACTGACGCCACAACGTGACGCCGTAGCCCTCGCTGCTCGAACCAGCTTCCAGCGGAGCCTTCGAAGCTTGGCACTGACGGCGACACGACGAGGAAGTCATGCCTGACCAGGGCCTCCAAGGGAAGCGAGCCAAGCCCTTCGGTCATCGGCCGGCCGGCAACGCATACGTACCGCTCCGTGAAGAGCGGAGTCGACAGCAGTCCCTCGGGCACATAGCCGTTCGACGTGAATGCCATGTCGATGTCGCCTTCTTGCATTCGGCGGACCAGGGCTGCGCTCTCGATGTTGGAGACCTTGACCTTGACCCGTGGCGCCACGCGGCGCAGCTCGCGTATCAGATCGCCGACGATGATGCGTTGCGCATGGTCCGTTGCCGAGAAGCTCAAAGTGCGTTCGATCTCTTCCATCGGAATCGACGTCGGCATCGGCATCGCATGCAGCAGGGCGAGCAGTTGGCTGACATGCGGTTGGAGCACCAGGCCATAGACCGTCGGTGCCATGCCGTGGCCGGTGCGCACGAACAGGGGATCCCCAAGAATCTCCCGGGCCCGCTTGAGCTGCAGGCTGACGGCCTGCTGCGAAACGTCCAGCGCCTCGGCGGCCGCAGATACGGTGCCATGCTCGTAGAGCGCGCTGAGCATCCGCAGATGGCTGAGTTCCAGCTTCTCTCTCATGAATAGGGATCTCCGACCCAGTGCCGCGCACGCTGCGGCCCGCCATCAGGACGGAATATTGATTCGGGCGCTGCTGCCCTTGGCGGGCGAGCCTTGATTCTGGCGACGAATATAGCCAGTCAGGGCTGAACCGACGGCGGCGCTATCTGCTTCTTCCTCTTTTCCCCTGGTCGTCTGCCACTTGATGAAGAAGAACGTGCCAATGCCGAATACGAGGGCCTTGAATGTCCCACAGCAGGGATCCATTCCATGATGCTGCGTACTTCCAGGCAGTCGCTTGATACTGTGGCGGGCGCCGAGTCGGCGCTGATCAGCAGCGCAGTCCCTTGCGTTTGCACGCGAGAAGTTTCCCCCGCGATGAAATACCCTGTCCTCCCGTTTGTCGCACGCCCTGACGATCCGTTTGAAGCCGCCTGGGTCGATGCCCTGCGACGTGCCATGCCCGCCGAGACGATTGAGCCCATCGGCCGGTTGGACGAAGCTGCGCTGCAGGCGTGCGAGGTCGCCATCGTCGCGAACCCTCGGCCTGAGGACCTGCGCCGCATGCCGCGGTTGAAATGGGTCCAGAGTGTCTGGGCCGGCGTCGAGCGCATGGTCGCGGACCTTCGAGACACCGACCTGAAGATCGTTCGCCTGGTTGATCCCCAGTTGTCCGACACGATGGCTGAGGCCGTGTTGGCATGGACGCTGTACCTCCACCGGGACATGCCGAAGTACGCGAGCCAGCAACGCCAACGCCAGTGGAAGCCCCTCGAGTACGTTCGCCCGCAGGACAAGACCGTGAGCCTGCTCGGACTGGGGGCACTCGGGGCGGCGGCTGCTGCGCGCCTGCGTGCAAACGCATTCCGTGTTCAGGGGTGGAGCCGCACCTTGCGCACGCTGCCCGGGGTCACTTGCTACGCGGGCGACGATGGCCTCGCCAGGATGCTCGCGGATACAGACATCCTCGTGTGCCTCCTGCCGCTCACCGAGCAGACCCGCGGGTTGCTGAACGACGTCACGTTCAGCCAGTTGGGGCGCCCCGCGTGTCTCATCAACTTTGGCCGGGGCGCCATCGTCGATGACGAGGCGCTGCGGCGGGTGCTCGAGGGCGGCGGACTTCGTCACGCGGTGCTCGATGTTTTCGCCACTGAACCGTTGCCCATGGACAGTTGGCATTGGACGCATCCCGCTGTGACGGTGCTGCCGCATGTTTCGGCCCCCACAGACCAGGCCACGGCATCCGCCATCGTGGCGGCCAACGTCGCTGCGTTCAGGCGAATCGGGGCCATACCTCCTCACGTGGATCGAATTCGAGGCTACTGAACGGAGTCAACTGGCGCGCAAGAGGGGCGTCAGCTTTCTTGGAGCGTACGGACATGGCGAACTTGGCTCGGGGCGGCAACGCCCGGATGAGCTCGAAGTGCCGCGGATGACAGGTTGCCATCGGTCGTCCGATACGGACGAGGCAGCGTCACAGATGCGGCGGTGTGTTGGCCTCTAGCCGTCGTTCGAACTTGTCGATGAAGTCGGGCAGCGAAATACCCAGGGCGCAGACCCATCGACGAAGTTCGAGCACGTCCAAGCGCCGAACGCCCCTTTCAACCCGGCTGACATGCGTCTGCTCCCATTGCAGCTTCTCAGCCAGCTCGACTTGAGTCAGCTTCGCCGCAGCGCGCATCTCAACGAGCAGTTCCCGAAGTAGCAGTTGATCCGAGGTATGGAGGTTCTTTTGCATCGGCCATCACAGAGCGGCCGACACCTTGCTGCACCTGGAAAAATAGACGAAAAACGTCTATTCTTTAGTCCACTCAGGCCACGGCAAACGGTCCGGGTCCGCAATGCGCGTAGGCACGATTCGCCAGTCGGGCGCGTTACCCCAAGCAGGAGTCGTCAATGCCCTATTTCTTCTGGTCCACCGCTCGTTGGTACTCAGGCGCGCTCTGCTGCCGGTACTTGGTCGTCAGGTTCGGCAAGCTCTACATACCGATGCTGAAAGACGGATCCACCGCCGTTTCCGAGTGGCACTGGGCACTCGGCTTCTTTACGGATGGAAGGTTCGAGGTGCTGGGAGCGTGGCAAGACGACGGTGGCGGCACCGCCCAGCGGATAGCCGTGGACCTGTATCAGCGGGGGATCGAGCGCGTCAAGGCGGTTGTTGCGGACGACCATGTCGTCGACGCGCTGACGGGCCTCCGGCCCAAAGTCTGTGGGCGCGCCAGCGCTGAACTCGCAGCCTCCAGCGCCCTCGGGCCTCGCATGCGACGCGTCATCCGATGGGCCGACATCGCGGGTCTGCACTTGCAGGGGCGCATGTCGCGCGTGGCGAAGCTCCAGGCTCCCTTTGCCAATCAGGCTGCGGCCGCTGAGTTCATCGCCCGGGCATTCCAGCGGGCAGACCGCGATCTGCTGCACGACCGACTGGATCGGGCATGTCCGGCGCCATATGGCGCCAGTGCGTCGGCTGCTGCATTGGCCGCGGCCAACTGAGTGCCATGTCGACCCAACTCTTGAAGAACTGGCAGGACGCGCTGGCGCGCGCCCGCGGTGCTTTGCGACGTCGAGGGCGTACCGAGCACGAGGCAGAGGACCTGGTGCAGGAGGCCTGGTTGCGTCTGGCCCGCTACGAGACCGAGAAGCAGCCCGTCGACCGTCCCGCGGCCTTTCTGATACGCACGGCGCTGAACCTCTCTATCGACGAATACCGCACGACCGTGAACCATGGTGAGCAGGTCATGCTGGAGGACGTGGTGTTGATCGACACCGCGCCGTCGGTGGAGGACTCGGTGCTGGCCAGAGAGCGTACTGCTCGCCTGAGCCTGGGGCTGAGTCGTCTGAGCGACAAGACGCGTGACATCTTCCTTGCCCATCGCATTGATGGCTTGCCCTACACCGAGATTGCGCAACGCCATGGCATCAGCGTCAGCACGGTGCACCAGCACATTGCAAAGGCCACATTGCGGCTCACCAGTTGGATGGAAGGCTGGTAGCCGTGTAGCCCACGGAACACGACCGACGAGCCGAGGACGTGCAACTGGCCGGCTAGAACTGGCCGGCCAGGAGCCGGAAACTGCCATGGAGGCGACCGCATGGCGGGGCGGCCTGCGCCGCCCTGCATGGAATTGAAACGAATCGTTAGCTTGCCGCGGGACGGCATGAAACGTCACGGGCGCGCCGGAGATCGTCTGGGACGCGTCGTCGGGGCGGTGGGTGCGATGGCAGGGGGCTGGCCGCACCGATGACGGAAGTGCACCATGGGTCCTCATGAGCGTACTCCCCAGTTCCGCGACGTACTTGCAGCTTGACCTACTGCCCGATGTGATGGAGCAGGAGCCAGCCACCGGTGCGGGGAGTCCTTTGGCAGGCGCCCCCAGAAGCCCGGCGCCTGACCATCCGCACGGGCGAGTGAATCGACCAACGTTCGTTCGGGTGCACCTGCGTGGTCTGCGATCCCGGCTTGACGTGAAGGCGGCGGAGCTCGGAACCACGACCGCGGCGCTGGTTCGGCACGCGGTGGTGATGATGCTCGGTGAGCCTGGCAGCGAATGTCCCGACTTGGCAGGCGTCGAAGTGCCACTCCATGCCCACGTTGCCAGGATCCAGCTGCGACTGACGCCAGAGTACGCAGCGATGCTCGTCGCGCGGGCTCGATCCGCTGGCGTTGCGCGAGGGTGGTACGTCAGCACGCTGCTGGACGGGTTCCCTGCGCCGCCACGCGCCGTCGACCACTCGGCAGCGGTAGCCGCGTTGAGCCTATCCACCGACCGGGTTGCGGCCATGTCGGCAGATCTCAATGCGTTCCTGCGGATGTTGGAGCGCCTACCGGCCGGCGAGCTTGAAGGCTATCGGGCAGGATTGAAGTCGTTGGTTGGGGACCTGAGAGCGCACTTGGTCCAGGCCTCGGCATTGCTTGCAGATCTCACGCCAGCGAGGAGGCCGCGGCAATGAACGGACCGCAGGTTGATGGCGTACTGGTTCAGTGGGGAGAGCGGCTCTTCTATTCCGCCAACCGCATCGTCAGGTCGCCGCCGACTCCCAGGCTGGACACGTTGATGCGACGCAAGGCTGCGGTGATCCGTCAGCGCATCGAAGCGACGGTGCGGCATGCGCCGCAAGTGGTGGTCATGAACGCTGGCGGCGGCCGGGGCATGAAAGCGATCGCTGCGCACTTCCGCTACATCAGCATGAACGGCCGCCTTGTGATTGAAGACGACCGAGGGGTCGAGCGGACCGGCGAGGAAGCGGTGCGCGACCTGCTGGACCAATGGCGCTTTGGCGGTGCGCGCATCGAGGAAGTCGGCCACCGTCGAGAAGCGTTCAATGTCATGCTCTCCATGCCTATCGGAACGAACGCCGAGTTGCTGAAGAAGGCGGTGCGCGAGTTCGCGCAGGTCGAACTGAAGGGCCACCGCTACGTCATGGTCCTGCATGAGCATCAGGCCCATCCACATGTCCACCTGTGCTTCAAGTGCGCTGCAGCGACAGGCGGGCGTCTGTACCCGCACAAGGCGCTGCGTCATCGCTGGCGTGAGACGTTCGCCGAGAAGCTGCGCGGGTTGGGCATCGAGGCGGAAGCCACGCGTCAGGCGGTCCGCGGCGAGCAACGCAGCTCCGAGCCATTGTGGCGAATCAAAACCAGGAAGCAGGGGCTTCTGCGTGTGCAGACCGCTCCGGCCAAGACGGCCTCGCCGGTGCCGCGTGGCGCCACCGACGCGATGATCAGTTGGGCGCACATCTTGGAGGCACTCGCAGCCTCCGGTGACCCCGGAGATCGCGAGCTGGCAAAACGAGTCAGCGGATTTATCCGTGACTCGACCGTGTTCAAGGAATCGGTGCGTCGACGTCCTGGCCGCGAGGCTTCAGTGATCCCGCAGCCAGCGAAGTTGGCGCAACCGGTCGAGCCGCCGAGGAGCATGGACCGCAAGCGGGAGCGCTGAGCCCCGGGGCCGTGCAGCAACGTGGGCGATGCACTCACTTCAATGCGGATCGGCCTCGCCTGGCGGGTGTCCCGCGGCCGGCACGGCTAGCGCTCAGGGGGCGCCTGGGTGAGGCGGCAGCGCACGAGGGCAGCCACGTTCGGCGGACGGGCAACCGTGAGCATCCGGCTTCTGCGGGTTCCAGGGCGGCGCAATGCCGGGGCTGCGGCGGATACCGTTCGCGTCGGCGGTGATCCGATCCTTGCGGACTCTGCGGGCCGGCACCGCACAAGCCCCGGGCACAAGTCATTCACGTGTCGGTGGTGGAAGGCGGGGCTCGAGGTGTCTGAGCCTTGCCGCGACGTCGATCTGGGGACCCTTGAGCTGACGGCTTCGCCGACCGGGCTCGAGAGACTGCACCTCGCGCCATGAGGCTGGGCGAACCGGATCGACCTGCCCTGATGCGACCTATGAGTGCACTGCGACCGCTTCCCAGGGGTGACAAAGCAACCTGTTCACCCCTCTTGCCGCGCTCAGGACACAATACGCCCCATGCGCCGCTGGCTGATCATCGCTTTGCTGTTCGTGCTGCCCCTCCAGTTCGCCTGGGCGGCAGCGGCAGCCTATTGCGGTCACGAAGAGGCCCCGGCGAAGACCCACGTCGGCCACCATACCCACGAGCATCAGGCCGATCCGGGCGACAACGGTGCCGACAAGCATGCCAAGGCCTCCATGGCCAAGGCTGCCAAGCTGGTCGCTGACACCGACTGCGGCTATTGCCATCTGAGCTTCGCCAAGCCGATGCTGCCCTTGCCGCTGCAGCTCGACATCGACGCCGGCTTCTTCCTTCGCGTCGCACCGAACCTGATGTTCGAGTCGAGGGGGCCGGATCACCACGATCGGCCCAAATGGCAGCTCGCCTGATCGGCGAGCGCAGTCCATCCTCCCTCCCTTTTCTCGCGGCCCTAGCCGCGCTGCCCTCGCCGAAACCCTCGCGTTGTCCCTACAACCCTGGAGTTTTCGATGCGCAGAATCCTTGTGCCGCTGGCCTGTGCGGCGCTCATCTCTTCCCTCGCCCGGGCGCAGTCGCCCGTGGCCGTTGTCCCCACCACCCCTCCTCCTGAGGTCGTCGATGCCGCAGCGGCGCCGCTGACGCTGGCCGCTGCCGTCGAGACAGCGCTGCAGCACAACCCGCAGCTGCGTGCCGCCGCCGCGGAACTCGATGCCAGCGACGGCGGCGTGCGCCAGGCCCACCTGTTGCCCAACCCCGTGCTGGGCGTGGAACAGGAGGATCTGCGCTCCGGCGCCGGCACCACGACGGTCCAGCTGAGCCAGACGCTGGAATTGGGGGGCAAGCGTGCGGCGCGCGTCGAGCTCGCGCAGCGTGACAAGGACATCGCCGCGCTCGACCTGGCCGCTCGCCGCTCCGATATCCGGGCCGGCGCCATCCAGGCCTTCTTTGACGCGTTGGCAGCCCAGGAGCGCGTCAAGGTGGCCGAGGAGTCGCTGCGCATCGCCGGCAGTGGCGTCGATGCCGCCGTGCGGCGTGTGACGGCGGGCAAGGTGTCTCCCACCGAGGAGACGCGTGCACGCGTGGCCCACTCGACCGCTCGGATCGAGCTCCGCCAGGCACAGGCTGAACGATCGGCGGCGCTGCGAGCCTTGACAGCCGTCATGGGGGCGCAGGACGGAAGTGTTCAGCGCCTCGATGGCGACGTCGCTGCGCTGCCGCCGGCACCTTCCGCCGTCGACGTCATGGCCCGGCTGCCCGATGCACCCAGCGTGCGCCGTGCGCAGTTGGAAGCGCGTCGTGCCGATGCCGGCTACACGCTGGCCCGAGCGCAGGGTGTGCCCGACGTGACGGTCGGCGTGGGTGCCAAACGCGACCAGCAGGCCGGGCGCACCCAGGCGGTCCTCAGCCTCTCCGTGCCACTGCCCTTCTTTGACCGCAACCAGGGCGGCCAGCTGGAAGCGCTGCGCAAGCGTGACGCCGCCCAGGCCAACGCGCAGGCGCAAGCGCTGCGTCTGCGCTCCGAGGTGCTGCAGATGGCGGACCTGTTGCAGGCGCGCAAGGAAGAGGCCGACCTGCTGCGCCGCGAGGTGCTGCCGGGTGCCCAAAGCGCCTACGAGGCAGCCAGGACCGGCTTCGAGCTGGGCAAGTTCAGCTTCCTGGACGCCCTCGACGCGCAACGCACCCTGGTGCAGGTGCGCGGCCAGTACTACGCCGCCGTGGCCCAGGCCCACCGCATCGCCGCCGAGATCGATCGCCAGCTCGGCGCCCAGAACGACAGCCCCTCGACGGGCACCCAACCTTGAGTTCAACGATGAACAACCCACAGAACACATTCGACCGCTTTCGCCACGCGATGGGCAGGAAGCAACTGATCGCCATCTCCGTGGTGCTGCTGCTCGGTGCCGCCGGCACGGTCTCCATCCTCCGCCTGGGCGGCACGCACGCTGCCGAGGGCGACGACCATGGCCATGAGGAGGCCAAGGGTCACAGCGATGGCGAGCACCATGAAGACGAGGGCAAGGGCGACGCCGACGCGCATGCCGACGAAGGTGCCGTCACGATGACGGCGACACAGATCAAGGCGGCCGGCATCACGGTCGAGAGCGCCGGGCCGGCCGACATCCGCACGACGCTGCAGCTGCCCGGCGAGATCGCCTTCAATGAAGACCGGACCGCGCACGTCGTGCCACGCGTCAGTGGCATCGTTGAAGCCGTGCCGGTGGCGCTGGGTCAGCAAGTCAGCAAGGGGCAGGTGCTGGCCGTCATCAGCAGCACCGGCGTGTCGGACCATCGTGCAGACCTGCAGTCTGCGCAGAAGCGGCTGCAACTTGCCCGCACGACCTATGAGCGCGAGAAGCAGCTTTTCGAGCAGCGCATCTCGCCGCAGCAGGACATGCAGCAGGCCGAGCAGGCCATGCGGGAGGCCGAGATCGGCGTCGCCAATGCGCGGCAGAAGCTGCTGGCGCTCGGCATCTCTGCGGAGTCGTCGTCGCTGAACCGTTTCGAGCTGCGCGCACCGTTCAACGGCGTCATTGTGGAAAAGCACATCACGCTGGGTGAACAGGTGCGCGAGGACGCCGCCGTGTTCACGGTGTCGGACCTGAAGTCGGTGTGGGCGACCATCAATGTGCCGGCGCGTGAGCTGCCTCGTGTCCGCGTGGGTGAGCGCGTCCTGATCAAGTCGACGGCCTTTGAGCAGAGTGCCGTTGGCAAGGTCGCCTACGTGGGGGCGCTTATCGGCGAGCAGACGCGCACCGCGCAGGCACGCGTGACGCTGGACAACCCGAACGGGGCATGGCGCCCGGGGCTGTTCGTCAACGTGGAGGTGGCGGCTGACGAGGCCAAGGTGCCGGTGACGGTGGCCGCGGACGCGGTGCAGACCCTGGAGGGCAAGGCCGTCGTCTTCGTGCGCACGGACCATGGCTTCGCGGCCACGCCCGTTGAGGTGGGCCGCAGCGACGGCAAGCGCGTCGAGGTGAGGTCTGGCCTGCCCGCGGGAACACCGTACGCGGCCACGGGCAGCTTTGTCATCAAGTCCGAGGCGGGCAAGGCCTCGGCCACCCACGCGCATTGACGGGAGCGGCGCATGTTTGAACGCATCATCCGCTTCGCCATCGAGCACCGATGGCTGGTGCTGCTGGCCGTGCTGGGCATGGCTGCGCTGGGGGTCTTCAGCTATCAGAAGCTGCCGATCGACGCCGTGCCGGACATCACCAACGTCCAGGTCCAGATCAACACCAAGGCGCCGGGCTACTCGCCGCTCGAAACCGAGCAGCGCGTGACCTATCCCATCGAGACCGTGATGGCTGGACTGCCCGGCCTGGAGCAAACGCGCTCGCTGTCACGCTACGGGCTATCGCAGGTCACGGTCATCTTCAAGGACGGCACGGACATCTACTTCGCGCGTCAGCTCGTCAACGAGCGCATCCAGGGGGCGCGCGGCCAGTTGCCGGCCGGTGTCGAACCGAACATCGGTCCGATCTCGACCGGACTGGGCGAGATTTACCTGTGGACCGTCGAGTCCAAGCCCGGCGCGACGAAGCCCGACGGCACGCCCTACACCGCGACCGACCTGCGCGAGATCCAGGACTGGGTCATCAAGCCGCAGCTGCGCAACGTGGCGGGTGTGACGGAGATCAACTCCATCGGTGGCTACGCCAAGGAGTACCACGTCACGCCCGAGCCCGACCGGCTCGCGTCCTACGGCATCACGCTGGCCGACGTGGTGAATGCGCTGGAGCGCAACAACGCCAATGTCGGTGCCGGCTACATCGAGCGGCGCGGCGAGCAGTACCTCATCCGCGCGCCGGGCCAGGTGCGCTCGACGGCCGACATCGGCAACGTCGTCCTGCGCAACGAAGGCAGCGTGCCGGTTCGCATCCGCGACGTGGCGAACGTCGAGGTCGGTCGTGAGCTGCGTTCAGGCGCCGCGACGGACAACGGCAAGGAGGTCGTGCTGGGCACCGTCTTCATGCTGATCGGCGAGAACAGCCGCACCGTCTCGCAGGCCGTCGACAAGAAGATGGCAGAGATCAACCGCAATCTGCCGCAAGGCGTGCATGCGGTGACGGTCTACGACCGCACGACCCTGGTCGACAAGGCCATCAGCACCGTCAAGAAGAACCTGCTGGAAGGCGCGGTACTGGTCATCGTCATCCTGTTCCTGTTCCTCGGCAACATCCGTGCGGCGGTGTTGACGGCGATGGTGATTCCGCTGTCGATGCTGTTCACCTTCACGGGCATGGTGCAGCAAAAGGTCAGTGCCAATCTGATGAGCCTGGGCGCGCTGGACTTCGGCATCATCATCGACGGGGCGGTCGTCATCGTCGAGAACTGCGTGCGGCGCCTGGCCCATGCGCAGGCCCACAAGGGCCGACCGCTGACGCAGGCCGAGCGCTTCCATGAGGTGTTCCTCGCCTCGCAGGAGGCGCGCCGGCCGCTGCTGTTTGGTCAGCTGATTATCATGATCGTGTACCTGCCGATCTTTGCGCTGGCGGGTGTGGAAGGCACGATGTTCCACCCGATGGCGTTCACGGTCGTCATCGCGCTGGTCGGCGCCATGATCCTGTCGATCACCTTCGTGCCGGCAGCAGTCGCGCTGTTCATCGGCAACAAGGTCTCCGAGAAGGAGAACGTCCTGATGGGGTGGGCGCGTCGCGCCTACGAGCCGGCGCTCCAGCGCGTGATGGACAACAAGCCGCTCGTCATCACCACCGCGGTGGTGACGGTGTTCCTGTCGGGGCTTCTCGCCACGCGCATGGGCAGCGAGTTCGTTCCCAGCCTGAACGAAGGTGACTTCGCCGTCCAGGCGTTGCGCATTCCCGGCACCAGCTTGTCGCAGTCGGTGGCGATGCAGCAGCAGCTGGAAGCGACGCTGAAGGCCAAGTTCCCCGAGATCGAACGCATCTTCGCCCGCACCGGCACGGCAGAGATCGCGGCCGACCCGATGCCTCCCAACATCTCGGATGCCTATGTGATGCTCAAGCCGCCGTCGGCGTGGCCTGAACCGCGTCGGACGCGGGATGAGCTGATCGCAGCGGTGAAGGCGGAAGTCGAGAAGCTGCCGGGCCAGAACTACGAGTTTTCGCAGCCCATCCAGCTTCGCTTCAACGAGCTGATCTCCGGCGTGCGCTCGGACGTCGCGGTCAAGGTCTTCGGGGACGACATGGAGGTGCTGGAGAGCGCCGCCCAGCGGATCTCGGCCGTGTTGACGGGCGTCGCGGGGGCGGCGGAAGTCAACATCGAGCAGACCACCGGCCTGCCCATGCTGAGCGTGCAGATCGATCGGGAGAAGACGGCCCGCTACGGGCTGAACGTGCAGGACGTTCAGGACACGCTGGCGGCCGCCGTGGGCGGCCGCGAGGCCGGCACGATGTTCGAGGGGGACCGCCGCTTCGGCATCCTGGTGAGGGCGCCCGAGTCGGTGCGCTCGGACCTGGAGGCCATCAAGCGCCTGCCCCTGCCCCTGCCGTCCAGCGGCAACGGCGCCAGGCGCTTCATCCCGATGAGCGAAGTGGCCGACCTGTCGCTGGCGCCGGGGCCCAACCAGGTCAGCCGCGAAGACGGCAAGCGTCGCGTCGTTGTCAGCGCCAACGTGCGCGAGCGCGACATCGGCTCCTTCGTGGCGGAGGCGGAGGCAGCCATCCAGCAGCAGGTCAAGCTGCCGACGGGCTACTGGATGACCTGGGGCGGCCAGTTCGAGAACCTGCAGTCCGCCACGCAGCGGCTGAAGATCGTCGTGCCGGTGTCGCTGCTGCTGGTGTTCACGCTGCTGTTCGTCATGTTCGGCAATGCCAAGGACGGCCTGCTGGTGTTCACCGGCATCCCGTTCGCGCTGACGGGCGGCATCGTGGCGCTGTGGCTGCGTGACATCCCGTTGTCCATCTCTGCCGCCGTCGGCTTCATCGCGCTGTCGGGCGTGGCTGTGCTGAACGGGTTGGTGATGATTTCCTTCATTCGCAGCCTGCGGGAGTCGGGCAAGGCGCTGGACGAGGCGATCTTCGAGGGCGCCGTCACGCGGCTGCGGCCGGTGTTGATGACGGCTCTCGTCGCATCGCTCGGCTTCGTGCCGATGGCGATCGCGACCGGCACCGGCGCGGAAGTCCAACGCCCGCTGGCGACCGTGGTCATCGGCGGCATCCTGTCGTCGACGGCGCTGACGCTGCTGGTGCTTCCGGTGCTGTATCGGCTGGCGCATTGGCGTGACGAGCGGGAAGCGGGGGCGTGAAGCCGCCGGTTGTCAGGGCGCGACGGGCTGACCGCGGGATGCCCGTGGTCAGCCCCGCGGGAAAGCGCGGAGGGCGACTGCCGGGGCGTGCCGCGTCACCGACGGTCTTAAGTCCCCTTTAAGTCTCCGGGACCCACACTGGCCGGCTTTCCCGCTGCGTCCGTGTCCCGGTGATCCCAACTGTTGCGCTCCCCCTCCTTCCAGTCCCCCCGGACGCAGCCCGCCCACGGCGGGCTGTCCGTGAGGTGCGGGCCCTCGATCTCGCGGGACCGTGGGGAGCGAACGGGTGAGTACAACGTCGCGACCGTCCCTGTCCGGCACGCTCCGCGGCGACGCATGGGTGGCTGCCGTGGCGCTCATCGCGTTGATGGCCTGGGAGGCGTCCGGGCTGGACCTGCCGCTCGCACGCCTGTACGGCTCAGCGGCGGGATTTGCGTGGCGCGATCAATGGGTAACGGCACGCCTGCTCCACGACGGCGTGCGGGTCGTCGGCTGGTTGTTCCTCGCCCTCTTGGCGCTCAGCGTCTGGCGGCCGCGGCTGTTGGTGCCCGAGTTGCCGCGGCGCGAGCGGCTGCTGTGGATCGGGACGACCCTGCTTTGCATCGCCCTCATCGCATTGATCAAGCGGTCGAGCGCCACGAGCTGTCCCTGGTCGCTGGCCGAGTTCGGCGGTGGGGCAGGGCGGTACGTGCCGCACTGGTTGCTGGGCATCCGTGACGGCGGGCCGGGCGGCTGCTTCCCTTCCGGCCACGCCTCGACAGCCTTCTCGCTGCTGCCGGGATGGTTTGCGCTTCGCGCCCATGCGCCCCGGGCGGCGCGCGCGTTCCTTGCGATCGTGCTCGTCGTGGGATTCGCGCTGGGCTGGGTGCAGATGATGCGGGGCGCCCATTACCTGAGCCATTCGTTGTGGACCGCATGGATCTGTCTGGCCGTCAGCGGATTGACTTGGCATGGCGTGCGCGCGGGCAGCGGCATGGCGCAGCCAGGGCTCTCGAGGTCGCTGCCCTGACACCTGGCATCTCCTGACCCGGGACCGCGGTCACCATCTGGAGCGAAGATCGGCCCTGGCTCATGCGCCCCCAAGGCGAACCTCCAGGACCCATGCGACTGCTGCTGATCGAGGACGACACGATGATTGGCCGTGCCGTGCGGGAAGGCCTTCTCCAGGCCGGTTTCGCCGTGGACTGGGTCATGGACGGGCGGGCCGCAGAGCTTTCCCTGTCCAGCGGCGTGTACGACCTGGCCGTGCTGGACCTGGGCCTGCCGCGCGGCGACGGCATGACGCTGCTGAAGCGCTTGCGCGCCGGCGGCAGCGCCTTGCCGGTCCTGATCGCATCGGCGCGGGACACCGTCCGTGACCGCATCGCCGGGCTGGAAGCCGGCGCCGATGACTATGTGCTCAAACCGTTCGACCTCGACGAGCTGGTGGCCCGCGTGCGTGCGCTGCTGCGCCGTCACGCCGGCAGCGGCAACCCGAAGCTTCAGCAGGGCGAACTGGTGCTCGATCCGGTGAGTCGCCGGGTGACCAAGTCGGGCGAGCCGGTGGAGCTGTCGGCCCGGGAGTTCGCCGTGCTGGAGGCCTTGATGCGAAAGCCCGGCGCCGTGCTGTCCCGTGAACGCCTGGAAGAAGCGGTGTATGGCTGGGGACAGGAAGTGGCCAGCAACGCCATCGAGGTGCATCTGCACAACCTGCGCCGCAAGCTGGGCAGCGCGGCCATCCGGAACGTGCGTGGCGTGGGCTACCGCATGGCCAGCGACTGATGCGCTCCATCGAGCGCGCGCTGCTCGCGTGGATCACGGGGGCGTTTGTGCTGGGCACGGCGCTCGTCGCGGTGGTCGCCTACGCC
>NZ_DASWYS010000210.1:0-4723 GCF_036404855.1 Roseateles sp.
CGCGCCAGACGGGCGTCGTCATCGTCCTCGGACTCCATCGAGCGGATGGCCTGCGTGTTCTTGACCTGGCTGTCGCGCTCGGACTGGTCGATCTGGCGGGCCTGCAACTGCAACTTGGCCGCGCCTTCCTGCGCCTTAAGGCCAAGCTCCTGTTCCTTGATCTGCAGCTCGGCCGCCTTCAGCGCCGTGTCGGCTTGCTTGTTCTGCACGTCGGCTTTAAGCGACTCGTTCTCCTGCGACATCTGCTGCAACTGCTGTTGCAGCTGCCCCATCTGCTGCTCGACCTGCTGCTGCATCTGCATGAAGGCCTGCGGGTTCGGCGGCATGCCGGTGGGCTCTGGGTCAACGAACCGCTCCGGGTTCTTAAACTCGTTGGCTTCCACGTACAGACGGATGGCCTCAGCCCAGTGCTGCGGGCGAACTACACCAGCCTGCGCACCCATACCGAGAATCTGGGTCAGGCCCAAGATCCGATTGGCCTGCTGCTCCTTCGACCCGTTGCCCAGGCCGACGTTGATCTTCACGTTGAACTGGTTGCGGAACTCGGACGGATTGATCGGCACGAACTGGCCGTTGATGGCGACCATTTCCGGCACGTTCTGGTGCTGAATCGCCAGCTTGAGGATCTTCTTGAACATCTGGCGCATGCCGACCGCGAAGAACCGCGCGATCAGCTCCATGCGCATGTCGGCCTTGGCTGTCAGCAGCTCCGTGCCGCGGGCCGTCTTGTTCAGCGCGTTCTGGTCGGTGCCGGCGCTGTAACGGTTGAAGCCGGTGCGGTTCTCAGCCCAGGAGGCGATGTATTCGTTGAACTGGTACGCCGGGGCGCCCAAGCTGGGCTGCACGATCGGCTGAATAGCATTCTGCGCCGGACCTTGGCCGCGGATGACGCCGCCCGCACGGTTGTCCAACACGTCGTCGATGTTCACGTTCGCCGACGTGTTGACGTAGGTCCGCCCGTTGACCGTGAGGAACATATTGTCCTCGATGGTCCGGATGGTCCGGGTGCGCAACCGCTGCGGCTGGATGGCACGGTCTGCCGGACAGTCGCCGAAGAACGCATGCGAGCGCGGGATCGGGCAGATCCAGCAGTACGGGTGGTCGTCCACCTGCTCAATGGCCGCCTCGCCCGTCTCGGCGTAGATCGCCACGCTGCCGGCGATCATGCAAACCTTCAGCCACTCAGCGATGCCGTCGCCGTCGCGGTCCAGCTTGATATACACCTCGGCGAAGTCGATCTCCTCGTGGGAGATGTGCGGCGCGCTGTAGGTGAAGTCGTCCGTCTCGCCCAGCTCCGCCAGCATGGCGCTATCAGGCTCGGCCGGGGACGAAGCGCCCACGTCGCTCAGGTCGTAACCGTCCTGCTCCAGCTCGAAGCGACGGCGGCCGAATTGTCGGCCGATCATGGCCGGCTCAGCACCCCAGCGGGCATTCACGTCCACCCGCATCTCGGAGGGCGCCACAGCCTGCACCTTGATGCAGGTCCGCTTGCCTTCCTTGACCACGGTGAAGCTGATCAGGCCCTGCTCATCCTGCTCGGGCTCGCCATCAAGCTGCCAGCCCTCTTGCGCCAGCATCGCCAGCTGCTCCAGGGTCTGGCCTTCGTACTTCTGCTTGGCGTCGTCCGACTCTTCCTCGGCCCACACCTGGATGAAGCCCACTTTCTGCAGGAGCGCGTCCTTGAACCAGTCGTGGACGATGCCCACGCCGTCGTTGCGCACGTAGAAGATGTGGTTGACGTAGGCCGTGGCGAGCTTGGCCTGTTGCTCGCTGCCAGGCTGGCCCTGACCCTCGAAGGTCACCGCATCGTCCGACCCGACGAACATGCGCATCAGTGCCGGCAGCATGCCGTCCACCGTGTCCGCCACGTCGGTGGCCACGAAATCCGAGCGGTCCTCAATCTCCGGCGGCGCCAGTTCCCCGGTCGGCTCGGCGTTGTAGAAGTCCAAGTTGCGCTCACGGGCACGCGAAACGTCGCTGTCCGGCGCACCCAGGCTGTTCGTCAGCGCCTCTCGGCAGGCTGCCTGGATTTCCTCGTCCGTGAGGGGTTCGGCCATTTAGCGGAGTCTCTTGTAGTTCAGCGGGGCGGTGTTCGGCGCGGCTGGCTGCTGCTGGTGATCGATCGCCATCAACCCGAAGGCATCGGATGCATGGCTCGACCAGTCGTGATTTGGTCCCAGCCCAATCCCTCGGGCCTCGTCTCGCTTCTCGTGATACCAGCCCAGCGCATCGCGCCCAGGCTCGGTGGTGTTTTCGTTGAACCGGACGGCTGGGAACAGTCGCCGAACCGCCTCGATTCGCATGTTTGCCGCGCCTGGCCCCATGTTCGGGACCACCTTCACGGAGAACCCGGCGCCGGTCAGCGCACTTTCGTAGCTGACCTGGAAAACCTTGTCGTTCGTGGCGCCGTCATGCGGTAGAACACACAGGGCGCGCTCGTATCCGCTCTTGCGCAGCCAGTGGACATGCGCGTCAAGCGGCTGCCCGACGGCCTCGTAGTAGTCCAGAACACGAACGTCGAGTCCGACGAACTGGACGATCCAGATTGCGCAGGCGTCGGCCTTCGCTCCAGTGCCGCCGATGTCCCAATAGGCCCGCAGCGTCATCAGCGGGTCTTGCGGGACTGTCGTGATGCGGCCCTGCGACCGGCACTCGGCCAGCTGGCGGGCGAAGTAGGCCCCCTCTGAGACGGTGACGTAGCCACCCTCCCAGATGTGGTCGTACTGGTCCGGCTGCATACGCAGACAGTCCAACCGTTCCTGCTCAAGCTCAGGCGTGAACCACGGGTTGTCCCGCCAATTCGCCTTCACCACCGAAGCGCCAGTGGGCAGCTCAGTCCCGCGCAACATCAGATCGACCGGGTCAGTCTTGCGCCTGGCGTTCCAACTGAACCAGAGCTGCGAACCCGGTTTGCGAAGCGTCGGGCGCAGCATGTTCAGTGAGTGGGCCGTTGCCGATTGCGCCTCTTCCCACCATGCCCGGTCGAAGCCTTCGAGGGACTTGATCGACTCGGCCGTGTAGTCCTGCATGCCCTTGAAGATCAGCAGGCCATCCCGCGGCGTCTCAATGACATCGCGGAAGACCTTGAAACCCTGCGCCTCACCCAATCCGAAGTCGCGCAGCTTGGCCTCGATAAGCGCCTTGCTGGACTGCGCCAGATCCTTCTGCACCTCTCGGATACAGACGCCGCGCAGCCCTTCGCCCGTCTCGCCCGGGAAGGCCAGACAGTCCTCGATCAGCAGCCCGCCGAAGAAGTGGGATTTACCCGAACCGCGGCCGCCCCATGCGCCCTTGTAGCGCGAAGGCCCGAGCAGCGGCTCGAAGACCTCGGCGGTGTCAATCTGAAGGACGGACAATGCGACGCTGGACGACTTCGATCGCCCCCTCAACCTTGACGGTCTGCTCGGACTTGTCCGACCAGCCCTGATTCTTCAGCCAAAAGATCGTGCCTGCAGCATTGGGTCCAGCAAGCCGAGCCTCCCAGGCTCCCTCCAGCTTTGCCCTCGCCCTTTTTACGGCGTCGGAAAACCCATCCTTCTTCGCGTACTCCCAGAGGGTGTCGCGGCAGATATCGAGAGCCAGACACAGCCCGTTTACCGTGGGCGGCGCGTCCTTCGTGCAGTTGTCCAGATAAGCGTCGGCCAGAGCCTCAAACTCTTCCGGACTCTCGAATTTCGGCGGCCTCGCCATCCTTGGGTTCCTTCTGGGGGCTGGACTCCGCCTTGGCCCCGAATGTGCGCTCCCAGTTGTCCGAGAACGTCTTGTCATCTACCGCGAACGGTCGCGGCGTGTCGCCCTTGCCGCTCACTTCGTCACCGCCTGGTCCCCGACATTGGCCGCTAGGTAAAGCCCAAGCACCCACGCGGATTGCGTGAGCCACTGCGCTGCATCAAGCCTGCCGATGCTGAAGAACACGACCCCGGCGAGCCAGCCGGCGCAGGCCAGCACGAACTTGCGGGAGGCGTAGCGGCGGTCGGCCATCAACTCACCGCAATGTATTTGCCGACATACATTTCATTCGTCTCGTAGTCCCAGAACGAGCCGTCGCGCAAGACCGGAGGCTCGCAAAGCTCCACGTAGTGCTCGAAGTGAGTGCACACTGGGAGATCTCCATGCTTGTCAAACTGAGCCTGGAGCTTGATGATCAGCTCGGACGTTTTCACTTCCGATCCGCCTCAATCACTTGCTGGAGTCCGCGGACTTGGGCGTCGCACTCGTCTGCGGCTCGAACAAGATCTGCCGCACCTTGTTCCCGGTCTGCGGCGCCCTCATCAGGCTGGGCGGCGGAGGCGACAGCTTGGGACAGCTCGGCGGTGGCTGCCGAGGCTTGCCACAGCTTCCGAAGCCGCAGGTTGCCGCTACGCAGATCAGCAACGATCCGATCATGCTCAACTGCTGCCGCATCTCGTTGCTCCTCGTAGTCCTTGGCGATCGCCGCCATCTCGTTCGCTCGCCGGCGCTCGGTGTCGAGCGTCTGCCTCAGCGAAACGACCTCCTGGCGAGCCGAATCTCTCTCCTGCTCGGCCTGTGCGGCGCGGGCATCGGAAAGAGCGGAAATCCCACGAAAGTACAGAAGGCCGATCAGTGCAGCGACCGCCAGCGCTGCGGCAATGCCGGCGGTGATCTTCCACGCGTTGGCGCGGAGTTCGGCGAGGATCACGCGCCCGCCTGGTCCGTGTCGTCCGGCTCGCCCCAATTGCCACGGGCGAACCCGAGTGCGGCC
>NZ_DASWYS010000211.1:0-23139 GCF_036404855.1 Roseateles sp.
TGTTCTACGCGCTGGAGGCCCTGGGCAAGGAAGCGCAGGTCCGCCCGGCCATCTTCGCTGCAATGCATCAGCAGGGCCTGGCGCTGGACGACGCCAAGAGCCAGGCCAAGTTCCTTTCCCCGCTGGGCATCGACCCCGTCAAGTACCAGGAGGCCTACAACTCCTTCGGCGTGGTCACCAAATGCCAGCAGGCCGAGAAGCTGTCCGAGGCCTACCGGATCGATGGCGTGCCCTGCATTGGCATCGGCGGCCGCTTCCTGACCTCGCCCGGCCATGCTGGCGCAGGCGCCAGCCAGCGCTTGCCCGAGCATGAGCTGGGCCAGAAGGCGCTGCAGATCACCGACTTCCTGATCCAGCGCGTGCGCAGCAAGGCCTGAAGCGCCGCGACACGACCGCCGCACTGATTGCAGCAGGCCGCCGCCCTGCTGCGTCGGCGCAAGGTGTCCTCGTCGAAGGCAAGCACGACACGCGCGTGCGCCAGGTCATGCCTGACGCGCCAGGATGAAAGTCGTCGAGTTTTGCGTCGACGCAGTGTCCTTTGCCCGCTTGAAGCTCTGATCGGGGCCAGGGAGCGCCACCTGCCAGCCGATGGTCTGCGGCGCGGCCACCATGCCCGCGATGGTCGTCGCAGGCGAGGCGGGGCAAGGCCAGCAAGCGCTGGTCGCGGCGGACTTCCTTGTCAAGCGGGTACGCCGCGGAAAAACTTCCTGAGGCCTTGCCGCTCCGGAAAGCCTGTCGACGGCAGCAGGCCCCTAGAATGGCCTGCAACTTCCGTGCCGCCATGCATCGCCTGCTCATTCCGCTCGCTCTCGTGCTCGCCTTTTCCGCCGCTCAGGCGGAGAAGGCTGATCGGCTGAAGCCCTTCGTGTTTTCGTCGGACAAGACGGGCTTGGTGGACGCCGTCAACCAACGCACCGAATTGCTGGGCAACGTCATCATCACGAAGGGCAGCCTGCTGTTGCGCGCCGAGAAAGTGGATGTACGCGAGACGCGTGACGGCTACCACCAGGCCTTCGCCAGCGGCGCAAGCGGCCAACCGGTCAGCTTCCGCCAGGCCCGAGACATCCCGGGCGAAGCCATCGATGGCGTCGCCAACCAGCTCGAGTACGACACCCGCACCGAGACCGTGCGCTTCATCGGCAACGCCACCGTGCGCCGCCTGCGCGGCACCGCCGTGGCCGAAGAGGTGACCGGCGCCGTCATCGTCTACAACAGCCGCACCGAGGTCTTCACGCTGGAAGGCGGCACGGCTTCGCCGAACCCCAATGGCCGCACCCGCATCGTCATGATGCCGCGCGTGCAGCCCGGCGACGACGCCGCCTCCGCCCCGGCGGCGCCGCTGCCGCTGAAGCCGTCGACGACGCTGCAGCCGGGCAAGCCCTCGTGATGGCCGATACGCTCGCGAGCCCCTCGGAGACAACGCCAGCCTGCGGCAGCCGGCTCGAGGCCGAAGGCCTCGCCAAGACCTATGGCGTGCGCAAGGTCGTCAAGAACGTCCATGTACGCGTGGACTGCGGCGAGGTGGTAGGCCTGCTCGGCCCCAATGGGGCCGGCAAGACGACCAGCTTCTACATGATCGTCGGGTTGGTGCGTTCGGACGCCGGCATCATCCGCATCGACGGTGCCGAAGTGCAGCGACTGCCCATCCATTCGCGAGCTCGCCTGGGTCTGTCCTATCTGCCGCAGGAAGCCTCCATCTTCCGCAAGCTCACCGTCGAGCAAAACATCCGTGCCGTGCTGGAGCTGCAGCAGGACGACCGCGGCAAGCCGCTGGCCAAGGCCCGCATCGACGAACTGCTGAATGGCCTTCTGCACGACCTCTCCATTGAGGGCCTGCGCGACAGCCCCGCGCCGGCGCTGTCGGGTGGCGAGCGCCGCCGCGTCGAGATCGCCCGCGCGCTGGCCACACAGCCGCGCTTTATCCTGCTGGACGAGCCCTTCGCCGGCGTTGATCCCATCGCTGTGTTGGAGATCCAGCGCATCATCAGTTTCCTGAAAGCGCGCGGCATCGGCGTGCTGATCACGGACCACAACGTCCGTGAGACCCTGGGCATCTGCGACCGCGCCTACATCATCAGCGAGGGCGCCGTGCTGGCCGAAGGCACGCCCGACGAGATCGTGGCCAACGCCGACGTGCGCAAGGTCTATCTCGGCGAACATTTCCGCATGTAGGCCCGAGAGGCGGCGCGATGAAACAGACGCTCCAGGTCCGCCTGAGTCAGCACCTCGCGCTGACGCCGCAGCTGCAGCAGTCCATCCGCCTGCTGCAGCTCTCCACGCTCGAGCTCCACCAGGAAGTCGAGCAGATGCTGGCCAGCAATCCCCTGCTCGAGACCGAAGAGGAGTTCACGGTCAGCACACCCGAGCTGGCCGCGAACGCGCCGGCCGAGAACAGCGGCAGCGAGACCGGCGGGGATGGCGAGGCAGAGTCCACGGCCGAGGCGCCGGAGCTGAGTGGCGAGGACTTCGGCAGCACCGAACGTGAGGACTGGGAGAACGGCACCGAGCGCGACGACTTCGACGGCATCCGCGAGCTGCCGTCCAGCGCAGGCAGCGGCAGCAGCGATGAAGATGGCGAGCGTGAGAGCCAGGAATCCGCCGAGCTGACGCTGGCCCAGCACCTCGCCCAACAGCTTGCCGGCCACCACCTGTCGGCGGAAGACCGCGCCGTCGTCCAGGTTCTCATCGAGTCGCTGAACGAGGACGGCTACCTCGAGGACACGCTTGAGGAGATCGCCGCGGCCCTGGCCGAGAACGAAGAAGACCGTGAGGAGTTGCTGGACCGGCTGCGCATCGCGCACCGCCTGCTGCAGAGCCTGGAGCCGGCTGGTATCGCCGCATGCAACCTGTCGGAATGCCTGGTGTTGCAACTGCGCGCGCAGCCCAGGAGCGCCGCGCAAGTCATCGCCATCCTGATCTGCAAGAGCCATCTGGAGCTGCTCGCCAAGCGCGACATGCGCCGGCTCATGATGGAGACCGGCGCCGACGAGGCCTTGCTGCGCGAGGCCCAGGTGCTGATCACCCGGCTCGAGCCCAAGCCAGGCCGCCGCTTTGCGCAGGGCGCCGCCGCGGCCATCGTGCCCGATGTCATCGTGCGCAAGGTGGGCCGCGAGTTCCGCGTCATGCTCAACCCGGAGGTCGCCCCCAAGCTGCGCATCAACGAGCTCTACGCCAACGCGCTACGTGCCACGCGTGGCGGCATCAGCAACTCGCCGCTGGGCGGGCAGCTGCAGGAGGCGCGCTGGTTCATCAAGAACATCCAGCAGCGCTTCGACACCATCCTGCGCGTCAGCCAGGCCATCGTGGAGCGCCAGCGCGGCTTCTTCACACACGGCGAGCTGGCCATGAAGCCGCTGGTGCTGCGCGAGATCGCCGACGAGCTGAGCCTGCACGAGTCCACCATCTCGCGCGTGACCACGGCCAAGTACATGGCCACCAGTTGGGGCACCTTCGAGCTGAAGTACTTCTTCGGCTCGGGACTGTCGACGGAAGCCGGCGGTGAGGCCTCCAGCACGGCCGTGCGCGCGCTGATCAAGCAGTTCGTCGCCGCCGAGGACACAAAAAAGCCCCTGTCCGACAGCGCACTCGCGGCGATGCTGGAGGAGCAGGGCATCCAGTGCGCGCGGCGCACGGTGGCCAAATACCGCGAGGCGATGAAAATCGCGCCCGCGAACCTGCGCAAGGCGCTGTAGCCCGCTGCCCGATCAGTCCCGGGATGGCCCCGTCTCCGGTGCCAGCGGCTCGAACACGAAGCGCATACCGCGCGTGTAGCTCTCCGCCTTGGTGCCAGCATGCCGCTCGCCGTCGATGCTGCGGTTCTGCCAGACCAGCCCCGGGTGGTTGAGTTCCGGCAGCAGCGCCTGGTAGCGCTTGATGCCCGCCAGGAAGGCGGGCCATTCGCTCTCCGCCCCGGTCACGTAGAGCCTGGCCTTGATGGCCTTGCCTGTGGCGGCATAGGCCTTGGCCCGGCCAATGATCCAGTCGTTGCCGACGACGACCGCAGGGCTGGCGGCAATGTAGCCCTTGAAGAGCTCGGGCCGGGCATACATCGCATGCAGAGCGAACAGGCCGCCCAACGAGCTGCCGGCCAGGTAGCGCTGGGCCGGGTCGGCGCGGTAGTCGCGCTCCACCAGCGGAAAGATCTCCTTTTCCAGCGCGTTGAGGAACTTGTCGGCATGGCCGGTACCGGTGGACAGCGGGTTCAGGCGCACCGGCGACAGCTCCCAGCCGCGCAACTCGCCGTAGTCGAGGTTGTCGCCGACATAGCCCAGGCCGATGACGATGAACTCCGGCACGACCTTGTCGTAGTGCAGGTTGTTGTACGAACTGACGATGGTCGCGAAATCCCAGTAGCCGTCAGTCACGTAGAGCACCGGGTAGCGCCGCCCGGGCTCCTTGGCAAACGAGCCCGGCAAGTGGACGTGCAGCTGATAGGTGCGGCCATCGGTGTTCTTGGGCAGGGCGCGCAGCTGGGTGTTCGCAAGCGTATGCGGCGGGTAGGCCGGCGGACTCTCCGCGCTCACCTGCCAGACGGTGAACAGCAGGGCCAGACTCAGGACGATTCGCTTCATGGTGGATGGCACCCCAGTTGATGGCAACGCTGTCAGTTTAGGAGCGGAGACAATGCGCGAGTGAGCCTGCCCAACAAGTTGTACCTCTTCGTCCCTTGCCCCGCCGGCGTCGAGCCGCTGCTGGAGGAGGAGCTGAAACGCTTCCTGCCGCCCGGCGTGCGCAGCAAGGTGGAAGCCCTGCGCGGCGGCTGCGGCCTGCTGGGCACGGCCGAGGACGTCATGCGCATCAACCTCGAAAGCCGGCTCGCGCAGCGCGTGCTGGTCGAGATCATCGAGGGCCCGTACCGCCACGAGGATGACCTCTACGCGCTGGCCCGCCGTGTCGACTGGCGCGACTGGCTGACGCCCAAGCACACGCTGCGCATCGACACGACGGCCCAGCGTTCGCCGCTGAAGAGTCTGAATTTCGCCGCCCTGCGCATCAAGGATGCCATCTGCGACCAGCTGCGCGAGCACACCGGCGAACGCCCCAGCGTGGACACGCAGCGGCCCGACCTGCCCGTGGTTCTGCACGTCGGCCCCGAGCGCGCCGCCCTCTACGTCGACACGTCGGGCGAGCCCCTCTTCAAGCGCGGATGGCGCATCGACAAGGGCGATGCGCCGCTGAAAGAGACGCTGGCCGCAGCGATGCTGGCCGCTGCGGGCTGGCGCGGCACGAACGAGCAGGGCGGCGCCCTGCACGACCCCTGCTGCGGCTCGGGCACCATCCCCATCGAAGCCGCGCTGATCGCCTGCGACTCGGCGCCCGGCCTCCAGCGCCGCTTTGCCTTCGAACACCAACTGCCCTTCTCCACGGGGGCGATGAAGGCTGTGTGGGGTGAGATGGCGCAGGCCGCGCGCGCACGCATCCACCCGCCTGCCGTGCCCATCTACGCGAGCGACGTAGCCTTCCGCATGGTCGACTTCGCGCGCCGCAACGCCGAGCGCGCAGGTGTGGCCCAGTACATCCAGTTCAACGGCGGTGACGCGCTGGAACGGCCGGCCCCGACCCTGCCCGATGGCATGCCCGGCAGCATCATCATGAACCCGCCCTATGGCGAGCGCATCGAGGTGCGCGGCAAGGCGGCGATGACGCGCGATGCGGGTGGCTCTGAAGAGCGGGACGCGGGCGACGACTTCTTTCCGCGGCTGGCTGCGCACTGGAAGCGCCAGTACACCGCGAACCCCGCCGGCTGGACGGCCTGGATGCTCAGCCCCGACATGAAACTGCCCAGCAAGATGCGGCTGAAGGAATCGCGCCGCGTGCCGATGTGGAACGGCCCCATCGAGTGCCGGCTGTTCCGCTTCGACCTCGTCAAAGGCTCGGCGCGCAAAGTCGGCGAGGGCGATGCGCCTGCGTGAGCTTTTGGGCGCCACGGCGCTGGCGTTGCTGGTCGCCGGGGCCCAGGCGGCCGAGCCCTGCACGCTGGTCTTCGGCCAGGGTCGCAACCCGCCGCAGCAGGGCGGACCGGATTGGGACCAGCTCAACCAGCGCTTCAACACGGCCGTGGCCAACGCTCTCGACGGCTTGGACCGGCGCGTCGTGCCGATGACGGCGTCCAGCGTGCAGATCGATCCCGAGGCGGCCGGCGTGGCACTGTTGCGAGAGGCCGACCGATTGCGCTGCGCCACGCTGGCAGAGACGGCCATCTTCGCCGATGAGCACGACACGTTGGTGATGCGCCTGCGCGTCTACCCGCTGCTGCCCACGCTGGGCGAAGGCGGTGCCATCGTCGGCCTGCGCATCGGCTCGGTGCCGTTCGTCACGCAACGCGACCTGGGCCTGAACGCGCTGCCGCGACTCAAGCCAGAGCTGGTCGGCCAGCAGATGGCCGCCGAATACCTCCTTCACGACCGGCGCTGATACAGCGCAAGCCCGGCCAGGGCGAGAGCGCACAGCGCGATGGGCCCGAGGCTGGCCCAGTTCATCCACTGCCAGCCGCCGGTCGTGACGAGGGCGCCGGAGGAGAACGAGGTCAGCGTCATCGTCGCGTAGACGCCGGTGTCCAGCAGGCCCTGCGCGCGGGTCTTCTCCTCGGGGCGGTAGGCCTGGGTGAACAACGTGGTGCCACCGATGTAGAGGAAATTCCAGCCGACGCCCAGCAGCAGCAGCGCGCCGAGAAAGTGGTCCAGGTCCTGGCCAGACAACGCGAAGGCGACGCAGCCCAGGTTGAGCGCCACCCCCACCGCCATCACGGGCAACACGCCCACGCGCTTGATCAGCGGCCCGGTGAAAAAGCTGGGCACAAACATGCCCAGCACGTGCCATTGCAGCACCATGCCGGCGTCGGCGAAGGGCAGACCGCACTGGCCCATGGCGATGGGCGTGGCGGCCATCAGCAGGTTCATGACGCCGTAACCCAGCGCGCTCGCGGCCAGCGCCACCATGAAGATCGGCTGGCGCAGCAGCTCGGCGCTGGCGCGGCCGCCCGCGCCGGGCGCGGGCTGGACCAGTGGGGGAAAGTCGATCAGCGAGATCAGCAGCAGCCCGGCCAGCGCGACGGCGATCAGCAGCAAATAGGCACCGGCGAAGGGCGTCACGAGCAGGTTCTTGCTGGCGCCGGCCAGCCAGGGACCCAGTACCGCGCCCAGGCAGCCGCCGGCCAGCACCCAGGAGATGGCGGACTCGCGCTTCTCGGGCGCCACCAGCTCCGTCGCCGCAAAGCGGTAAAGAGCCGCATTGGCGTTGTAGTAGCCGGCGATCAACGTTGCGCCGACGACGCCCCAGAACTGCTGGTGCAGCACGCTCCACAGCGAGATGGCGCAGCTGGCCATGGCCACGACCAGACCGATCTGGAAGGCCCGCCGCCGCCCGAAGTGCAGTTGGTGGCGACCGACCCAGCGAGCCATCAGCGCGCCGCCTGCCACGTAAGCGCAGATCGGCAGGGTGGCCATCCACGGTCGCGGCGCCAGCGCCAGCCCCACGAGGCCGTTGATGGCCATGAAGCAGATGTTGTTGGTGAGGAAGAGTCCCTGGGCCAGGACGAGCAGTGCGAGCTTCCTGTTCATGCCGTCAGGGAGAGCCAGGACAGCACGGCCAGCGGCGCCGTGTCGGCGCGCAGGATGCGCGGGCCGAGCGTGATGGCCGCGAAGCCACGCGCTCGCGCAGCGTCTTCTTCGGCATCACTCAGGCCGCCCTCCGGGCCGCTGAGAAAGAGCGCGCGCTCTTGCGGGAAGGTTGCGAGCGGCATGGCGGCACGAGGGCTCAGCAGGCCACGCCATTCATCGGCGCCGGCCTGCGGCAGCGCCGCGAGCCAGGCCGCCAGGGGCATGACAGACTCGATGCGCGTGGGCACCGTGCGACCGCTCTGCTCGGCCGCTGCGATGGCCACGCCCTGCCAGTGGGCGCGCTTCTTGTCGGCACGCTCGCCGGCAAGGCGCAGCACAGAACGCTCGGCCACCAGCGGCTGCAGCGCCGTGGCCCCCAACTCGGTGGCCTTCTCAACGAGGAAGTCCATGCGGTCATTGGCCGGCATGACGACGGCCAGCGTCACGGCGCGGGCCAGCTCCCGCTGCGGATGCCGGGCCGTCAGCAGGCGAACCTTCACTTCGCTACGGCCCATGGCCGTGACTTCAGCCTCCCATTCCGGGCCGCTACCGTCGAACAGCGTCAGCGCATCGCCGGGTTGCAGGCGCAACACCTGCACGTGGCGGGCGGCACCGGCGGGCAATGGGATCTCGCCTGCGGCGGCGAGCGGGGTTTCGACGAAGAAGCGGGGCAAGGCGGTGAACGGTGGCGGGCGGCCCGCCAGTGTCCCAGATCAGCGCAGACCGAGCGCGTCGCGCACGGCCGCCGCCGCCCCCTCACCCTTGGCCTTCTGAACGCGCTCGACGAGCTGCAGCGCCAGCGCCTGCAGGGCCGCCAGGCTGTCGGCGCGCTCCACCTCCAGCGCGAACGCATAGCCCTTGAACGGCCCCAGCAGCTTGGTGGCTTCGCCGCTCAGGTAGGTGTAGAGGGCGGCACGGTCCAGCAGCGGTGCACTGCCGGCAACGGCCGGCGCTGCTGCTGTTGGCGCTGCAACCGTGGGTGCGCGCGCCGGCTGCGGCGTGAGGGGCTGCCCCCCGGCGCCCTGGGGGGCAATCAGCCCATGCTGATGCAGGGTCTCGAGGTCGGCCTCGGTGGCACCGGCCACCAGGCGCAGCCATTCGCCCGCCGTCTTGCTGGCATCGAGCACGAGCAGCAGATTGCGCGCCGTTCGCGACAGCGGCAGAGCCCGCGCCCGTATCTCAGCGCGGCCGGCATCAGTCTTGGAGTGCAACAGGTCGAACACGTTGTCGGGCCTCGCACACGGGCGGCATCACCGCCCGCGGATCATGGGAAAAGGCATTCAGCTCTTATCCCGCAACTCCCTGCGCAGGATCTTGCCGACCGGCGTCTTGGGCAGATCGGTACGGAATTCGATGATCTTGGGGCGTTTGTAGCCGGTCAGGTTGGCTTCGCAATAGGCGCGCACGTCCGCCTCGGTGAGATTCGGGTCTTTCTTCACGATGACGACCTTCACGGCCTCCCCGGCCTTGGCATCGGGCACACCGACGGCAGCGCATTCCAGCACGCCCGGCATTTGCGTCAGCACGTCCTCGACCTCGTTCGGGTACACGTTGAAACCGCTGACCAGGATCATGTCCTTCTTGCGGTCGACGATCTTGAAGTAACCCCGTTCGTCGACGGTGCCGATGTCGCCCGTACGGAAGTACCCGTCGGCCGTCATGACCTTGGCTGTCTCGTCCGGGCGCTGCCAGTAGCCGGCCATGACCTGCGGACCGCGGATCGCGATTTCGCCGGGCGGGCCGCCAACCGGCAGCTCGTTGCCGTCATCGTCCAGCAGTTGCAGTTCGGTCAGCGGCATGGGCAGGCCGATGGTGCCGCTGTAGGCCGTGCTGTCGGTCGGGTTGCAGGTGGCCGACGGCGAGGTCTCGGACAGGCCGTAGCCCTCGACGATGGGGCAGCCGGTCTTCTCCAGCCAGAGCTTGGCGGTGGCCTGCTGGACGGCCATGCCGCCACCGACCGAGATAACCAGGCGACTCCAGTCCACCGTGCCGAAGTCCGGATGGTTGGCCATGGCCATGAAGAGGGTGTTGACCGCCGGAAAGCTGTGGAATCGGTGGCCCTGCAGCTCCTTGAACACGGCCGGCAGGTCGCGCGGATTGGGAATCAGCACGTTGGCGCCGCCCATGTGCATGGAGAGCATCATGTTCGTGTTGAAGCCGAAGATGTGATACAGCGGCAGCGCGCAGATGGTGACAACCTGCTCACCCGCGGGCACCTTCTTGAGCGCGGGCTGGTACCAGGCCTCGCTCTGCAGGATGTTGGCGACCAGGTTGCGGTGCAGCAGCACGGCGCCTTTGGACACGCCGGTGGTGCCGCCGGTGTACTGCAGCACAGCGATGTCTTCCGGGCCCAGTTTCGGCGGCTTGTAGGCCTGGCTGCGGCCCTTGGACAGCGCGTCGTTGAACTTGACGGCACCCGGCAGCTCGAAGGCCGGCACCATCTTCTTCACTTTGCGCACGACGTAGTTGACGAGCAGCCCCTTGAGGCCAAGCATGTCGCCCATCGCGGCCAGGATGACATGCTTGGTGGGCACGCTGCGGATGACCTGCTGCAGCACCGAAGCGAAGTTCTCGATGATGACGATGGCCTTGGCACCCGAATCCTTGAGCTGGTGCTCCAGTTCGCGCGGGGTGTACAGCGGGTTCACGTTGACGACCACCAGGCCCGCCCGCAGCACGCCAGCCACCACCACCGGGTACTGGAACAGATTGGGCATCATGATGGCGACGCGGTCGCCCTTCTCCAGGCCCAGGCCCTGCAGGTAGGCGGCGAAGGCGCGCGAGGCATCATCGACCTGCGCAAAGCTGACGCTCTTGCCCATCATCAGATAGGCCGGCTTGGTGGCGTTCTTCTTGAACGAGGTATCCAGCAGGTCGACCAGGCTGGGATAGAGCGACAGGTTGATGTCGCGCGGCACGGCGGCGGGGTAATGCTTCAGCCAGATCGGCTCCATGGCCATGTCTCCTTCTTGATTGGCGCCGATTCTGACCGAAGGCTGACAACCCACCGATCAGGGGATTCGATAGCGCTCCCTAGAGGGGCATGCCTAGAGCAGATGGTGCGTCATTCCACGGCCTTGAGCATGTCCTCCACGACCTTCTTCGCATCGCCGAACACCATCATGGTCTTGTCCATGTAGAACAGCTCGTTGTCCAGGCCCGCATAGCCCGCCGCCATGGAGCGCTTGTTGACGATGACGGTCTTGGCCTTGTGCGCCTCCAGGATCGGCATGCCGTAGATGGGGCTGCCCTTCACATGCGCCGCCGGGTTCACGACGTCATTGGCACCGAGGATGATGGCCACGTCGGCCTGCGCGAACTCGGCGTTGATGTCCTCCATCTCGAAGACCTGGTCGTAGGGCACCTCGGCCTCGGCCAGCAGCACGTTCATGTGGCCGGGCATGCGGCCGGCGACGGGATGAATGGCGTACTTCACCGTCACGCCTTTCTCAGTGAGCTTGGCGGCCAGCTCCTTCACGGCATGCTGCGCGCGCGCCACCGCCAGGCCGTAGCCCGGCACGATGATGACGGTCTCGGCATTGCCCATCACGAAGGCCGCATCGTCGGCGCTGCCGCTCTTCACGTTGCGCTGCTGTGCCGCTCCCGTCGCCGGGCCGCTGGCTTCGCCGCCGAAGCCGCCCAGGATGACGTTGAAGAACGAACGGTTCATCGCCTTGCACATGATGTAGCTCAGGATCGCGCCCGAGCTGCCCACCAGCGATCCGGAGATGATCAGCATGCTGTTGTTCAGCGAGAAACCGATGCCCGCTGCGGCCCAGCCCGAGTAGCTGTTCAGCATGGACACGACGACCGGCATGTCCGCGCCGCCGATGGGGATGATCAGCGTCACGCCGAGCACGAATCCCAGCGCCACGACCAGCCAGAAGTCCATCTCGCTCTGGCTGTGCCAGAAGCCGAAGACGAAGAAGATCGCCGCCAAGCCCAGGGCCAGATTGACCCAGTGCTGGCCGGCGAACTGCACAGGCGCACCCTGGAACAGGCGGAACTTGCTCTTGCCCGACAGCTTGCCCCAGGCGATGACGGAGCCGGTGAAGGTGACCGCGCCGATGAAGGCGCCCAGCGCCAGCTCAATGCGGTTGCCGCCGGGGATCGCGCCACCCTTGGCCGTGATCTGGAAGGCCCAGGGTTCATAGATCGCGGCCACCGCAATGGCGACAGCCGCCAAGCCGATCATGCTGTGGAAGAAGGCCACCAGCTCGGGCATCTTGGTCATCTCGACCGTCTTGGCCTTCCAGGCTCCGAAGCCGCCGCCGACGACCAGGCCCAGCAGCACCCAGGCCAGGCCTTCGGCAGAGCCGGCGATCTTGACGATGAGTGCCGCCGTCGTGAACGCGGCAATGGTCATGCCGACCATGCCGAAGACGTTGCCGCGAATGGAGGTCGTCGGATGCGACAGGCCCTTGAGCGCCTGGATGAAGCAGACGCTGGCGATGAGATAGAGCAACGTGACGAGATTGAGGCTCATTGCTTGCCCTCCGACGTGGCCGCCTTCTTCTCTTTCTTCTTGAACATCTCCAGCATGCGCCGCGTGACGAGGAAGCCGCCGAAGATGTTGACCGCCGCCAGCGCCACGGCCAGCACACCCATGCCCTTGGCGAAGGGCGTCTCGGTGAGCGCAGCAGCCAGCATGGCGCCAACGATGACGATGGCAGAGATCGCGTTGGTGACGGCCATCAGCGGCGTATGCAGCGCGGGCGTCACCGTCCAGACAACGTGGTATCCCACGTAGATGGCCAGGACGAAGATGATGAGATTGATGATGGTGTGGTCGACGATTTCCATGCTCAGCCCCTCGTGACTTGGCCGTCTTGCGTGACGCGGCAGGCCGCGACGATGTCGTCATCCAGCGGCACGCTGAACGTACCTTCCTTGGTGATGACGAGCTTGAGGAAGTCCAGTACGTTGCGCGCGTAGAGCGCCGAGGCATCGGCTCCCACCAGCGCCGGCAGGTTGGTCTCGCCCACGATGACGACGCCGTGCTTGGTCACCGTCTTGCCGGCTTCGGTCAGGGGGCAGTTGCCACCGGCCGGAGCCGCGATGTCGACGATGACCGAGCCCGGCTTCATGGACTTGACCATCTCCTCGGTGACCAGCACCGGCGCGGCGCGGCCCGGGATCAGCGCCGTCGTGATGACCACGTCGGCCTGGGCCACGCGCTTGGCCACCTCGACCTTCTGCCGGTCCAGCCAGCTCTGCGGCATGGGCCGCGCATAGCCGCCCACGCCTTCGGCCGCTTCCTTCTCCTCGGACGTCTCGTAGGGCACGTCGATGAACTTGCCGCCCAGCGACTCGACCTGCTCCTTCACAGAGGGCCGCACATCGCTGGCCTCGATGACGGCGCCCAGCCGCTTGGCCGTCGCGATGGCCTGCAGGCCTGCGACCCCCACCCCCAGGATGACCACACGCGCCGCCTTCACGGTGCCGGCCGCCGTCATCAGCATGGGGAAGAAGCGCTGGTACTTGTCGGCCGCAATCATGACGGCCTTGTAGCCGGCGATGTTGGCCTGGCTGGACAGCACGTCCATGCTCTGCGCGCGCGTCGTGCGCGGTGCAGCCTCGAGTGCGAAGGCGGTCAGCCCGGCCGCGGCGATGGCCTGCAGGCCATCGCGGTCGAAGGGGTTGAGCATGCCCACCAGGGCCGTGCCCGTCTTCATGAGCGCCAGCTCGTCGGCACCGGGCGCACGCACCTTCAGCACCAGCTCGCTGCCCAGCGCAGTGGCTTGGTCGACGATCTCGCAGCCCACGGCCTCGTAGGCCGCATCTGTCACGCTGGCCGTGACACCGGCACCCGCCTCGATGCGCAGCGTATGGCCTTGGGCCTTTAGTTTCTTGGCCGTCTCGGGCGTGACGGCCACACGTGTCTCTCCGGCCGCGCGTTCGCGCGGGACGCCGATCTGCATGGGTTCTCCTTGCGGGGCAGGGGTGCGCGGCAGCTTACACAATGCCCGCGTCCGCCCACTTCGGGAATTCGAGAGGAAGTCTTGATGAAGAGGTTCCGTCCCAGCGTCACCGTCGCCGCCGTCATCGAGCACGCAGGCCGCTACCTGCTGGTCGAGGAGGAGACCCCCGAAGGCCTGATGTTGAACAACCCGGCCGGCCACCTGGAGCAGGGTGAGAGCCCCGTCGAGGCCGTCGTGCGCGAAGCGCTGGAGGAGACGGCGCGTCACTTCGTGCCCGAGGCTCTCCTGGGCGTCTATCTGGCCCGCTTCGTGCGTCCGGCGCGCTCGGACGACGTCACCTACCTGCGCCTGGCCTTCAGCGGCACTGTCGGCGAAGAGATCGCCGGCCGCAGTCTCGACGAGGGCATACGCCGCACGCTTTGGATGAGCGAGGCGGAGCTGGCCGCCTGCACCGATCGTCATCGCAGCCCGCTGGTGCTGCAATGCGTGCGCGACCACGCGGGCGGGCGGCGCCTGCCGCTGGATACTGTCTTTACCCATTCCTCGCTGACCCAGCCCTGGGTCAAGCGCTGACACCGGACCATCCATGCTCTTCTCACTCTTGCGCGGTGCCATCGCAGTCACCCTGCTGATCGCCCTTGCCCCCCTCGCCTCGGCCGCCGGGTTCAGCGGCCCTCGACAGCCACTGGTGATCGGCGACACGCTGATGCTGGAGTCCCGCGCACTGGCCGAGACACGGCGCATCAACGTCTACGCACCGCCGGCCTACGGCGAGGAACCGGGCACGCGCCGGCCGGTGCTGGTCATGCCTGACGGTGGCCTGGCGGAGGACTTCCTGCATGTCGCCGGACTGCTGCAGGTCGGCGTCGCCAATGGCACGGTGCGGCCGGTCCTGCTGGTCGGCATTGAGAACACCCAGCGCCGCCGCGACCTGACCGGGCCGACCGAGCAGGACAGTGACCGCAAGATCGCACCGCTCGTCGGCGGCTCAGCGGCCTTCCGCGCCTTCATCCGCGACGAGCTGCTGCCCGCCATTGCCGCGCGCTACCGCGTGACGGACGAGCGCGTCCTCATGGGCGAATCGCTCGCCGGACTCTTCACCGTGGAAACCTGGGCCCTGGAGCCGAGCCTCTTCAGCACCTACATCGCCTTCGATCCCAGCCTGTGGTGGAACAACGCCGGGCTGACGCCCGCCACCCAGACCGCGCTGCGACAGCGCAAGGGCATGGCACCCCTGCTCTTCCTGGCCACCAGCTCCGAGCCCAGCTTGGTCGCGCCGGCCCAGGCCTTCGTCACCATGCTGCAGCGCGAACTGGCGCCCGGCAGCATCTGGCACTACCAGCCCATGCCGCAGGAATCCCACGCGACGATCTACCACCCGGCCGCGCTGCTGGCATTGCGCCAGCTCCTCAAGCCTGTAACGCCCGCAGCCGGCGCATCGCGGCCATGATGGCGCCCGACTTCATCGAGGTCTACGACCAGTCGCTGAGCCCCGAGGCCTGCCGTGCGCTGATCGCCCGCTTTCAGGCCAGCACGCGTGTGCAGCGCGGGGAGACGGGCAGCGGCGTGGATGTGTCGATGAAGGACAGCTGGGACATCGCGATCAGCCGACACCCGGAATGGGCCGACGCCTGCGAACAGCTCAACCACGCCGTCATCGCCGGCTTCAAGCAGTACCTGCGCCGCTACGCCCATCTGGCGCTGGCGCCGCTGAAACTGCAGATGCAAGCACCGGACGGCCACATGGTCCCGCTCGATGCCGATGCCGTCGCGGCGCTGGGCGACGCGCCGCTGATGGGGCTGGTCGCCAAGGTCTTCCGTCCTGGCGCGATCAACCTACAGCGCTACGCCGCCGACCAGGGCGGCTACCCGTACTGGCACTGCGAGCAATACCCCAAGCTCGACCAGGGAGAGGCGCTGCACCGTGCGGTGCTGTGGACGATCTACCTGAACGACGGTTTCACCGAGGGTGAGACCGAGTTCCTCTACCAGGGCCGCAAGATCGTGCCCCGCGCAGGCTCACTGCTGATCGCGCCGGGCGGGTTCACGCACACCCACCGAGGCAATCGGCCCAGGGGCGGCGACAAATACATCGCGACGTCCTGGGTGCTGTACCAGCGCGCCGAGAACCTGTTTAAGCAGGGCTGAAGCCTGTTTGGGACAATCGGAGCCATGAGTTCCGCCGGAAAAAAGAATCGAGTCGTCGTCGGCCTGTCCGGCGGCGTGGACTCGGCCGTGACCGCCCACCTGCTGAAGGAACAGGGCCATGAGGTGATCGGCATCTTCATGAAGAACTGGGAAGACGACGACGACGACGAGTACTGCTCGACGCGCCAGGACTTCCTGGATGCCGCGTCCGTGGCCGACGTGTTGGGCATCGAGATCGAGCATGTGAACTTCGCGGCCGAGTACAAGGACCGCGTCTTCGAGAGCTTCCTGCGCGAGTACCAGGCTGGCCGCACACCCAACCCCGACGTGCTGTGCAATGCCGAGATCAAGTTCAAGGCATTCCTGGACCACGCGATGCGCCTGGGCGCCGAGAAGATCGCCACCGGCCATTACGCCCGCGTGCGCGAGGTCGACGGCGCGTTCCAACTGCTGAAAGGCCTGGACCCCCTGAAGGACCAGAGCTATTTCCTGCATCGGCTGACGCAGGAGCAGATGAGCAAGGCGATGTTTCCCGTGGGCCATCTGCCCAAGACCGAGGTGCGGCGTATCGCGGCCGAGATCGGACTGCCCAACGCGAAGAAGAAGGACTCGACCGGCATCTGCTTCATCGGCGAGCGGCCGTTCCGCGAGTTCCTGAACAAATACCTTTCGCACCAGCCCGGCCCCATCAAGGACGAGCGCGGCCGCAAGCTGGGCCAACACGTGGGCCTGAGCTTCTACACGCTGGGCCAGCGCCAGGGCCTCGGCATCGGCGGCGTGAAGGAAAAGGGCGCACCGCGCGGCGGTGGCGAGCACGAGCCCTGGTTCGTCGCCGCCAAGGACATTCCGAACAACACGCTGATCGTCGTGCAGGGCCACGACCATCCGCTGCTGTTGAGCCCTGCCCTCGTCGCCGACGACCTGAGCTGGATCGCCGGCCGCGCGCCGGCCGTCGGCGCCGCCGCGGCAAAGACGCGCTACCGCCAAGCGGACGCGCCCTGCAGCGTCGGCTTCGATGCGGCGGGTCACCTGAGCCTGCGCTTCACTGACCCGCAATGGGCCGTCACGCCAGGCCAGAGCGCCGTGGTCTACGACGGCGACGTCTGCCTGGGCGGCGGCGTCATCGCGGCGGCCCTCGCGTGACACGCCACCCCGGCCCGCGCCTTGCGCGCCCCCCGGCGGGGTCTGCAGGCCCGGCATGACCAAGCTCGATCGGCTGCTGGCACGCCTGGCCGAGCCCGGCGTCGTGCTGCGCCTGGCAGCGCTGGTGTTCTGCGCGATGGAGCTGGTCAGCGCCGGCTCGGCCCTGCTGGGCGTACGCACCGAGCCCTATGACGGTCTCGCCGCCTGGGTCTGGCGTCAGCTCGGCGGCAACGTCAGCGACCGCGGCCTGGTGCTCGTCTGCGTAGGACTGCTGCTGGCCTTCGTCGCGCTGATCTTCCGGCTCGCGCGCCAGGGGCAGACCGCCGTCCCGGTCAACCAGCGCCTGGCCGGGCTGCTGCTCGTGGACCTGCTGGCCTTCGGCGTGACGCCGGGCCTGCCCTTTCTCGTCACGGCGCTGGCCGCCGTCGTGCTGCCGGCACGCCTGGCCCTGGGCTTCGCCGCGGCCCAGGTGCTGTTGAACACTGGCATCTACGTCTATGCCTCCACGACCGCCTGGCTGGATCAGTTCGGCATGCTGAGCGCCATGCTGGCCCTGCACGGCCTGGCCTTCGGTCTCGGGCGCATGGCGGCCGCTGAGGCCGAGAAGCGCCGCTGGCTGCAGGCCGTGCTGGCCGAGCAGATGGCCGGCGAGCAGTTGCTGGCCGAGCAGATGCGCTACAACGAGCGCATGCAGATCGCCCGCGAGCTGCACGACCTGATGGGCCATCACCTCACGGCGCTGAATCTGCAGCTGCAGCTCGGCGGCGCGCTGCTGGCACGCGAGGACCGCGGCGCTGCGGCCCAGGCCCTGGGCCGTGCCGAGGGTGTCGCCGCCCAGCTGCTGGCCGATGTGCGCGCGGCGGTGTCGCAGCAGCGCAGCTCGCAGCGAATCGATCTTTCCGCCGCGCTACAGGCCCTGGCCGAGGGCATCGCGAGCACGCGCATCGAGCTGACACTGGACGAGGCCGCCCGCGACCTCGGCCCCCGCGCGGCGCATGCGCTGCTGCGCTGCGTGCAGGAAGGCGTGACCAACAGCGTGCGCCATGCCGGCGCGCGTCGCGTCCAGGTTGAACTCCGCGGTCGGGGGGATGAGATCGCGATCAGCATCGACGATGATGGGCGGGGTGCGCCGAACTGGCACGAAGGCCGTGCCGGCAACGGCCTCTCGGGCATGGCCGAGCGCATGGCCGAACTGGGCGGGCAGATGCGCGTGACGCGCACCAGCCCGGGATTTCGAATCGAGCTGAGATGTCCGCGATGGGTGTGATCAAGATCCTGCTGGTGGAGGACCAGCAACTGGTGCGCGAAGGCCTCAAAGGCCTGCTCGCGCTGCACGACGAGCTGAAGGTCGTGGGCGAGGCCAGCGACGGCGCCGAGGCGCTGGAGTGGCTGGCCACCACGGCCGCCGACGAAGGGGGCGATGACATGCCTGACGTCATCCTCTCCGACATGCGCATGCCGCGCCTGGACGGCATCGGTCTGATCCGTGCGCTGGCCGCGCGGGCGCTGCGCCTGCCAGTCATCCTGCTGACCACGTTCGACGACACCGCTGCGTTCGACGAGGCCGTGCGAGCTGGCGCCCGCGGCTTCCTGCTCAAGGCCATCAGCCCCGAAACACTGGCCCAGGCGCTCCGAGATGTTCACGCTGGCGGCACGGCGCTTCGCCCCTCGCTAACGACGCGCATGGAGACCCGCGGTGGTGAGCGCGCCTTCACGGCGGCCGACCATCCCGACCCGCTGAGCCCGAAGGAGCTGCAGGTGCTGCGACTGGTCGCCAGCGGCCGCAGCAACACCGAGATTGCCGGCCTGCTGGGCAACAGCGAGGGCGTCATCAAGAACCACTGCTCGGCCATCTTCTCCAAGATGGGCGTCCGCGACCGCACGCAGGCAGTGCTCAGGGCGATCGATCTGGGCTGGATCTAGGCCTGCCCGACGCGGGTGCGGCCAGGTGCAGCACCCAGTAGCGCTGGAATCGCCCCGGCCCGTTCACGCAGGCCAGGCCGAACTCCTGGAAGTCGGCGAGCATCAGGTTCTCGCAATGGGCCGGGCTGGCCAGCCATTCGGCGATGACATCGCCCAGCGTCTCGGGGCCGCCGGCCAGGTTCTCGCCAGCCACGCGCATCACGTAGCCGGCCTCACGCAGCCGGGTGCGCAGCGAGCCGCTGGCAGCGCCCAGATGGTCGATGCGGTCTCGGGCCGCGAGGTCCAGCGCGTAGCGGCGAGCTGATTGCGCCAGCACCGGACTGGCCTTCAGGGCCGCCACGGAGGGCCAGACGCGTTCTCCGCAGGCTTGCGGCTGCGCGCGCAGCGCGTTCAGCGCGGCCAGCACCGACTCCGCGACCGGCTGGCAGCCCTCCTGGCCAGCGGCAGGCGTCAGACCAGCAAGACCGAGCGAGAGGGTCAGCAGGGTGTGCCTGACCAGACCTCGCTTACTCACTGGCCCGGTGACCCGGTTCAGAGCGTGCGCCCCTTTCAAACCGTGCTCACGGATTTCCCGCACACGGCTTGCCGGGAGTCTGTCGGTCCGCAGCATCACGCAGGCTCAACGACGCCGACCGTGACGGGGCTCTCACCCGCTGGCACGCAGCGGGCCAGGAACAGATCTCCTCCCGCGGGGGCATTTCGGTCCCGGGCGTCACGACACATCATGGCCCCATCCTAGTTGTTGCAAAGCACGCCTTCACGTCGCACCATGGAGGCATGAAACCGCAACGACTGCTCGCCCCCTTGCTCGCATTGAGCACCCTCGCCAGTTGCGCCCAGACGCCCCCTGCGCCACCGGCCGAGGCCGAGTCCGTGCGGCTGGGACGGGAGCTGCGCACCCTCATCGGCCCGGCGACCTGCAGCGACGACTCGCAATGTCGCACCATCGCAGTGGGCGCCAAGGCCTGCGGGGGACCGGCCGGCTATGCAGCCTGGTCGACGCAAGGCACCGACGCACAGCGCCTGGCCGAGCTGGCACGGCGCCAGGCCGAAGCACATCGACGCGAGATCGAGGCCAGCGGCATGGCGTCGAACTGCGCCATGGTCGTCGACCCGGGCGCCGCCTGCGTGGCGGCCCGCTGCGAACTGACGACCCGGCATGGCGGTGCCCGCTAGCTCATGCCCGAAGGTCCCCGCTAGCAAGCACGCTTGAATAGAAAGGCCACATGCCTCGCGGCATGTGGCCTCGAGCAGGGCCAGGCCCTGCAGCGGCTGGCGCGGCTTACTGGGCCACGCCTTCGTCCACCAGCTTGCTGGCCACCGGGATGGGCTCGTTCTGCACCGGCAGCGCGCCATCGGTGGAGACACGCAGCACCGTGGTCGCCTGCACCTTGCCGGACGCGTCCAGCCAGTGCGTACCACCGACGGTGCGCTTGCCCGTGGCCAGACCCGACCAGGCCAGACCCACCGTCGCCGTGCTGCCGGCATACACCGTGGATGGCACGACGGCGTTCAGGCCGCCCGCATCGCCCGGCATCACGATCCAGCTGGACAGCTTGTGCCTCATCGGAGCGGGTCCACCGTAAGCCAGCACGCACGCACGGTAGGTGGCGGCGGCCGGCGCGATGAGCTGCACCGCTTCGTTCGAGCCATCATTGCCCGAGTACGTGTACGTGGCGGCGTTCATGTTGACAACCACCAGATCGTTGTCATCCAAAGGACTGCCCACGTCGGCCTGACGCAGGGCCCAGCGCGCCACGATGGCACCTGCCGGCACGGTGAAGTTGTACTTGGCGATCGAGGCGTAGTTGGTGCTGCTGTAGCAGCGGCTGGCCAAGGTCGCAGATGAGGTGGCCAGAGGCGTCAGCGACGCTTCCGGGCTCATCGTCACGTCCTTCAGGCCGCCCTTGGACGCCGTCATGCGGCCCGTGAAGCCGGTGCGCACGGTGAACAGCTTGGTGCCCGACGTCTTGGTGTCGGTGAACTCGGCCGGCGCCGAAATCGCCTTGCCGGCACGGGCCTGGACCGGGGCGCGCACGCTGTGCACGCCATCGCTCCAGACCAGCTGGCCGAACTGCCAGACGCCTTCGGCCGCACCTGCTGCGGCGAGGGTGACGTTGAAGGACTTGGTTTCACCGGGCGCCAGGGTCAACGTGGACGGCGACACCGTCATCGTGAAACCAGCCGGCGGCGTGGCCGCAGCGGCATAGGTTGCCGCCGACGTGCCCACATTGGTGACGCTGCGGGCGATGATGGTGGCGCCCGTCACTGCGCCCACCGTGATGGACGGCAGGTTCAGGTTGTAGGTCTCGTCCAGCGTGCCGATGGTGGTGCAGTCGCTGGCCGGCGACACCGCAGCCCGGTTGACCTTGCACTGGTACTTGACCCAGTCGTTCTTGCCGGCGTTGTAGACCAGGCCCGGGTCGTTGGCCTTCTGCGGATCGATGTGACCGGCACCCTGGGCCCAGGGCAGCAGGCCGTTCTGGGCGCCGGTCAGGCCGTCGTCCAGCGTCGAGAACGCGGAGGTCATCAGCGCCGACTTGATGGCGCCCGGACCCCAGGTCGGGTTGGCCTGCTTGAGCAGCAAGGCCACGCCGGCCACGTGCGGGCTGGCCATGGACGTGCCGTTCAGGGTGTCCCACGCCGGCGGCGGCACCAGGGTGCCTGCGGCCACCTGGTCGCGCTGGTTCTGGTCCAGCGCAGGCGTCATCTGAGCAATGATGTCCACGCCGGGGGCGGCGACGTCAGGCTTCAGCAGGTTGGCATCGCCGGCATTGGGGCCGCGCGACGAGAAGCTGGCCATGATGGGCGCCGGCTTGGTGCCCATCACCGCGATGCCGATGGAGCCCGTCGGGCTGGCCGTGCCATTGACGTAGGCCTTGACGGACGCACCGCTGACGTTGTCGACCTGCAGGGTCGGCACCGGCTGGAAGTCGGCATCGATGGTCTGTCCGGCCGCCGAGTTGGCCAGGATCATGCCCAGGCCGCCCGCGTCCTTGACCGCCTGGCCCTTGTCCACCCGAGCGTTGGTGCCACGGGTGCAGACGACCAGCTTGCCGGCCACCTTGGCCGGGTCCAGCAGCACCTGGCCAGCAGGCGGTGCGGCGCTGAAGCACAGGCTGGCATTGCCACCGCCCACGCCAGCGTTCTCGGCCAGGATCATGGGCGTGTTGCCCAGACCGGTGGTCGTCGTGGAACCGCCGGTGAAGTTGGCGCCGTTGCCGAGCGTCGCACTGCCAGAGAACGCGCGGTCATGCGTAGAGGCAGCGACCGTCGTCAGCCAGGGGCTGATGTGAGCCACGGCCTGGCCGGGGCCGCTGTTGCCGGCCGACGCGGCGACGAAGACGCCGGCCAGGGCGGCGCGGTAGAACGCCTGCTCGACGGGGTCGTTGACCGAGGTCTGCGAGCCGCTGATCGAGTAGTTGATGACGTTGACGCCGTCGGCCACGGCCTGGTCAATGGCGGCGAGCGAGTCAGAAGGCCAGCAGCCGTTGGAGGTCCCGGTGCCGTCCGTGGCGGTCGGGTCGATCTTGGTCCAGCAGACCTTGTATGCGGCAACGCGGGCACGCGGCGCCATGCCGGAGGCCTTGCCGATCACGGCGCCGTTGATGATCACGGGCACGTTGGAGTTGCCGGCAGCCGTCGAGGCCGTGTGGTCGCCATGGCCACCATGGCCGGTCGCGCCACCCACGGAATCACGGCCAGACACGAAGTCGGTCCAGTGGAAGAGGTTGACGTTGTTGTTGGCCAGCCAGCCGGCACGATAGTGCTTGATGCCGACCAGCTTGTTGTTGCAGTGCGCGGCCGTGATGCCTTCGCCCGCGACGCAGCCGCCGGTGAAGGTGGCAGGCGGCGGACCGTAGACCTGCGTGTCGGCCGGGTTGTTGCTCGGCACGCCATTGCTGTCGACGCGGTCGAAGAATGCAGGGTTCTCGGGCCAGATGCCGCCGTCAATGACGCCGATGACCATGCCCTCGCCCTTGAGCGCGGTGCCATTGACCGTCTTGGACCAGAGGCCACCCGGCTCGCTCAACTTGAGGAACTTGGACGTCGAGATGGTGTCGAGCTTGCGGACGTCGTCTTCCCAGATGCCGACCACCTGCGAGTTCGCGACCAGCGTGCGGGCCTCGGCCTCGGTCAGGCTGGCGGCGAAGCCGTTGAACACGGTGTTGTACGTCGCCAGCACCGGCGCATTGCCGATGAGGGAGATGACATTGCTCTGCTGCTGGCCCAGGTAGTTCACATAGGCCTGCACCGCAGCGCTGCCGAACTTGAACGACTGGCCGGGAGCCGGCTGCGTGGCTTCAAGGCCCGAGATCGTGCCTTGATAGGAAGCCGCGGGTTCGTCCTTCAGCTGGACGATGTAGGTCTTGCGATCCTGTGCAAAGGCGCTCGTGGCGAAACCG
>NZ_DASWYS010000212.1:0-7582 GCF_036404855.1 Roseateles sp.
CGACACTGAAGCCTCGCGCCAGCCCGGGCGCCGGCCACCAGGGCTCCAGCGTGCTCATCGCATGGCAGGCCGTCACCAGGTGCAGCACGGTGAAGTTGCCTGTGGCGGCGTAGGTGCGGGCGGCGAGCAAGGCGATGTCGCGCAGCGTGCCGGGCCCGTGGTGCAGCCGGCCGGCTACGGCGGCGAAATCGGGCGACGCGCCGCAGGCCTCCATGCGGTGGCTGATCAGGCTGCCGGCCGGAGCCGGGCGCGGCAGTTGCTGCAGGGCCGCCAGCCAGTCGGCCAGGGCCAGCGGCGGGCCGTCGGCCGTCGTCGGCAAGGGCAGGAAGTGGGCGGCCCAGTGGGCCAGACCGAAGGCGAGCTCGCCCTCGTGGCCTGCCAGCACGGCATGTGCGGTGCGAATCAACCCATGGAAGGCGATGGCCCCCGCACCGTCCAGCAGCGGGGGCAGCGCTTCGCGCAGGGCGGCCGCGGCGCCGATCGCCGCGATGCGCGCGACGAAATGGGCGTGCCACGCGGCCTCGCTGTCGGGACGCCCCAGGTCACGCTCCGGGGTCACGCTGCCCGGGCGCCCGGCGACGCGCGGCTCCAGTTGGGCCTCATGGTGCTCGCTCCAGGCCTGCAGCCGTTCCGCCGAGGCCCCCAGTTCCAGCAGCGCCTGCTGGGCCATGGGCAGGTGATTGCTGAGGCGGCCCCGGTAGGTGGGCGACCACGCCGCCCCCACGTCGAGCAGGAGGTGCAGCTGCGCCAAGGTGGCGGGCGCAGGCGCAGGCTTGGGAGCGGCGTTTTTCGTCAGCACGGCAGGTCTGGGCTGTGGGAACATGTCGCCATGCTCGAAGTTCAAGTTAACTTGAAGTCAAGTCCCCCCGCTCCGTTGAGCATCGGCCAGCTCGCCCAGCGCGCCGGAGTCGCGACCAGCGCATTGCGCTTCTACGAGGCCGAGGGCCTGATCGCCGGCAGCCGCAGCGCCGGCGGGCACCGCCAGTACCCGCGCCACGTGCTGCGCCGCGTGGCCTTCATCCGTGCAGCCCAGGTCGTCGGGCTGAGCCTGCCGCAGATCAAGGCCGCGCTGGCCACCCTGCCGGAGGGACGCACACCGACCAAGGCGGACTGGGCGCGGCTGTCGTCAGGCTGGGCGCCGGTGCTGGACGAACGCATCGCCGCTCTGCAAAGGCTGCGCAACCGGCTGACGGGCTGCATCGGCTGCGGCTGCCTGTCGCTCAAGGCCTGCGCGCTCTACAACCCGGACGACGCGGTCGGCGAGTCTGGGGCCGGGCCACGCCTGCTGGATCGCCCCGGCACGTCATGAATCCCGCAGGCCGACCCGTGCAGAATCCGCCGCACCGGCATGCGCCAGTTCCAGGGAGGAACGAGATGGATCCCAGAGCCAAGGCCTGCACTTTGCTGCTTTGCATGATGCTGGGCGCCTGCGCCAGCCGCCGTCCGGCCGACGCGGACCTGCGCCACATGGTGATCCAGGCCGCACCCGAGGAGACGGCGGCCCCGACGCCGCAGACCAAGGGCGGCGCGGCCGGGTCCAGCGCGCTGAAGGGCGGCGGCGGCGGCCTGGCGGTGGGCGCGCTGATCTGCTCCGTGCTGATTCCCTTCGCCGTGCCCGGCTGCCTCGGCATCGTGGCGCCGGTCACCGTGACGACGGGCGCCGTCAGCAGCGGCGTCATCGGCGGCGCGGTCACGAACAACACGGACCTCGCCCCCTCCGAACTGACGGCCCGGCTGGACACGGCAGCCTCCCAGCAGCAGCTCGTCAGCCGGCTGCAACAGCATGCGCAAGGCGGCCGGGCGGACACCACAGCGGCGCCCGCCTATGCGCTGAGCGTGAAGCTGGCCGACCTGCGCATGGCGCGGGTCAAGGACGGCAGCCCCACGCCGCTGGTGCTGCTGGCGCGGGCGCAGATCCAGGCCGCCGGCAACAGCGCACCGGTCTGGACCAAGGATTACCGCATCATCGGCACCGACAAGCGCCCCGCGGCGGAATGGGCCGCCATGCCCGATGCCAGCCCCATCGAATCACTGCTCGGCCGCCTGGCCGACCGCATCGCCACCGACCTTTCGCCGCGCAAGAGCTGAGGCCCCAGCCAGGCACGAAGCACCCCCGCTGACCCCCTCGCGACAAGGGAACCGCAACTCAAGGCGAAAATCGCGGGGTTAACCCGCAACCTCCATCGCCCATGAGTGCCTTTCACGAAGAGACCGTCCTGACCGTCCACCACTGGACCGACCGCCTGTTCAGCTTCACGACGACGCGCGACCAGGCCCTGCGTTTTTCCAACGGCCACTTCACGATGATCGGCCTCACGACCGAGACGGGCAAGCCGCTGCTGCGGGCCTACAGCATCGTCAGTGCCAACTACGAGGAGAACCTGGAGTTCCTCAGCATCAAGGTGCCGGACGGCCCGCTGACCTCGCGGCTGCAGCACATCAAGCCGGGCGACAAGATCATCGTCGGACGCAAGCCCACCGGCACGCTGCTGATCGACTACCTGCTGCCGGGCAAGAACCTCTACCTGCTGGGCAGCGGCACGGGCCTGGCGCCCTTCATCAGCATCGTGCGCGACCCCGAGACCTATGAGCGATTCGAGAAGGTCATCATCGTGCACGGCGTGCGCGAGGTGGCCGAGCTGGCCTACCACGACCACCTCTCGGTGGACCTGCGCCAGCACGAGTTCCTGGGCGAATATGCCAGCGAGCAACTGCTCTACTACCCGACCGTGACGCGAGAGCCCTACAAGAACATGGGCCGCATCACCGACCTGATCCAGACCGGCAAGCTGCAGGCCGACCTGGGCCTGCCGCCCCTGGACCCGGAGCAAGACCGCATCATGCTGTGTGGCAGCCCCGCGCTGCTGAAGGACATGCAGGAGATGCTGGAGATCCGCAAGTTCAAGGAAGGCAGCACGACGACGCCGGGCGACTACGTCATCGAGCGGGCCTTCGTCGAGAAGTAGTCAGCGTTGCGGCGCCGGCTCGGGCCGCGGCCCGACGGCGTAGCGCCGCGCCAGCGGCGCGCACACCATCAGCTGCAGCTGGTGGAACACCATCAGCGGCAGAACCAACAGGCCCACGGCCTGGCCGGCGAACAGGATCTGGGCCATGGGCACGCCGCTGGCCAGGGTCTTCTTGGAGCCACAGAAGACGATGGTGATCTCGTCCTCGCGCGAAAAACCGAGCCGGCGGCTGATCACGATGAGCAGCGGCATCACGAGCGCCAGCAGCAGCGCGCAGATGCCCAGCAGTGCCAGCAGCGTGCTCGGCGGCAGGTGGCGGTACAGGCCCTGCACAGTGGCTGCACTGAAGGCGCCATAGACCACGAGCAGGATGGTGCCCTGGTCGGACCAGCGGATCGACGCCTTGTGCCTGGCGACCCACGCCCCCGTCCAGCCCTGCAGGGCCTGACCCGCAACGAAGGGCAGCAGCAGCGTGCCGGCGATGCCCTCGAAGGTGTGCCAGGACAGGTGCACCGCCCCGGCCTCGGCGGTCCCGCCCGTCCACTGCGCCATCGCGGCCATCAGCAGCGGCGTCAGTGCCATGCCCAGAATGTTGGAGGTGGACGCGCTGCACATGGCCGCCGCCACATTGCCCCGCGCCACCGACGTGAAGGCAATGGATGACTGCACCGTGGAGGGCAGCGCGCAGATGAAGAGCACGCCCAGGTAGAGCGTCGGCCCCACCAGCGGCTCCAGCCAGGGACGCAGTGCCAGCCCCAGCAGCGGGAACAGCACAAAGGTGGCCGCGAACACGACGGCATGCAGCCGCCAGTGCAGCAGGCCCTCCCACACCGCGCGGCGCGACAGCTTGCTGCCATGCAGGAAGAACAGCAGTGCGACGGCGGCCTGGGTCAGGCCGTCCAGCACCGCCACGCCGCGGCCGTGCACGGGCAGCAGCGCGGCCAGTGCCACGGTGGCAAGCAGCAGGAGGACGAGGTTGTCGGGCAGCCAGGCGGGGCGTTTCATGGCGTCCATTGCACAGGATGGCGCCCAAACCTAGAAATGGATTAATCGGATGGTTTAATCCACCGAATCAATCAATAGCCATGCCAGGCTGCCCACCATGCCCTCCCCTCACGTCACGCTGCGCCAGTTGCGGGTGTTGCTCGCGGTAGCCGAGCACGAAGGGTTCGGCCGAGCCGGCGACAGCATCGGCCTGTCGCAACCCGCCGTCAGCCAGGCCGTCCGCGGGCTGGAGGCCGAACTGGGCCTGAAGCTGCTGGACCGCACGACGCGCGAGGTGGTCCTGACGGCAGCGGGCCAGGCCCTCGTCGGCCCGCTGCGCCGGCTGCTGGGCGAGCTGGATGGCGTGCTGGACGAGGCCCGGGGCTCGGGCGCGGCGGCGCGTGGCATCGTGCGCGTGGCCAGCGCGCCGACCATCTCCGGCGGGCTGATGCCCCAGGTGCTGGCCGCGGCGCGGCAGCGCTTCCCAGACATCCAGGTGCGCCTGGGCGACCAGACCCAGCAACTGGCCGTCGAGGCGGTGCGCAACGGTGAGGTGGATTTCGCGGTGCTCGTCGGCATCGAGGCCGCCGAGCCGGATCTGGAGCAGCAGCCCCTGTTCGACGAGCACTTCGTCCTCGTCTGCCCTGCCGGGCATGAACTGGCCGAGCGGCCACTGCTGATGCTGCCGGACCTGGCGGGGCGACCCCTGGTGCTGCTGGATTACAGCTCGGGCAGCCGCCCGCTGATCGACCGGGCCTTCGCCCGCGCGGGCGTGATGCCGCGGGTGGCCCTCGACGTGGGCCATCCGGCCACGGCCTTTCGCATGGTGCAGGCGGGGTTGGGCGTGTCGGTGCTGCCGGCCCTGTCGCTGCCGCTGCCCGACGCTGCGGCGCTGCGCGCCGTGCCGCTGGAGGCTGCGCTGAGCCGCCAGGTGGTGCTGGCCAGGCGCCGCCAGCGCTCACTGGCACCGGCTGCCCAGCGGCTGTGGGGCCTGATCGCCGCACTGGCGGCCGAGTGGCCTACATCCCCTTGAAGAGGTGGGTGTAGCTGCGGCTGACTTCCAGCTTCTCGCCCAGGCCCTTCACGCCCACCAGCTGGCGGCCGCGGAAGTCGCGCGTGATGCCGTCGATGGCGTGCGCGTTGACCAGCGTGGAGCGGTGGATTTGCCAGAAGAGCTGCGGGTCCAGCTCATCCACCAGCTCCTTGATGGGCTTGCGGATCAGTGCCTCGACCTTGGCGGTCTGCACGCGCGTGTACTTCTCGTCGCTGATGAAGAAGAGCACGTCCTCGACCGGGATCATCTGGATGGCCTGACCGACCGTAGCCTGGATCCACTGCAGGTAGTTGGGTTTGCCACCGCCGCCGCTGACCTGGGCGGACAGCTTGTGCAGCAGCTGCTGCAGCGGCGCCGATGAGGTCTCGACCGCCTCGCTGCCTTCGCGCTGGGCCAGGCGCTTCTTGATGCGCGCCACCGTCAACTGCAGCCGCTCGCGCTCGGCGGGCTTGAGCACGTAGTCGGCCACGCCCTGCTCGAAGGCCTCGACAGCGTACTGGTCGTAGGCGGTGATGAAGACGATCTCGGGCACCAGCCAGTCGTCGTCCTCGGGCAACTGGGCGATCTGGCGGGCGGCGTCCACGCCCGTCAGGCCCGGCATGCGGATGTCGAGGAAGACCAGGTCGGGCTTGTGCTCCTTGGTCAATTCAACGGCCTCCAGGCCGTTCTTGGCCTCGGCCACGATGTCCAACTCAGGCCAGACCTCAGTCAGGCGGCTGCGCAGTTGCTCGCGCATCAGGCGTTCGTCGTCGGCCAGAACGGCGCGTATGGGTGCTGTGCTCATGGCCGCGGATGCTAGATCAGACCGACGCCGATTTGGCGGCGTTGGCGCGGCTGCGGTTGCGCAGCACGACGAAGAGCAGCAGGCCCAGCAGGATCAGCGGCGAACCGAGCACGGCGCCAACGCCCAGCAGGCTGGCGACGACCAGGGCCAGGACACCGCCGACGATGAGCAGCGGCAGCGCCACGCCCAGCAGCAGCACCAGGGGCAGCACGATGACGCAGACGACGCCGGCGACGAACAGACCGATGCTGGCACCCAGCCAGTCCCCGATGCCGCCACCGCCGAAGAAGAACTCGCCGTCGTCCAGCACGATGTGCATGTCCGGGCCACCATGGTGATGCAGCAGCGCGAAGCCGCCGAACATCGCCATCAGGACCATCAGCGCGGTGCCAATGAACAGGATCTTGAACAGGGTCTTCATGCTGCGACTCCTTCTTCGTTGCGGCTGCGGTAAGGCACGGTGATCGTGACGACCGTGCCACTGGGATGGTTCTCGGTGACGGTGACGCTGGCCTTGCTGCCGTGCAGCAGCTGCAGGCGCTCGCGGATGTTGGCCAGGCCCACGCCGGTGCCGGAGGTGGCTGCGCGGCCGAAGCCCAGGCCGGTATCGGCCACCGTGACGGCCAGCTTGCCGTGCACGATCTCGGCCTTGACCTTGAGCGTGCCGCCCTCGGCCTTGGGCTCCAGGCCATGCTTGATGGCGTTCTCGACCAGGCCTTGAATCATCATGGGCGGGAATTCGGCGGACATCAGGCCCTCGGGCACGTCGATCTCGGTCTGCAGCCGCTCTTCCATGCGCATCTTCAGGATCTCGAGGTAGGGCCGGATGACGGCCAGCTCTCGGCCCAGATCGCGCACGGCGCCGTTGGCATTGGCTTCGCGCATGGTGGGCATGGAAGCGCGCAGCAGGGCGATGAGGTTCTTCTGCATCTGGCTGGCGCGCGGCGGGTCGACCTCGATCAGGTGGTCGATGCTGGCCAGCGTATTGAACAGGAAGTGCGGCTCGACCTGGGCCTGCATGGCAGCCATGCGGGCCTCGACGACCTGGCGCTTGAGGGCCTCACTCTCCGCGTTCTCGGCAGCCTGGGCGGCCTTGACCTCGGCCTGGATACGGCCCTTGTACATGGCCTTGATCACGGCCGAGGCCAGGATCCACAGGATGGCCAGGTCGACCAGAGAGTCGCCGGCATACACGACGGTGACACGCCTGCGGCCCTGGGCATCGCGGGCCTCGTCGACAGCCTCCTGCAGGGCGACCTGGGCGTCTGCGGCGGCTTGCTGCGCCTGCTTGACCTCCTCGGCCTCCTGCTTGAGCTGACTGAGCTGCTCCTTGGCCTGCTCGACCGCGGCACGGACGTCCTCGGGACGGGCGCTCTTGGGAAACTCGATGGAGATGCCAGGGCTGGCGTCGGCCTGGACTTCGCCCTCCTCGCCCTCGGCGGCACTGGCGGCACTGGCGCCGGAAGAGGCGGGCCGCACGGGCTGGATGCGCAGGCCACGCTCGTCGATCTTGACCTCGTAGTGCAGGCCCTTGTCGCTGCCGCCCTTCGCCGCGGCCTTCTCGGCTGCCTTCTCGGCGGCCTTGCGGGCTAGGTCGGCCGCCTTCTTGGCCTCGACCTCCAGCTTGGCCTGACGGCGCGCGGCGCTGCGGTCAGGCTGCTCGACCTGCTCGCTGACGCGCCAGGTGAAAGGGGGCAGGTTCTTCAGCACGTTGACGCCGATCAGCAGCGCCAGCGACAGCAGCACGAAGCGCTTCCAGCTGATGCCGACCAGCCAGCCGGCGTAAATGTGGAA
>NZ_DASWYS010000213.1:0-20384 GCF_036404855.1 Roseateles sp.
GACGAGGCGGCGGGGACCGGGGCGGGCGCCGGCCTCGGCGCGGCGGCCACGGGCGCGGGCTTCTTGGGCGCGGGGGCCGGCGCGGGGGCCGGTTGCGACCGGGGGGCGGGCTTGTCGGCGTGCAGCTTGATCCAGTGGAAGACCGCGTCGGCGGCCTTCTGCGCGCGCTCCATGCCGTCGGTCTTGGGGGCTTCTTGTTGGGCGCCGGCGGGCTCGGCCAGCATCAGCAGGGCGCCCGCAATGGCGGGCAGGGCGAGTACCAGGGCGGGCCGCGGGCCAGGCGTCATGACAGCTCCACAAAGACAGTCCGAGCCGGGGCGGGGGCACCCGGTCGAGCGGCGGACTCTAGTCAGGCCTGGGGCGGGCGTCAGCGGGGTTTGCCCCGCTCGAAACAGAAATTAGGGCACTCCCGGCAAACCGTCACGTAAACCGTCACGTTCAGGCGGCCAGCAAGGCCCGGCAGCGCCGCTCGTGCTGCTGGATCTCGGCCAGCGTGACCTCGATGTCGTGGCGCTGCTGCTCGAGCTGGTCGCGATGCTGGGCCAGGATGGCCAGGAAGGCACGCAGCTGCGGTGCTGCGCTGGCCTGGCTGTCGTACATGTCGACGAGCTGCTTGATCTCCTGCAGCGCCAGCCCCAGGCGCTTGCCGCGCAGGGTCAGCTTGAGCCGCGTGCGGTCGCGCGGTGTGTAGACGCGGTTGCGGCCCTTGCGGCCGGGTTCGAGCAGGCCCATGTCCTCATAGAAGCGGATGGCACGGGGCGTGATATCGAACTCGGCGGCGAGTTCGGTGATCGTGTAGGTGGGCTGTGGGGGTTCGGTCGCGGCGGTGACAGGGCGGCGGGGAGGCATGGCTACACTCGATTGACGTAAACGTCAGTCTAAGTCGCTCATGGCCAACGCACGCGAATCCGAACTTCACTATCCCCTGGGCGAAACCCTGCCCCAGCCCGGCGAGGCCCTGGACCTCGCGCCCGGCGTGCGCTGGGTGCGCATGGGCCTGCCTTTTGCGCTGGACCACATCAATCTCTGGCTGCTGCGAGACCGTCAGGACGGCCGCGAGGGCTGGACCATCGTCGACTGCGGCATCGCCAGCGACGACACGCGGGCGAACTGGGAGAAGGTATTCGCGGAGCGCCTGGACGGCCTGCCGGTGCTGCGCGTCATCGCGACGCATTTCCACCCCGATCATCTTGGGCTGGCCCATTGGCTGACCGAGAAATGGGGCTGCCGGCTCTGGATGAGCGCGACCGACTTCAACCTCGCGCGCCTGGCCAGCAGCTCGACGGTGGGCATGGGGGGCGCGTCGGCCGCGGCCTTTTTCGGCAGCCACGGGCTGACCGATCCGGAGGCGCTTGACAAGATCCGCGCCCGCGCCGACTACTACCCCAAGATGGTCCCCGTGGTGCCGGCCAGCTTCCGGCGGCTGATGGACGGCACTGAGATCGAGATCGGCGGGCACCTCTGGCACTGCATCGCCGGCTACGGCCATGCGCCCGAGCACATCAGCCTGTTCTGCGGCGACGCGCAGGGCGCGCCACTGCTGATCAGCGGCGACATGGTGCTGCCGCGCATCTCGACGAACGTGTCGGTGGTCGACGTCGAGCCTGAGGCCGATCCGCTGACGCTGTACCTGAACTCGCTGGCCCGCTATCTGGCGCTGCCGGCCGACACGCTGGTGCTGCCCTCGCACGGCAAGCCCTTCACCGGCCTGCACCAGCGCATCGACCAGCTGCGCGAGCACCACGACGAGCGCCTGGCCGAAGTGGTGGCCGCCTGCGCCGCCGCGCCCACACATGCGGCGGGCCTGCTGTCCGTGCTGTTCAAGCGCAAGCTGGACCTGCACCAGACCACCTTTGCCATGGGCGAGGCGATCGCGCATCTGAACGCGCTGTGGCTGCAAGGCGATCTCAGGCGCGAGCTGGGCGCCGACGGTGTCTACCGCTTCTCGCCGGCCTGACCGCGCGGCACAAAGTGAAACGCCGCCCCGGCAAATCCGGTGGCGGCGTTTCTGCCCGGTACCTTCTTCTCCCTCTGGCTCGTTCCGGCAGGGCCGGCCCTTGGTACCTGTGGTGACAGCGTCGCCCGGAGTGTTGCTGAATGTGAAGGCTCCGGGGTGACAGCGCTGCGGGAATATTCACAAGCAGGCCGTGGCGCGACGCGCGGCCGCGGCTCACTGCACGACGATGGATTCCTCGCGCAGCGCTTCTCGCGAGCGCTCGAAGTCGGGCAGCACCGAGCGCACCGTGTCCCAGAAGGCCGGGCTGTGGTTCATCTCGCGCAGGTGAGCCAGCTCATGGGCGACGACGTAATCGATGATGGCCGGCGCGAAGTGGATGAGTCGCCAGTTCAGCCGGATGGAGCCGTCGGCGCTGGCGCTGCCCCAGCGGGTCTGGGCCGACGACAGACGCAGGGTCTTCATCGTCACGCCTAGCAGTCCGGCGAAACGGTGGCAGCGCGGCAGAAAGTCCTCGCGCGCACGCGCCTGCAGCCAGGACTGGCTCAGGTCGCGGATCTGCTCGGCCGACGCGCCCGGGGGCAGCGGCAGGCGCAACTGGCGCGTGGCCGCGTCCCACACCACCTCGCGTTCGGCGGCGGCCAGCACCAGCGTCAGCGGCGCGCCCAGATAGGGAAGGCTGCCGCCATCCAGCCACTCGATGCGCGAGGCCTGGATGCGATGCTGGCGCTCGCGCTGCTCGACGAGCTTGCGCAGGATCCACTCGCCCTTGTGGTGCAGGGCGCGCTCGATCTCGTTGATGGGCACCCAGCGCGGCGCACTCACGCGCAGGCCCTGAGGGCCGACGACGAAGCCGATGCTGCGCCGACGCGCCCGCTTGAGCTCGTAGCCGATGCGGTGCTGGCCCAACCACAGCTCGCGCCGCGAGCGCGGCGCGCCGGGCTCCGCGGGCGTGATCTCCGGTGCCACGTCGAACAGCGACAGCTGGCTGTCCTGCAGGAGTGGGGCCGGACGCTTGGCAGGCATGGGGCTCAGTGCTGGTTGGCAGTGCCGGCGACGCCGGCGGGCTGAGGGTTCTGGTAGGCCTCCGGATCGAGGCGGCGCATCTCGCTCTCGATCCAGTCCTTCACCTCCTCCATCAGCTCGGCCGGTTGGCGGCCCTCGGGGCGGATCTGCCGGCCGATGGAGATGTCGACGACGCCGGGCCTCAGCAGGAAGCTCTTGCGGGGCCAGCAGCGCGCGGCTGTCGCGGCGATGGGCACGACGGGCAGGCCGGCTTCGATGGCCAGTCGGGTGCCGCCGGTCTTGTAGTCGCCGGCCTGACCGCGCGGGATGCGCGTGCCCTCGGGGAACATGATGACCCAGTTTCCCTGGCCGCCCAGGCGCTTGCCTTGCGTCAGCACCTTGTTCCACGCCTCGGTGCGACGCCCGCGGTCGATGTGGATCATGTCCATGCGCGCCATGGCCCAGCCGAAGAAGGGCACGTAGAGCAGTTCGCGCTTGAACACATAGGCCAGCGGGTGACTGAGCAGGGCCGGGTAGGCGAAGGTCTCCCAAGTGCTCTGGTGCTTGGACAGCAGCACGACGCCGGCACGGCGGTCCTCGGCCGGCGGGAGGTTGTCCATGCCATGGATGCGCCAGCGCACGCCGCAGATGAAACGGGCGCTCCAGATGGCGACCTTCAGCCAGCCGGCGCAGGCCCAGTAGACCGGGTCGCCGCGGCGGAAGATGGACAGCAACAGCACGCCCAGGGCCCAGGGAATGACCGTCACGATGAGGACGATGACGAAGATCAGCGAGCGGATGGCGCTCAGCACGGTGGACATCAGTTCAGGTCTCCGGCCTGGGTATCGGGGGTCAGGGCCTGGCCGCGCTGCTCGGCGAGACGGCGGCGTTCTTCCTGGATGATGGTCTCGGCAAAGCTCATCAGGTCGTCGTGCACGCGGGCCCGGGGCACCTGCACGAGCAGCTTGGCGAGTTCCTCGGGGCTCAGGCTGCCGAAGGGGCCGGTCAACACCAAGTGAGGAATGCAGCCTGCGTTCTGCGCCGTCAGCAGATCGGTCAGCGAGGCGCCGACCATGTGCACGTCGGGCAGCTCGACGTCGAAGCGCTGGCCGATCTGCTGGATGAGTCCCGGCAGCGGCTTGCGGCAGTCACAGCCTTCTTCGGGCGTGTGGGGGCAGAAGAAGGCCGCGTCCAGGCGACCGCCCTTCTCGGCGAGCAACTGGTTCAGGCGCAGGTGCACGGCGTTCAGCGAGGCCATGTCCAGCAGGCCGCGGCCGATGCCGGCCTGGTTGGTGGCCAGCACGGTGTGCCAGCCGCTGTGGTTCAGGCGGGCCACCGCCTCCAGCGCGCCGGGCAGGGGGTCGAGCTCCTCGGGGGCCTTGACGTGGTCGTCGCGGTAGCGGTTGATCGTGCCGTCGCGGCCAAGGATGACGAGCTTCATGCCGTGGGCGTGGTCGGCGCGCATCGCAGGCTTAGGCAAGGCGCGACAGGTCTGCGACCCGGTTCATGGCGCCGTGCAGCCGACCCAGCAGCGCGAGGCGGTTGGCACGCAGGGCGGGATCCTCGGCATTGACCATCACGTCGTCGAAGAAGGCGTCGACCGGCCCTTTCAGCGCGGCCAGGGCCTTCAGCGATCCAGTGTAGTCATGCTGCTCGAACAGCGTGTCGGCCTGCGGCTGCGCGTCTTCAATGGCCTTCGCAAGCGCCTGCTCGGCGGCTTCTTGCAGCAGCTCGGGCTTGACCTCGGTGGGCAACTCGCCCTCAACCTTCTTCAGGATGTTGCCGACGCGCTTGTTGGCCGCGGCCAGCGAGGCCGCCTCGGCCAGTGCGGCAAAGGCGCGCACGGCCTCCAGGCGCTTGGGCACGTCGCCCAGGCGGGCGGGTTGCAGCGCCAGCACGGCGTCGACTTCCTGGGCGCTGTAGCCCTGGTCGCGCAGCGACACGGCCAGGCGGTCGGCGAAGAAGGAGAGCAGCGCCTCCCGCGGGTTCTCGATCAGTTCGCCGAACGGCGGCACGGCCGCATCGATCAGCGCCGGCAGGTCGAGCGGCAGGTTCTTCTCGACCAGGATGCGAATGACGCCCAGCGCATGGCGGCGCAACGCGAACGGGTCCTTGTCGCCGGTGGGCAGCTGGCCGATGCCGAACAGGCCCACCAGGGTCTCCAGCTTGTCGGCAAGGGCCACGACGGTGCCGGTGTGGTTGCGCGGCAGCGCATCGCCGGCGAAGCGCGGCTTGTAGTGGTCCTCGATGGCGATGGCGACGCCGTCGCGAAGGCCCTCGTGACGGGCGTAATAGCCGCCCATGATGCCTTGCAGCTCGGGAAACTCGCCGACCATGTCGGTCAGCAGGTCGCACTTGGCCAGCGTGGCGGCCTGCTTGACCTTGCTGTCCAGCACCTTGAACTCGTCATCGGCCTCGACGGTGTACGGCAACGTCGCCATGCTGAGCTGGTTGACGATGGCGTGCGCGATCGCGGTGACGCGCTCGGCGCGCTCGCCCTGAGAGCCCAGCTTGCCGTGGTAGACGACTTTGGCCAGTCCGGGAAGACGGTCTTCCAGCTTCTTCTTGCGGTCCTGATCGAAGAAGAACTTGGCGTCGGCCAGGCGCGGGCGCACGACGCGCTCGTTGCCGCCGGTCACCGCAGTCGCATCGGCAGGCGCGATGTTGCTGACGACCAGGAAGTGGCGCGTCAGCTTGCCGGCGGCATCCAGCAGCGGGAAGTACTTCTGGTTGGCCTTCATCGTCAGGATGAGGCACTCCTGGGGCACTGCCAGGAACTCGGGCTCGAACGCGCAGGTCAGCACGTTGGGGCGCTCGACCAGCGCAGTCACTTCGTCCAGCAGCGCCTCATCGTCGATGGGCGTCAGGCTGAGCGCATCAGCGGCGCCCTTGAGCTGGCGAGAGATCTCGGCGCGGCGCTCGACGAAGCCGGCGATGACGGCGCCCTGCTCGTACAGCTGCGTCGCGTAGCTGTCGGCGGATTCGACGCTGACGGTGGGCTGGGACGCCTCGAAGCGGTGGCCTTGCGTCGTCCGGCCGGATGTCAGGCCCAGGGCCTGGACCGGCACGACTTCGCGGCCATGCAGCGCGATCAGGCCGTGTGCGGGCCGCACGAACTTCACGTCGGTCCAGCCATCGGCGAGCTGGTAGGTCATGACCTTGGGAATGGGGAGCCGGGCCAACGCCTCGTCCAGGGCCCTCTGCAGGCCTTGCGCCAGGGTGGCGCCGGGCTGCACGCTGTCCCAGAACAACGCGTCGGCCTTGCCGTCGGGCAGGCGCTTCAGCTGCGGGACCACCTCGGGGCCGGCGCCGACCGCTGCCAGCTTCTTCAGCAGCGCGGGCGTGGCCTGGCCATCGGCCGTCAGGGCGACGGCGACGGGCATCAGCTTCTGCTGCACCGCCTTGTCGGCGGCCTTGGCCGCGACGCCGGCGACATGCACGCCCAGGCGGCGCGGCGACGCGAACGAGGTGACGGCTGCATCTGCGGCCGCGAGGCCCTGGGCCTTGAGGCTGTCGGCCAGCACGCCAGCGAAGGACTCGCCCAGTTTTTTCAGCGCCTTGGGCGGCAGCTCTTCGACAAACAGTTCAACGAGCAGGTTCGTCATCACGCGGCCGCCTTCTTGTTCTTCAGTTCGATCTGGGCGACGACCTCGTCGGCCCAGGCCTTGGGCGCCATCGGGAATCCGAGGCGCGCGCGGCTGTCGACGTAGCTCTGCGCGACGGCGCGGGCCAGGTTGCGGATGCGGCCGATGTAGGCGGCACGTTCGGTCACGGAGATGGCGCCGCGGGCGTCCAGCAGGTTGAAGGTGTGGCCAGCCTTCAGCAGTTGCTCGTAGGCGGGCAGCGCGAGCTGGTGCTCCATCAGCTTCTTGCTCTGCACCTCATGCGCGGCAAAGGCGCCCAGCAGGAATTCCACGTCGCTGTGCTCGAAGTTGTAGGTCGACTGCTCGACCTCGTTCTGGTGGAACACGTCGCCATAGGTCAGCCCGTCCGTGAACACCAGGTCGTAGACGGATTCCTTGCCCTGCAGATACATGGCCAGGCGCTCCAGGCCGTAGGTGATCTCGCCGGTGATCGGCTTGCAGTCGATGCCGCCGACCTGCTGGAAGTAGGTGAACTGCGTGACTTCCATGCCGTTCAGCCAGACCTCCCAACCCAGGCCCCAGCAGCCCAGCGTCGGGTTCTCCCAGTCGTCCTCGACGAAGCGCACGTCGTTCTTCTTGAGGTCGAAGCCCAGCGCCTCCAACGAGCCGAGATACAGCTCCAGGATGTTGGCCGGCGCGGGCTTGAGCACCACCTGGTACTGGTAGTAGTGCTGCAAGCGATTCGGGTTGTCGCCATAGCGGCCGTCCTTGGGGCGGCGGCTGGGCTGCACGTAGGCGGCCTTCCAGGGCTCGGGGCCGAGGGCGCGCAGGAAGGTGGCGGTGTGGCTCGTGCCGGCACCGACTTCCATGTCGTAGGGCTGGAGGAGCGCGCAGCCCTGCTTGGACCAGTAGTCCTGCAGGGTCAGGATGATTTGCTGGAAGGTCAGCATGAGATGGGACTGAAAGGGGGTGGCCGATTCTATTGGGCCGTCTTCCTCAGTCCGATCAGGGCCAGCAGCGCGATTGCCCAGAGCGGCCACAGGCCCAGCGTCGCGAGCCAGCGGGCATAGGGCGTGCTGCCGCTGCGGCCGTCGACGGCGGCCTCCAGCACGCCGCGCTCCGAGGCGGGCAGGCGGGCCGTGACGTGGCCCCGGTGGTCGATGGCGGCGGTCGCGCCCGTGTTGGTCGAGCGCACGACCGGGCGCTGGAATTCGAGGGCCCGCATCTGCGAGAACTGCAGGTGCTGGTCCTGGACCATGAGGGTGCCGAACCAGGCCAGGTTGCTGACGTTGACGAAGACGGTCGCGGCCTGCGGTCCGACGGCGCTTTGCACGAAGTCTTCGCCGAACAGATCCTCGTAGCAGATCAGCGGCCGCAGCCGCTGGCCGGCAAGGCTCCAGGAGCGCTGGTGGTCGCCGCGGGCCTGGTCGTCCAGCGGGATGTTCATCGAGCGCACGAACCAGCCGAAGCCCGGCGGGATGAATTCGCCGAAGGGCAGCAGATGGTGCTTTCCGTAGTGGTAGTCGGCGCCGAGCGCGACGACCGAGTTCACGAAGCCCTCGTCCATGTTGCCCAGGAATGTCCCCAGCAGCACGGGGCGCTCCGGGCGGGCCAGGCGTTCGAGCGTCGCGCGGTCCAGCTCGGCCAGCGGCAGCGGCACGACGGATTCGGGCGTGATGACGACACGGCCCTTGGACGCCTCGACGAGGCGGGCCAGGGTGTCCAGGTTGGCGGCGAAGCGGGCGGCGTCGAATTTCTGGTCCTGCGGGATGCTGGGTTGCACCAGCGACACCGCCAGGTGGCCGGTTGACGTCGTGAAGTCCTGTGGCAGCAGCGCACCAGCCAGCGGCAGCAGCAGAGCCGGTGCAGCGACCTTCCAGGCCTTGTCGCGCAGCAGCACGAGGCCGGCCGCCATCAGCGCGCCCAGCGCCGTGATGCCGTAGACGCCGATCCATGGTGCCCAGCCGGCCAGCGGGCCGACCGTGTGTGCGTAGCCGGAAGCGATCCACGGGAAGCCGCTGAACCAGGTCGCCCGTGCCAGTTCGGCCAGCAGCCAGGCCGGCACGAAGGCAAGCAGCCGCGTGCGGCCGGGCGCGATCCAGCGCGCCGTGAGGCCCAGGGCCAGCGCGTAGTAGCCGCACAGGAAGGCGGCGAGCAGGCCGACGGCCAGCGCGGCGGCCACCGAGGGGATGCCGCCGAACTGGTGCATGCTGATGTAGAGCCACCACAGGCCGGACGCCAGCCAGCTCCAGCCGAAGAGGGCGCCGCAGACGGCTGCCATCCTGGGCGTGGCGCGGGCCACGACGGCGAACAGCAGCGCCAGCGCGGCGATCTGTGCCCACCAGGCTTCGGTGGGCGCAAAGGAGGCGGTCTGCACCAGGCCGGCCGCCAGCGCGGCAGCGGCGGCCGTCCGGGCCGGGACGGCCGTCACGCCTCGGTCTCTTCTTCGGGCGCGCGCGTGACCTTGAACCAGCGCACGGCGCCACCTCGGGTCAGCATCACCGTGAAGCGCAGGCCGGCCACGTCGACGGCCTCGCCCCGGCGCGGCACGCGGCCATGCTCGTGGGCGACCAGGCCGCCGATGGTGTCGAAATCGTTGTCCGGCAGCGCCAGGTTGAAGGCGCCGTTGACGGCCGCGATGGTGGCATCCCCGGCCACGCGCTGGCTGCCGTCTGCCAGCGTGTAGATGCCGGTGTCGGAGCTCTGCTCGTCGAACTCGTCCTCGATCTCGCCGACGATTTCCTCGAGCACGTCCTCGATGGTGATGAGACCGGCCGTGTTGCCGAATTCGTCAATGACGATGGCAAGGTGGTTGCGGTTGGAACGGAAGTCGCGCAGCAGCTCGTTCAGGCCTTTGCTTTCGGGCACGAAGACGGTGGGCCGAAGCAACGCGCGGATGTTGAGCTCGGGGGAGCGCTGCATCTTCAGCAGGTCCTTGGCCAGCAGGATGCCGATGATGTTGTCGCGCCGGCCCTCGAAGACCGGGAAGCGCGAGTGGCCGCTGTCGATGACGATGCCCAGCAACTCGTCGTAAGGCGCATCGATGTCCAGCAGGTCCATGCGCGGCACGGCCACCATGGCGTCCCCGGCCGACAGCTCGGCCATGCGCAACACGCCTTCCAGCATCTGGCGCGACTCGGGCTCGATCAGCTCGCGCTGCTCGGCATCGGCCAGGGTTTCGATGAGTTCGGTCTTGGAGTCGGGGCCGGGGTGCAGGAACTCCAGCATGCGCTCCAGCAGGCTGCGCGCCTCGGGCGGTGGTTTGGCGGCCCCGCGAACTGGGGGCCGGCCTGAATGAGGTTCGCTCAAGGGGAGCTGTCAGGGTATTGCGGAAGAGACAGAATAGCCGATTGGTTTGACAAGACCTTGTGCCGGGGTGTTCTGCCCCCATATTTGCCGCCTTCGACGAAAAACGGTCCCCATCATGTCCATGCCCCAAGGCCTCATCCCCGCCACCATCCTCACGGGCTTCCTCGGCTCCGGCAAGACCACGCTGCTCAAGCGCGTGCTGACCGAGGCGCACGGCCAGAAGATCGCCGTCATCGAGAACGAGTTCGGCGAGGAGAACATTGACACCGACATCCTGGTGTCGGACACCAACGAGCAGATCATCCAGATGAGCAACGGCTGCGTCTGCTGCACCATCCGCGAGGATCTGCGCACGACGCTGTCTGACCTGGCCGCCAAGCGGCGCAAGGGCGAGCTGGACTTCGAGCGTGTCGTCATCGAGACGACCGGCCTGGCCGACCCCGGCCCTGTGGCCCAGACCTTCTTCATGGACGACGAGATCGCCGAGAGCTATCTGCTGGACTCCATCCTCACGCTGGTGGACGCCAAGCATGCCGAGGCGCAGCTCGACACCCGCCAGGAAGCGCGCATGCAGGTCGGCTTCGCCGATCAGATCTTCATCAGCAAGAGTGACCTCGTCGAGCCGGCGGCCGTCGACGCCCTGGTGCATCGCATCAAGCACATGAATCCGCGCGCGCCCATCCAGACGGCGCATTTCGGCGAGGTCGCCCTGTCCAAGGTGTTCGACCTGCGGGGCTTCAACCTGAACGCCAAGCTGGAGATCGATCCCGACTTCCTGAAGGCGGACGACCACGATCACCACCACCATCACCATGATCACGACCATGAGCATGGCGAGCATTGCGACCATCCGCACCATCACCGTCACGACGATGACGTGAAAAGCTTCGTCTTTCGCTCCGACAAGGCTTTCAACCCGGCCAAGCTGGAAGACTTCCTGGGCGCTATCGTGCAGGTCTATGGCCCCAAGATGCTGAGATACAAGGGTGTCCTACACATGAAAGGCACGGACAAGAAGGTCATTTTCCAAGGTGTGCACCAGATGATGGGCTCCGATCTCGGCCCGAAATGGATGCCGGGAGAGAAAAAGCAGAGCAAGATGGTGTTCATCGGCATCGACTTGCCGAAGGACATACTGATGCAAGGTTTGGAAGGTTGCCTGGCGTGATGTTTCTGGCCCTCAGCGGCCAACTTTTTGGGATGCACGGACGCAAGAATCCTCATGGCTACAATCCGCCGCGCTCAAAATTGGGCCGCCGGCTGGAAGGCAGTGAGATCAAGGTCTGACACCGCGCCGATGTACGCCCTGAGCGAGGAGAAGACAGTGAGCAAGACCCCGGCCTCTAAAACCGCCGCCGCATCCACCAAGGGTGTGAAGAAGACCGATGCCGGCGCCGACGTCGCGACGTTGGAGGCGCCCGCGCCTGCGAACCGCTTCGCCGACAGATTCGCTCCGCCGAAACCACCTGCGCGCGGCGCGAACCAGGCGGATGAAACGCCGCGCGTGGCGGCCAAGGGCGACCCCAAGCTCGCCAACGCCTGGAAGAGCAAGTCCGGCGCCGAGCTGAGCGACAACGAAGTCCTGGCCATGCCGGACTCGGAGTACATGAACGCCAAGCAGATCGAGTTCTTCCGCACCAAGCTGGAAGGCCTGAAGAGCGAGGTGCTGTCCAACGCCGGCGAGACCACCGAGCATCTGCGCGAGGACACCACCATCGTCCCCGACCCGGCCGACCGCGCGACCATCGAGGAAGAGCACGCCCTGGAGCTGCGCACCCGTGATCGCGAGCGCAAGCTGCTGAAGAAGATCGTGCAGTCCATCGCCCGCCTGGACAGCGGCGAATACGGCTATTGCGACGAGACCGGCGAGCCCATCGGCCTCGGCCGCCTGATCGCCCGTCCGACCGCGACGCTGTCGCTCGAGGCGCAGCAGCGCCGCGAGCTCAAGCAGAAGATGTTCGGGGACTGAGTTCCCGCCGTCCCATGTCCGACTCCAAGCCTGCAGACCCCAAGGAAGGCGACAGCTTCTTCCGCAAGGTCGCGCGCTTCGTGGCCAACCCCACGACGGACTGGGCCGAGATCAATTCGCGCCAGGATGATCCCGAGGGCGACCTCGCCAAGGCGGAGCTGCGCGCGATGGTGGAGCGCAAGCGCCGCAACGACTTCGTGCGAAAGCGCGAGCTCGACATGCTGCGCCGCATCCGCCGCGAGGGCCTGACGCCTGAGCAACTGGCCGCCCTGGCCTCGTCGCCTTCCAGGATGGGGGACGACGAGCGCATCAGCGAGGCGAGCTCCAAGCTGGACCTCGGCGTGAAGGCGAAGATCGACGAGATCGAGCAGCAGATGGTGGGAGAGAGCTTTGCGACGACGCAGGCCGTACCCAAGCAGCAGCCCGGTTTCTTCGAGACCAGCACGCGGCCAGTCGCCTTCTCCTCCACCGTCACGACGCCACCTGCCAGCGACTCGGCCAACGGCCGCGTGAGCGAGTTCGCCACACCGCGCGAGGTCGAGCGCCTGCAGGCGCCCACGCCGCCCGCGGCCGTGACCATGGGTGCGGCGATCCCGCCGCTGTCCGACTCGCCGCCCAGCCGCCTGCCCGAGCTGCCGCCGCTGGACATGCCCTTGTCCTTCACGCTGGCCGAGTCCACGCCCGACGTCGAGGTGCAGGAAGTCGTGCACGACCCGGAACTGGACGAGGCTGTGATCGCCTTCGCCAACGCCGACTACGAGACCAGCGAACGCGCGCTCACCGAGCTCGTGCGGCCCGGCGGCAGCCGCAATCTGCACGGCGAGACTTGGCTGGTGCTGTTCGACCACTACCGCGCCACCGGCGCCCAGGGCAAGTTCGAGGCGCTTGCCGTCGAGTACGCGCAGCAGTTCGGGCTGTCGGCACCGCAGTGGTTCTCCATGCCCAAGCTGGTGGCCGAATCGGCGCGCCAGTCCGGCCGCTCGCCCATGGCCAAGGGCAGCCAGGTCAGCTGGACCGCTCCGGCCCTGCTGACGGCAGAGGACGTGGCCGTGCTGCAAAGGCGCTGCGAGACGCTGCCCATGCCGTGGGTCTTCGACTGGGGCGCGCTGGACGCCGTCGAGATCGAGGCGGCCATCCAGATGCGCCAGCTGTTCCGCACCTGGGCCCAGCAGCAGGTCGACCAGCGCTGGATGGCGGGGGACCGCTTCCTGAACCAGCTCAAGGAACTGGCCCCGGTCGGCGAACGCGACACCGACCCCGCGCTATGGATGCTGCGCCTCGAGGCGCTGCGCCTGGCCAACCGGCCGGACCAGTTCGACGAGGCCGCCATCGATTACTGCGTGACCTATGAGGTCTCGCCGCCGTCCTGGGAGCGCGCCAAGTGCCGCGTGCGCATCGGCAGCGAAGGGGCGTCGACGAACAGTTCGGCCACCAGCACCATGCAGAGCGAGGCTCAGTCCACGTTCCTGGACACCGGCCTGCCTGACCCGGCCGGTGCCGCGGCCCAGCTCGAGTTGATGGGCCAGCTCAACGGCGACATCTCGGACAACCTGCGCGGCCTGTCGGCGGACGTCGGCGAGGCCAGCCTCATCAACATCTCCTGCACCAAGCTGATCCGCCTGGACTTCATGGCCGCAGGCGATCTGTTGAACTGGGTGCTGCAACGCCGCAGCGAGAACCGAGCGGTGGTCTTCACCGATGCCCACCGTCTCGTCGCGCTGTTCTTCGGCGCGATGGGGATCAACGAGCATGCCAGGGTGAAGGTCCGAATCAACTGACCCGGCCTTGCGAAACTCGGGCCGGGCCTCAACTGGAACGGCTATGTCTTCTGAATCCTCCTCCGCCGTCTATCACGGCACCACCATCGTCTCGGTGCGCCGCCAGACGCCCACCGGCTGGCAGGTCGCCATCGGCGGCGACGGCCAGGTGACGCTGGGCAACACGGTCGTCAAGGCCAGCGCGCGCAAGGTGCGCAAGCTCTACCGCGAGCAGGTGCTGGCCGGCTTCGCCGGCGCCACGGCCGACGCATTCACGCTGTTCGAGCGCTTCGAGGCCAAGCTGGAGAAGCACCAGGGACACCTGGTGCGCGCCGCGGTCGAGCTGACGCGCGACTGGCGCACCGACCGCGTGCTGCGTCGCCTGGAGGCCATGTTGGCGGTGGCCGACCGCAGCGCGTCGCTCATCATCACCGGCAATGGCGACGTGCTGGAGCCCGAACAGGGCATCGTCGCCATCGGCTCCGGCGGCCCCTATGCCCAGGCCGCGGCCAAAGCCCTGCTGGCGCACACCGAGCTGAGTGCAGCGGACATCGTCAAGCGCTCGCTGGAGATCGCCGGCGAGATCTGCATCTACACGAACCAGAACCACACCTTGGAAGTCCTGGAATGAGCAGCATGACCCCCCAGGAGATCGTTTCCGAGCTGGACCGCCACATCGTCGGTCAGAACGCCGCCAAGCGCGCCGTCGCCATCGCCATGCGCAACCGCTGGCGTCGCCAGCAGGTCGACGAGAAGCTGCGCGCCGAGATCACGCCCAAGAACATCCTGATGATCGGCCCCACCGGCGTGGGCAAGACCGAGATCGCCCGCCGCCTGGCCCGGCTGGCCGGCGCGCCCTTCATCAAGGTCGAGGCGACCAAGTTCACCGAGGTGGGATACGTCGGCAAGGACGTGGACTCCATCATCCGCGACCTCATCGAAGTGGCCGTCAAGCAGGAGCGCGAGGCGGCCATGCGGCGCTGCCAGACGCGTGCCGAGGATGCAGCGGAGGAGCGCGTCCTCGACGTGCTGCTGCCAGGCTCTGAAGCCGACAACGTGACCCGCCAGAGTTTTCGCAAACGCCTGCGTGAGGGCCAGCTGGACGACAAGGACATCGAGCTCGATCTGCTCGCGCCCAAGCCCAGCCTGGAGGTGCTGACGCCCTTCGGCAACCAGCCCGGCATGGAGGACATGGCCGAGCAACTCAAGGGCATGTTCAGCCAGTTCGGCGGCAACCAGAAGAAGACCCGCAAGCTCAAGATCGCCGAGGCGATGAAGCTGCTCGTCGACGAGGAGGCCGCCAAGCTCGTCAACGAGGAGGAGATCCGCGCGACGGCGCTGGCCAATGCGCAGGAGATGGGCATCGTCTTCATCGACGAGATCGACAAGGTCGCGTCGCGGCAGGAAAGCGGCGGCGCCGAGGTGTCACGCCAGGGCGTCCAGCGCGACCTGCTGCCGCTGGTGGAAGGCACGACCGTGTCCACCAAGTACGGCCTCGTGAAGACCGATCACATCCTCTTCATCGCCAGCGGTGCTTTCCACCTTGCCAAGCCCAGCGACCTCATCCCCGAGTTGCAGGGCCGCCTGCCGATCCGCGTGGAGCTGGACTCGCTGTCCGTCGCTGACTTCGAGGCCATCCTGACGAGCACGCATGCCAGCCTCGTCAAGCAGTACCAGGCCCTGCTCGCGACCGAGGGCGTCACGCTGGACCTGCGGCCCGAGGCGATCCGCCGCATCGCGCAGATCGCCTTTGAGGTCAATGAACGCACGGAGAACATCGGCGCGCGACGGCTCGCGACGGTCATGGAGCGCCTGCTCGACGAGATCAGCTTCGATGCGCCACGCAACTCGGGCCAGACCGTCGCGCTGGACGCGGCGGCGGTGGACGCCAAGCTGGCCGCGCTGGCGGCCAATGAGGACTTGAGCCGCTTCATCCTCTAGGCGAAGCCGGCAGGCCGGGCTAGTGGGGCAGTGCCTGCGCGCTGCCCGTCCAGCGCAGCAGCTGCATCAGCGACGGCGCCTGTGTCTTGCCGAGCAGGTTGCGCACATGGCTGCGCAGCGTGCTGATGCACAGGCCCAGGTGCGTGGCGGCGGATTCGACGGTCATGCCGTCACCCAGCAGCATCAGCACATGGCGCTCCGTGGCGCTCAGCCGGCTGTGGCGGGCCAGGGCGTCGATGCGGGCGGCCTGGGTGAGCGCCGGCTGGTCCAGATGGATGACGAGCAGCACCGCGTCCTCGGGCCAGCCCGCGCTGGCGGCCAGATCGGCGGGCAGCGGCATGGTGTGCAGCCAGCCGGTGCTGATCTGCGGCCTGAACCACAGGCCGACATGGGAGGTCGATCCCGACTGCGCCAGCCGCAGCGGGGGCTCCAGCCGGGTGGCGTCGAGCTGGCCGATCTGCGTCAGATGCTCCGAACTCACCTCGACGCGCCGATCTCGCAGCAATCCGTCTGCGCTGCGATTGCGGAACAGCAGTCTGCGGTTCGGCCGCGTGACGAGCATGGGCTGGGGCAGCGCAGCCAGCACCTGGCAGGTGGCCGTGCCGCCCGGCGGGGGACGCATGCGCGCGGCAGGGGCTGGGTCGGCGGTCAGCATGATGGGCTCTCCCTGAGCAATGGCGATGACAGCGGGCGTTTGCTCAGAAGTTTGGTGGGCTCGCGCAGTTCTCGCATCGTCCGGAAGTCCGGTACGGAGGGCCGACTTGAGGCAGGACCCGGGGCGGGCGCCGACATCCATGCGGGGGGCGGCGGTGGCTGTGGCTTGCCACTTCGGCCTATCCAAAAGCCCAATGCCGGCACCGGTGCTGCACGCCCGTTGCTCGCTAACATCAGCTCGAACCCCCTGCATCTCATGAGAGTCCTCCTCGTCGACGACCACACCTTGTTCCGGGAGGGCATCGCCCTGCTCCTGCGGCCTCTCGTCCAGCCGTTGGAAACCTGGGAGGCCGGCAGTTGCGAGGAGGCCGTCGCGCTGATCCAGGCGCGGGGCGCCGCCGATCTGGTGCTCATCGACCTCGGGCTGCCGGGCGCTTCGGGCCTGGAGGGCGTGCGACGCCTCCGCGAAGCCCATCCCGAGATGCCGGTGGTCGTCATGTCGTCGGCCGACGACAAGGACACCGTGGTCGAGGCCCTGGACGCCGGCGCGATGGGCTTCATCCCGAAGAGCTCCACCTCGGCCGTCATGATCGGCGCGTTGCAGCTCATACTGGCCAAGGGGATCTATCTGCCTCCCAGCGTGTTTCTCGCGGCGCGCAACCCCGCTTCCGCCGTGCCGGCGGTGGCACTTCCCGTCGCGCCGACGCCGTCTGCCCCGGCATGGACCGCGCCCGGATCGACGGCCGGCTCGCCGCAGCGCCATCCCGCGGACCTCGGCCTGACGCCGCGTCAGGCCGAGGTGCTGCACTTGCTGCTGCAAGGCAAACCGGCCAAACTGATCGGGCGCCAGCTCGACCTGTCCCTGAGCACGGTCAAGGCCCACACCTCGGCCGTGCTGCGGGCCCTCAACGTCACCACGCGCACGCAGGCCATCATCGCGGCGGGCCGTCTCGGCCTGCGCTTCGACGACGCGCCCTCCGTTCAGGCGGCGTCCAACGATTCCTTGAGTGCGAGCAGCAGGCGCTGAAGCCCGACGGGCTTGTGCAGCAGGCCGGCGCCAAGCGCTGCGGCCAAGGCCAGCAGGCGTGCGTCCGTGTTTGCGGTGACGACCAGCGCCGGGATCACCTCGTCATAGTGGGCGCGCAGCCGCCGGATCACATCCAGGCCGCTGCCGGACGCGCCGAGCTGGAAGTCGGTCAAGATGAGGTCGGGCGTGCGCAGATGGGCTTCGAGCTGCACCAGCGCGTCATCGCCATTCGCGGCCACCACCACGTGGCAACCGGCGGCCAGCAGCGCATCTCGCACCGCTTCGCGGTTGGTGGCCTCATCGTCCACGACGACGATGAAGTTGCCATCCAGCGCCTGCAGCGGCGCTTCCGACACGCTTCCGGCGCCGTGCGGCACGGCAGCCCCGGCCGCCAGAGGCAGCCTGACCTGGAACACCGAGCCACGACCTTCACGGCTCTGAACGGCGATGGTGTAACCCAGGATGTGCGCGCAGCGCCGCACGATGGACAGGCCCAGTCCCAGTCCCTTCTCCTGCCCGGTGCCAGGGGCTTCAATGCGGAAGAACTCCTCGAAGATGGCCTCGCGGTGCTGCTCCGCGATGCCCCGGCCGGTGTCCCAGACCTGCAGCTCGCAGTGCTCCCCGCGGCGCCGGCACCCCACCAGCACGCCGCCGCTGCGGGTGTATCGGATCGCGTTCGCGAGCAGGTTGCCGACGATGCGCTCCAACAGTGTTGCGTCACCTCGCACGATCCAGCGGCCGGGCCGTACGCGCAGGCTGAGGCCTTTCTCTTGTGCTTGTGGCAGCCAGGTGTGGGCTGCGCGCTCCAGCAGCCAGCCCAGGTCCACGTCCTCGATGTGGGGGTGAACGGTCCCGGCATCGAGCTTGGAGATGTCGAGCAGGTTGCCGAACAGGTTCTCCATGGTCGTGACGGCCGACTGCACCTTGTCGGCGAGGTCGATGTGGGCGGGGTCGAGCAGACGCGTGCGCAGAACGCCGATCAACAGGCTGATCGAGTGCATGGGCTGGCGCAGGTCGTGGCTGGCGGCGGCGAGGAAGCGAGTCTTGGCGGCGTTGGCACGTTCGGCTTCGTCCTTGCGCAGCGAGAGCTCGTCGAGCTGGTTCATCAGCTGCTGGTTCAACGAGGCGATCTCGTCGGCCCGCGCCGCCAGCACGTCGCGCGCCTCGGACAGCTGGGCGGTGCGTTCGGCCACCTTAGCTTCCAGGCTGGCGTACAGCTCGCGCAGACGCTGGGTCATCTGGCTGAAGTCGCTGGCCAGATCCTCGACTTCGTCGCGCTTGTGTGTCTTCTGACGGGCTGGCAGTGCGGAGTCGAGCTGGCCCGCCACGATGCGCGCCGTGGCGTCCCGCAGCGACACGATCGGCGCGGCCATGCGGCGTGCGAACGCGATGCCCAGCACCAACGCGGCGATGCCGCCGATGCCCATCAGCGCCAGCGTACGGACCAGCGTGGCCAGGGCCGGCGACAGCGCCTCGCTGCGCGGCTGCTCCACGAACACCAGCCAGCCCGTTTCGCCGACGGGCGAGGCGGTCACGATCACTGCCTGCCCGCGCGGGTTGCGGGTGGACAGCCCCGCCAGCCGGATGTGCTCGTCTGCGGCCCGGCGGGCGCGCGCGATGGACTCGAGGTGCGACAGGTTCACGCCGCCCAACACCTCGGTGCCACGCGAGTGCGCGATCAAAGTGTCCGCGTCGTCGACGATGTACGCATGGCCTTCGTCGCCGGGCCGCAGCCTCGTGACGATCTCTCCCAGGAGTCGGAGGTCGACCGTGGCCAGCGTGGCGCCCTGACCGTCGTAGGCGGCGATCCGCGTCGTTGGCATGTGGCCATCGCGGAAGTAGGTTCTGCCGCGCAGCAAAGGCTGCTCGGGCGAGGCCTTCAGGGCCTCGGCGTCAATGAGCGTGCGCCCGGCTCCGCGCCGCACGGCGGCGTTGCGGGACACCATCAACTGCTCCCTGCCGACGTCGTCCATCGCGCGCACCTCGATGATGGCGGGCACCGCCTGCATCAGCCGGTAGAACTCCTGCAGGCGTTCGGCCGGGCCGAAGTCTGGCTCGCCCCAGGGCAGCTTGGCCACGTCCCGAAGGCGGCCCTCGATGTCCGTGAGATAGGCGCTGACCTCGTGGGCCGCAGCGTCGGCCTGCACGGTCTGGAGTCTCTCGATGTGCTCCATGGACTCGCGGTAGCTGAAGCCCATCTCCACGATGCCCGACACCAGCAGAAGCAGCAGCGTCAGCCCGCACAGGCGCGTCGCATACCGCCGGGTCAGCGGCGAGAGCCGGTCCTTGCCGTCCGCGCTCATCGGATGACCACGTCGGCGCGCCGCACGACGTCGGGGTTGACCGCCGGCATGCGCGGGTCCGGCACGATGCGCACCGCCAGCTGAAAGCGCTGCGGCACCTGGATGGGAATGGATCCCGCCGGCTCACCCAGCACGATGCGCGCCGCGAGGTCCGCCATGGCCGGGCCGATGAAGCTCCGGTCGTGGGCGTAGGACAAGTTGGCGATCTCATAGACGTCCGGCGTATAGGCGGCCATGACGGGTTTGCCCTGGGCGGCGATGCGCCGGCCGACGCTGCCGTCAAGGCTGAGTGTCGTGCGGGGGAGGCACCAGGCCTGGATGTCCCTTGCGCCCGGCGCATCGACCAGCGCCAGCGCAGCGTCGACCGATTCCGCCTGCAGCAGGATGAGGTGAGCCCCCCGTTCCGCGGCAAGGGCCTGCATCTGCGCCAGCCGCTCCTTCAATCCGTCCAGCCATTCGGCATTGCCCAGCACCGCGACGTTGCGAAGCGCAGGGTAGGCGTCCAGCAGCAGCTCCAGCCGCTTGCCGTCCAGTTCGTCGTTGACCCAGAGGCCCGTGGTGGGCTCGGGGCGACTGAGCATGCCCGACGCCACTCCCAGCTGCAGCGGATTGGCCTGACTGGAGAAGATCATCGGCACCGCCGGTGCGGCCTTGCGCGCGACCTGGGCCTGGATGCCGTTCTGCACGACGAAAAGGGCCGGGTGGCTGCGCGCCTCGTCCTTCAAGGCGCGGGCCATCAGCTCGGGGTCGTCAGGCACGCTCAAGGCCACCACCTGCACCTGTCTCAGCAGGCGGGCGTGGCGGCTTCGGAAGGCATCCGTGAAGCGCTGGAAGTAGCTGTCGCGGGAGGCCTCGCCTCGGGCGAGAAAGACGATGCGCGC
>NZ_DASWYS010000214.1:0-12488 GCF_036404855.1 Roseateles sp.
CATGGTCGACAGGAATCAGTCGATACCACTCTAATACCAACGACAGGCATCGTCAATTGGTTTTAAACTGGTCTATGGCCGCGCTGGCAGACCCTGGATCTGCCTCATCCTCGGATGTGGCGGGTTCTCGGAATCGACAAGAATACCAGTGAGAAACCAACCCGCCCCATCCGGATCTGCCATCGTGTTCACGCTCCAACCCGCCGCCAGCGAGGGCCTGGCAGAAACGCTGGCCCGCATAGCCCGCGTTGCCCACCGCCACCCGGCCACCGCCGATGGCTTGCTGGAGACGCTGAGTGCCAACGCTGTCAGAGCCGGTGACGTTGCAGCCGGCGTGGATGCCCTCTACGCACGCTTCGGCTTGCTGGAGCCGCGCGGTCGTGCGCTGGAGTTGCTGCCGGCGCTGGAACAGGCTGGCGCGCAGGCGGCCGCGGGCCACTTCCCCGTGCAGGCGGCGCGCGTCTGTGAGGCTCTGGGGCGCATCGCCTACCAGCAGGGCGAGTACCAGCTCGCCAGCGAGCAGTGGTCCCGCGCGCTGGACCTCGCCGAGGTCAGCGGCCATCTGCAGACCGGCGTGGCCGCACGCATCGGCCTGGGCCAGATTCACTACGGCCAGGCCGACTGGGCGCGCGGCCTGCGCCAGATGCGAGACGCCGGAGAGCATCTCGCCCTGCTCAACAGCCAGGGCGACGACAGCTACCTGGCCGCCAAGCTGGCGCTGAACATCGGCGTCGGCAGCTTCGAGACCGGGGACCTGCCGGCCGCCGAACGCCACTTCAGCCATGGGCTGGCGGCAGCGCGACGTGGCGGCCACCGCGTATTCGAGGCCGAGGCGCATTGGCATCTCGCGCGCGCGGCCCTGGCCCGCCAGCGCATGGACTGGGCCGTGGCCGACTGCCGGCTGGCGCTGGACATCGCGGTTCGTCACGGTTATCCCTGGCTGGAGGCGGCAGCGAGCCGCACCTGGACGGAGATCGCCCTGGCCCGCGGCGACAACGCCGCCGCTGTGCGCTCCACCCGCCACGGCCTCGCGCTGGCCCAGCGCATCCAGGCCCGAGCCCAGGCCCGCCAGGCCCATCTGCAGCTGGCCGAATTGCTGAAGGCCCAGGGTGACGCGGCGGGTGCGCTGGAGCACCTCTGGCAACACCTGGCACTGCAGTCCGAGATCGAGCGCCTGAGCCTGCCGGCCCGGGCCGCGCTGGCCGCGCCGCCGCCCGAGGAGGGCGGCACCCCGGTCACGCCGGAAGAGCAGTTGCTGCAGCTGTGTGGACAGCGCCAGCGCTTGGCCGCACTGCAGCCCCACGAGGCCCTGGCCGAGCTGAAGGCCGCCAGCGCACGCATCCTGGGCCTGAATCGCGTGATCCGATGGCAGCTTGGCGAGGGCGGCCTGAGCAGTGAGCAACAGCCCCGCTATCTCGACTTGCTGACCCGCCATGGCGCGCCGCTGGCCTTGCCCGACGCGGCGTTGCACCCCTGCCATGCCGAACTCGCCAGCCTCGCGGGCGCGGCCGAAGCGCGCATCGAAGTGCCGCTGTACGACGGCACCCGGCTCGTTGGCGCACTGTGGCTGGTGGATGCCCGCGCCACGCGGGCCTGGACGCGACAGGAGCTGCTGATCGCCAGCCAACTGGCTCTGCTGTTCGAAGCCGTCGGGCGCTGAGCACCACTTCGCGGCCGAGTCACGGCCTTTTCACGGCCGCGTGACAAGCTGGCGACGGAGATGTCCTCCACCTTCCCCAGCACCTGCCCACTGCCCCGCCCTGCCCTGCCGCACGGCTTCGGCCTCGTCATCGGCGCTCAGTTCACTTCCGCATTGGCGGACAACGCGCTGCTCATCGTCGCCATTGCGCTGCTGTCCCAACAGGGCTTCGCACTCTGGTGGGCGCCGTTGCTGAAGTTCGGCTTCATGGCGGCCTACGTGGTGCTGGCCCCTTGGGTGGGGCCGCTGGCCGACGCCTTCGCCAAGGGGCGCGTGATGGCAGCGATGAACATCGTGAAGATGCTCGGCCTCGCGCTGCTGGCCTGCGGCTTGCACCCTGTCGCGGCCCTGGCCGTCGTGGGCCTGGGCGCAGCGGCCTACGCGCCGGCCAAGTACGGGCTCGTCACCGAAATGGCCGAGCCCGAGGCCCTGGTGAAGGCCAACGGCTGGATCGAGATCAGCGTCGTGTCCGCCGCGCTGCTGGGCGCTGTGCTGGGCGGCGCCCTTGTCAGCCCGCAGTGGCTCGCCTCGGGGCTGGCGGACTGGTGCGACGGCCTGGCCCTGCCGGCCGACAAGCTGACCGGCTCGCTGGCCGCGCTGCTGTTGATCTATGCCGTGAGCAGCGTGTTCAACGCCGGCATCCGGGACAGTGGCCAGCGCCGACGCAGCGAGGCCCACGACCCGATGACGCTGCTGCGCGAGTTCCGCGTGGCCAACCGCAGGCTGTGGCTCGACCGCGAGGGCGGCCTGTCGCTGGCGGCGACGACCCTGTTCTGGGGCGTGGGCGCGACGCTGCAGTTCGCCGTGCTGCGCTGGGCCGGCGTGGCGCTGGCCTTGCCGTTGAGTCAGGCGGCCTATCTCCAGGCCGCAGTGGCCGTGGGCGTCATCGTCGGCGCGGCGGCGGCCGGACACTGGCTGGCCCTGCATCAGGCGCGGCATGGCCTGTGGGCGGGTGTCGTGCTGGGCTGCCTGATGCCGGTCGTCGCCCAGGTCAGCGACGTCGCCCTGGCTGCTGCTGTGCTCGCCTTGGTCGGCGCCGTCGGCGGTGCGATGGTGGTGCCCCTGAACGCGCTGCTGCAACACCGCGGTGCCGTGCTCCTGAGTGCCGGAAGATCGATCGCAGTACAGGGCTTCAACGAGAACCTGAGCGTGCTGGCGATGCTGGCGGCCTACGCAGGGTGCGAGGCGGCGGGGGTGCCGATCACGGCAACGCTGAGCGGACTGGGCGTGTTGGTGGCAGGTGCGATCACCGCCTTGATCTGGGTCGACAAGAGACGGCGGGAAAGGACGCCTTCGCAGTTGTAGCGAGGCCTCCTATCGCGCCACGGTTCTGGCGCGTCATCAGCCCGTGGCGACCATGATGTCGCACGCGTCGCAGAGCCAGTACCGAAGACGCACAAGGGCTTGCAGAGGTCTCTGCCTCGAAGATCAGGCGGGGTCCGCATCGTCGCAAGGCAGGCCTCTTCCTCACCCAGCCTCGCCCTGGGGACGGACCGCCTTGCCCTGTTCGCCGCCCTGCTCCAGTTCGCGTCAACCGCAGCTCAATGCCGGGTCGTGCGCAGCTGGCAAGTGCTGATCCGACATGCGGCGGCGCATCTGGTGATGATGCCTCTTCGTCATGGCGGTTGCCTTGACGATCTACCGAAGCCCGTCCTTGCCGAGCGTCGTCTTCCTGGCCACAAGCCGGATCGGAATTTGGCCGATCCTGCATTGGCTCGAGTGGCACGCGGAAGGCCAGCATCGCCGAGATGGCCTTCCAGTCCTGCGCTCGAAGTCGAAGTCACTGGGCATGGCGCCCGGCCCACCTCAAGCCGCCGGCTGCAACCCCGGCAAAGAGAACCCCGGCTCGGCCCGCGCAATGGCGCCCTCCAGCACGGACTCGAAGTGCGCCGTGATGTCGCCCCAATCCAGCCGCCGCGCCGTCGCCCGCGCTGCGTCGGCAACGGCACGGCGCGCCGCCGCATCCGAAGCGGCCACGCGCGCTGCCGCCACGAAATCAGTCTCCCGGCCCGCACCCGCCAGCCAGCCGTTCACGCCGCTGCGGATGAGTTCGCCGGCGGCCGCGCTATCGAAGGCCACGACCGCGCAACCGCTGGCCATGGCCTCGGTTGTCACATTGCCGAAGGTCTCGGTCAGACTGGCGAACAGGAACAGGTCCAGGCTCGCGTAATGGGCCGCCAGGTCGTCCCCGCTGCGCGAACCCGCGAACACCGCCTCGGGCACGCGCGCGGCCAGCTCGGCGCGCATGGGGCCATCGCCGACGAAGACGAGCCTGGCTCGCGGCTGCATGGCCTTCACGGCGTCATACGCAGCAAGCACGACGCCCAGATTCTTCTCTGGCGCCAGCCGGCCGATATAGCCCATGACCAGATCGTCGGGCCCTGCACCCCAGCCCTCTCGCATCGCAGCGCTGCGCCGTGCCGGATCGAAACGCTGCGCATCGACGCCGCGCCCGACGACGCTCAGCCGCTCGAAGCCGCGCTCGGCCAGTTGCACGCGCATGGCCTCGGTGGGCACCATGGTGGCGCCGCAGCGGTTATGGAACTTGCGCAGGTAGCCCATGATGGGCCGGGACAGCAGCCCCAGGCGGTAGTGCTTGCCGTAGGCATGGAAGTTGGTGCGGTAGTCCGACGTGACCGGCAGCGACAGGTGCTGCGCGGCCTGCAATGCGGACCAGCCCAGTGGCCCCTCGGTGGCGATGTGCACGACGTCGGGACGGTGAAGGGACCACAGTTTCACGAGGGCCCGTTTACTGGGCACGCCCATGCGCAGGTTGGGGTACAGCGGCACGGGCAGGCCCTGGGTCAGAACTTCGTCCACCTCGGGCTTGGGTGCGCCGGCCTGCACGGCCATCTTGGCCGGCTGACGCGGGCGAATCAGCTGCACGTCATGGTTGCGGCGGTTGAGGCCGTCCACGACGCGGGCCATGGACATCGCGACGCCGTTGACCTCGGGCGGATAGGTCTCCGTCACCACGGCGAGCCGGCGCGAGTGGCGCGGCGCCGGCAGGTCATTGACCAGGATGTCATCGTCAGCTGAGGTGTTCATGCCGCGCATGCTGAGCCGACCGTGCAACAGCAAGATGACAAGCGCACCGTCACGCCGATTTCACGCTTGCGGCCCACCATCCGCCCCGATTTCCACCCACACGAGGACGGGACGTGAACGAATTCTTCCAAACTCTGAAGACCCAGCGCTGGGACGACCACCGCTACTACCACCACAGCCGCATCAACCAAAGCCTGCACCTGATCAGCGCGCTGAGCTTCCTGGTGGCCTATGGCTTGGTGTTCGTCAATCCGGCCTGGGCCGCGCTGCTGGCTTGGTGCGTGTCGATGACGACGCGCCAGGCGGGCCATTTCTTCTTCGAACCGCGCGGCTACGACGCGGTCAACCAGGCTACCGACGAATACAAGGAGGCCATCAAGGTCGGCTACAACATCCGCCGCAAGATCGTGCTGCTGGCGGTGTGGGTCGCACTGCCTGCCGTGCTCTGGCTGGCGCCGTCGCTGGGCGGCCTGATCGAGCCGGCTGTGGGCCTGCGGGGCTATCTGGAAGACGTGGGCATGGCCTGGTTCTGCCTCGGCGTCGTGGGCCTGTTCTTCCGCGTCGGCCAGTTGTGGGCGACACAGGGCGCGATGCAGGCCTTCGCGTGGATGACCAAGATCCTGACCGACCCGGTCCACGACGTCTACCTGTACCACAAGGCCCCGCTGCATCTGCTGCGCGGCGAGCTGATCGACCCCATGCACCACATCGGCAGCGAAGCCCACTGAGGCCCCCTACTGGGCACCCCTACCGAGCGCCGCCGCTCCTAGCGGCTCGGGGGGGGCTTCATGCCCCCCCTGCCTTCCCCACGGCCACCGGACGGTTCGGAGCGCCAAACGCCGCACATTGCGCCCCTTCCGAAGCCTGCTTTCCATCCCAGCGGTCGGCCCCGCCCCCTTGCACCACCTGCGCCACGGCACGTCCGCCTGAGCGGCCTGTGACCTGCCGGACTCGCGCATCCCCGCACAGTGGCCTTTGGCGTCAATCGTCATGATCGAATGACGACGAGGCCCGTGGGAGCATCCATGCTGGGCGCGCAACGAGAAGGCCCGCATTGAAACTGCCGCCCGTACGCTGGACACCCGTCCAACCGCCGAGGTCAGGTCACATGCGGACCGGACTTCTTGCTAGAACTTCTTCGCCAGCATCTCGCGGAAGACGCCGCGGCGGATCGCCTTGACGGTGAGCTCCGGCGCCGTCCACCACCAGCCGTCGGCGCGCATCTCACCGCAGGCGGCGACAAAGCGCTCCATGACCTCGCCGAACTCGGCGTCGCCGTAGTTCAAGCTGAAGATCAGCCGCCCCGTGCCGACCCAGCTCAGCGCCAGGCCGTGCTTGCGCAGATAGAACTGCAGCATCCAGTGGTAGCGGCCGGGCTGGTCGTACATCACCGTCCAGATCGTCGACAGATTCGCCATGCGCACCGGTGCACCGGCCGCGGACAGGCGGGCGTTGAACTGCGCGCAGCGGGCATTCCAGCGCTCGTCCAGGCCGCCATAGAGCGCCTTCACCTCGGGACGCTCCACGCCTTTCAGGAAGGACGCCATCGCGGCGACGACGTAGGGGTGGGCATTGAAGGTCCCGCGGGCAAAGCAGATGTCCGCCGGCCTGTCCTCACGGTAGCGCTGCATCAGCTGTCGGCTGCCGCAGACCACGCCCACCGGCAAGCCACCGCCCAGCGTCTTGCCGTAGGTGACGAGGTCGGCCTTGACCCCGAAGTATTCCTGGGCGCCGCCGGGCGCGAGGCGAAAGCCCACGAAGACCTCGTCGAAGATCAGCACGATGCCGCGCGCGGTGCAAACGTCACGCAGCTTGTGCAACCAGGCCGCGTAGGCCTCGCGGTCGTATCCGGCACGGCGGCTGCCGTCGATCAGCGCGGAGTCGCCGGGCGCATTCGCGTTGGGGTGCAGGGCCTGAAGCGGGTTGACGAGCACGCAGGCGATGTCACTGCGCGTGGCCAGCACCTCGAGTGAGCGCTCGGTCATGTCCTGCAGCGTGAAGGTCTCGCGCGGCGGCAGTGGGTTTCCGGGCCCCGGCTGCACATCCTCCCACCAGCCGTGGTACGCGCCGGCGAAGCGCACCAGGCGCTTCTTCTTCGTGTGATAACGCGCCAGCCGCACGGCCTGCATGACAGCCTCGGTGCCGGACATGTGGAAGCTGACCTCCTCCTGGCCGGAGATGGCCTTCAGGCGGTCGAGGACGTCGAGCACGCAGGGGTGGTAGGCCCCCAGCACCGGCCCCAGCTCGCGGGCGGTGGCGACCGCTTCGTCGATGCAGGCCTTATAGGCGTCATAGCCCAGCAGGTTGACACCGTAGGAACCGGTCAGGTCGTAGAAGCGATTGCCGTCCAGGTCCTCGACCTGCACGCCCTGGCTGCGCTGCAGGAAGGCGCCCACCCTGAGGTGTTGGCGCAGCACCGGGCTGAACTGGAAGGGTACGCGGTAGCGGCCGGTGAAGCGCAGGTCGGAGATGGTGTCGCGCGCCGCCTCGGTGGCGGCCAGCGTCTTCTCGAAGCGTGCGTCGAACTCGGTGCCGAGGCGCTGCAGTGCGGCCCTGCGCTGCGCGGCGACTTCGTCCGGTGCGCCGTCGGCCGCAAAGAACTGCGTTTCGTCATAGGCATAGCCCGGCACCCAACGCGCCAGGCGCTTGGCCATGCGCGAATGGCCCGCCAGCGAGCGGTGCTTCGCACGCGACAGCTCCAGCCTGCGCTTGGCCGCGGGCAGCAGGGCCAGCACGCCCAGGGCCAGGGCTGACAGGGTCAGGGATTCGTCCATCTTGTCTTCCGGAATTCACGAAGGTTTCAGATGTAGCTGCGACGCTTGACAGCCGAATGAATGACAAAACCATGACCACCGTCCGGGGCCGGTTCCAGCGCCTCTTTGCCCAGGAAGACCTGAACTTCCTGCTGACCAACCGCGTGCCGCGCATCGCGCTGACGAAGGCGATGGGTCGCTTCTCGCGCATCGAGAGCCCGTGGCTGACGCGCCTGTCCATCGCCGTCTGGCGACTGTTCACGCCGCTGGACCTCAGCGAGGCCAAACACCAGCACTTCCGTTCTCTGAAGGACTGCTTCACGCGGGAACTGAAGCCCGGCGCGCGCGTGTTCGACACGCGGCCGGACGTCTTCGCCAGCCCCAGCGACGGCATCGTCGGCGCCACCGGCAGTGTGCGCGAAGGCCAGGTTTACCAGGCCAAGGGCTTCCCGTACTCCACGGCCGAGCTGTTCGGCCCCACGCAGGACGCCAGCGCGTTCGAGGGCGGGTGCTTCGTCACGCTGCGCCTGACGTCGGCGATGTACCACCGCTTCCACGCCCCCGCCGATGGCACCGTTGAGCACGTGACCTACTTGAGCGGCGACACCTGGAATGTGAACCCGGTGGCGCTCAAGCGGGTGGAGCGGCTGTTCTGCCGCAACGAGCGCGCCGTGGTGCGCATGACGCTGGCCAGCGGGCAAGCGATCGCACTGGTGCCGGTGGCGGCCATCCTCGTGGCCAGCATCCGGCTGCATTTTCTGGACGTGCTGCTGCACCTGGGCCGCCGCGGCGCCAACGAGATGCCGTGCTCGGCGCCACACGCGAAGGGCCAGGAGATGGGCTGGTTCGAACACGGCTCCACCATCATCGTCTTCGTGCCGCGGGGCTTTGAGTTGGCCGAGGGCATCGGCCCCGGTGTGCAGGTCCGCGCCGGCCAGGCACTGCTCAAGCAGGTCGGCTGACGCTATCCGGCGTCGTGACCTTCGCGACGGCCGGCACCGGCAGGCCCACCGGCGTGGGCTTTGACTTGGGCGCCGGCAGCATGCCGGGCAGTGCAGCCTGATCGCCCCGATCGATGATCTCCAGCCGGCCGTCGAAGTGCTCGACGAGCGCAGTCAGGCTCTCCACCCAGTCGCCGTCGTTGCAGTAGAGGATGCCGTCAATCTCGCGGATCTCGGCATGGTGAATGTGGCCACAGACGACGCCGTGCGCGCCGCGCTTCTTGGCTTCGCGCGCGACGGCGTTCTCGAACTCGTTGATGTAGCTGACCGCACGCTTGACCTTGTGCTTCAAGTAGCGCGACAGGCTCCAGTACGGCAGGCCACACTTGGCACGGATGCGATTGAACCAGCGGTTGGCCTTGAGCGTGAACTCGTAGGCCAGGTCTCCCGCGATGGCCAGCCAGCGCGCGCACTGGATGACGCCGTCGTACAGGTCGCCATGCGTGACCCACAACCGTTTGCCGTCGGCCGTCACGTGGATGGCCTCCTCCATCACATCGACGCCGCCAAAGTTGTGCATCAGGTACTTGCGCGCGAACTCGTCGTGGTTTCCGGGAATGAAGATGACCCGCGTGCCCTTGCGAGCCTTGCGAAGCAGCTTTTGCACGACGTCGTTGTGCGACTGCGGCCAGTACCACGAGCGGCGCAGTTGCCAGCCGTCGATGATGTCGCCGACGAGGTAGAGCGTGTCGCACTCGACGTCCCGCAGGAAGTCCAGCAGGGCCTTGGCCTGGCAGCCGGGCGTACCCAGGTGCAGGTCCGAGATCCAGACAGTGCGCACCGACAACGAGGGCGTGTCGGCGGCAGGGTCAACGGCGGCAGCGTTGGGATCTGGCTTCGTCGGCATGGCAGTCATGCTGCCCGCCGGTCGTGACGCGGCCGTGAACGTCTGATCTAGGTCAAACCTTTGAAGGGTCCGCTGCCGAGCCAGGCGTCGATCTGGGCTTGTCGATCGTTCCCCCAGAAGGGCTCACCGTCGATGATGAAGTGCGGCGCGCCAAACACGCCAGCCGCGATGGCTGCCTCGTTCTCGGCCTTGAGGCGCGCCTTCCAGACCGGGTCGCTCCAGGCAGCCTCGGCCGCGTCGGCATCGATGCCGGACTTGGCCATCAGGTTCTTCAGCGCCTCGTTGTCGCTGAGCACGACACCACGCGTGAAGTAGGCGCGCAGGCCGGTGTGCGCCCAGGCCACGGCCCGCGCCGGATCCTGGTCGTGCAGCCACCAGAACACACGGGCGGCGTTCTGTGTCGCGATGGGAAAGACCTCGGGCTGGCGATAGGGCAGACCGGCGAAGCGGGCCGAGCGTTCGAAGTCACGCAGCGTGTAGTCGCGCTTCACGGGATGGGCGACAGGCGACTTCAGCTCTGCGGCCTGGAAGGTGACGCCCAGCAGGATGGCGTGCCACTGCACGCGCCGGCCGTGGCGGGCGGCGACCGCTTCTACCCATTCCGAGGCGATGTAGGCATAGGGCGAAGAGAAGTCGAAATAGAACTGCACCGGCGCACGCTTCAGCGCGGCGTTGTCGGCAAGGAATCGGTCATCGATCATGGCGCAACCTTAGCCCTGCCTGGCGGGCGCCGCAGCGGTGCTTACGCCGAGTGCAGCCGGAGCGCGAGGCGCGGTGTCGCGGTCTCGATGGGCGCCAGCAGCCGCGGCCACAGCTTGGCGCCAAGGTCGCGCCGGAATGGGCCGAAGTGCTCGATCTTGCTCACCCCGAGGTCGGTGGGCGATATGGCATGACGCTGCACGCGCGCGGCGACGAACTGGTGGGCCAGCGCGTCCACGGCAGCTGCCGGGCCGAAGAGGTGATCATCGGTGATGTTCCACAGGTGGACCGTGCCGGTGAACTGGTCATAGCAGCGTTCGCGGGCCAAGCTCTCGTCGCCGAACAGGAAGCCTGGCTGGCGTCCCCAGGCAGCCCATTCCAGCGCCGCGGCACTCGGCAGGTCTTCGGCGCGAGGCCCCAAGAGGCGGCCTGGCGCATGCCCGAAGAGGCGCACAGCACCGGGCAGCATCAGGTGGAAGAACAGCCAGGCCTGCAGTCGCGCGAGGCCTGACCAGTGCCCGAGATAGGCCACCTGGGCGGCGACGCCTAGCAGGGCGTCGACCTTCCCCGGAAAGCCCGGCACGAGACCCACCGCGTTCCCGCCTAGCGAATGCCCGACCCACAGCAGTCCGAGCTCCCGCCCCTGAAGCTCGGCTGCTTCGAGTCGGCGTCGATCGGCCGCGTGCAGGGCGGCGCTCATGTCCACGCGCGCCCAATCGCGCAGACGCACGTCCTCGCCCGGCTGCAAAGCCGCGCGCGATGCGGCTATGCCGCGATAGTCGAAGCTGAGCACCGCATAGCCGCGCCGCGCCAACCATTCGGCGAAGTGCCGGTAGTAGCTGGCGGGTACGGCCGTCGCTGAGCCGATGACGGCTACGGCGCGTATGCCCACGGCAGACGGTGGCTCGAACCACTGCGCAGCCAGCAGCCGGCCGTCATTGCAGCGCAGAGCTGTCGGGCTGACGCGGACGGTCAGGTCCTGTCCATCTGGGTCGACGGGTTCCGCCGCTCGGCCGGCCGAGGACCGTGCCTCGGTGTGAATCATGGAAGAGAGAGTCATGAGCGCCTCGGGCTACCGCCCTTGCGGCGGCCTGGGAGGCAGTCTAGATTGACAACTTTCTCGGCGGTAGATCGCCAAACCTTCCATCATCGTCAATTAGATGTCGACAAACGCCCCCTCACCGCGTGGCCTCGGTCGTCGCCGGCAGACCGTGGCCGAGCAGGCGCTGGACGCCAATGCGCTCGAGCTTTTCGCCCGCATCGCGCAGGCCGGCAGCTTTGCCCAAGCGGCGCGCGACCTCGGATTGACGCGGGCGGCCATCAGCCGTCGCATTGCCGCCATCGAAAAGGCGGTCGGCCTCGTGCTGTTCGCGCGCAGCACACGGAGCCTCGGCCTGACAGAAGCCGGTCGACGCCTGCACGCCCGTGCCCGGGCCGTCCGGGATGCGGCCGAAAGCGCCCGCCTGGCATTGCGGCACACCCGCGACCAGCTCGACGGCACGATTCGCATCAGCGCGACGGCCGGCTTTGGACGGCATGTGCTGGCCCCCTTGCTCGCGCAGTTCCAGATCCAGCACCCCGCCGTTCGCTTTGAGCTCTTCTTCACGGACCGGCGCGTGGATCTGTTGCGCGAAGGTCTGGATGTGGCCTTCCGCTTCACCAGCACGCCGCCGGAGGCCTGGGTGGCCCAGCCGGTGCTGAAGTTCGCCATTCGCGCCTATGCCCGCGCCGGCCTGGCCGTGGCAACTCGGCCGGAGGATCTGGCCGGCGTCTCGATGCTGCTTCTGGGACAGAACGAGGAGCCGTTTGCCAGCCAGTGGCTGCACGACGACGGACGCCGCGAGGAAGTCGCCCTGCAGGCTTCGGCCTGGGGCAGTGATCTGGACGGGCTGATCGAACTCGCGCGTCACGGCGCAGGTGTCGTGCTAGCGCCGGATTTTTGTGTTGAGGCCGGAGACAGGGGCGAAACCTTGGCAGCTCCAGGCCACTCGACCATGCCCTCCCGCGTTGGCACAACAGCGACGCCGCTCGCGAACCTGCTGCCTGGTTGGCGGATGCTTGCCGGCATGGATACCGTGCAGGCGCTGACGCTGCCGCCTCCCGCGGGTTCCGAACCCGCCCGAGCCTTGGTTCGCTTCGTTCGTGAATCGCTCGCACCAAGAGAGTAGGGTGAGCAGGTCGTTATGCGCGCCTGGTACGCCAGTGGAAGGTGCTCGCCGCGGTGGCTGAAACCCGATGGACCTCGCCGGCATCTCGTATTTCGGGGAGAACCCTCCGCAAGGAAGTAGTATTTGCTCGCCCCAAAAAGCGAAACCCCCACCATCTTTGAATGGTGGGGGTTGGCTCAATAAATAGCCTGACGATGACCTACTTTCACACGGGAATCCGCACTATCATCGGCGCTGACTCGTTTCACTGTCCTGTTCGGGATGGGAAGGAGT
>NZ_DASWYS010000215.1:0-4725 GCF_036404855.1 Roseateles sp.
CTGTAGAACCGCCATGGCCGACCAAGACGCACAAGACCGCAACCTGCCAGCATCGGCCAAGAAGATCGAAAGATCCCGGGCCGAGGGCCAGATGCCGCGCTCGCGCGACCTGCCTCACTTCGTGATGATGGTCGCCGGCGGGGCCGTGCTGACGGTGGGCGGACCGAGCATCATCGAGAAGTTGCGCCAGACGCTGGTGGCCGCCCTGCGCTTCGACGCCGGCTTGCTGGCACGGCCCGGATTCATGGGCGAACGACTCATCGACATGGTGCTGGCCTTCGCGTTGGTCATGGGCCCCGTTGCCGCCGTGCTGGTGCTGGCAGGCATCGCCAGCCACCTCGCCAGTGGCTGGAACTGGACGATGAAGCCGCTGATGCCCAAGTTCACGCACCTGAATCCGCTGGGGGGCCTCAAGCGCCTGTTCACCGGCCAGGGCCTGGGAACGGCGCTGAAGGCGGTGCTGCTTGCGCTGGTGTTGGGCATCGTCGGTGCGATGGTTCTCAAGAACCGCCTCGCCGCCTACGTGGGCATCATGTCCGTGCCGCTGCCCTCGGCCCTGGCCTACGCGGGCCAGCAGCTGATGGGTGGCCTCGCGCTGCTCGCTGTCGCGCTGGCAGTGTTCGCTGCCATCGACGTGCCGCTGCAGCGTCAGCTCTGGCTGCGCCGCCTGCGCATGACCCGCGAGGAGGTCAAGCAGGAACTGAAGGAGGTCGAGGGCAACCTCGAGGTCAAGGCCAAGGTGCGCGCCAAGATGCGCGAGATGGCCCGCCGCCGCATGCTGGCCGCCGTGCCGCAGGCCGACCTTGTGGTCATGAACCCGACCCACTATGCCGTCGCGCTGAAGTACGACGAAGGCCGGATGGCTGCGCCCAAGGTCGTGGCCAAGGGCACCGACTTGCTGGCGATGAAGATCCGCGATCTTGCCAAGGAAAGCAAAGTGCCGGTTCTCCAGCAGCCGGTACTGGCCCGTGCGCTCTACGCCCACGCCAAGCTCGACGAGGAGATCCCCGCCGCGCTGTTCGGCGCCGTGGCCCAGGTGCTGGCCTACGTCTACCAGTTGCGCGCCTCCATGAGCTCGCGCAACGCCGCGCGGCCCGATGTGCCCAAGCCGCACGTCCCGCCCGAACTCGATCCGCACAACAAGCCGGGCTGGGCGCCCGAGCCTGACCAGGATTTCGCTGAATGAACCCCTTGATCCAGAAGCTGCAGGGCCTGCTGGGCCCGCGCGCCGGCATCATCGCTGCGCTGGGGGCACCCATCGCGGTGCTGATGGTGCTGTCCATGATGGTGCTGCCGCTGCCTCCCTTCGTGCTGGACCTGCTGTTCACCTTCAACATCGCCATGGCCGTGATGGTGATGATGGTGGCGGCACACATGATCAAGCCGCTGGATTTCGCGGCCTTCCCGACCGTGCTGCTGCTGACGACGCTGATGCGACTGTCGCTCAACGTCGCGTCCACGCGAGTGGTGTTGCTGGAGGGGCACACGGGCACCGGCGCCGCCGGCAAGGTCATCGAGGCCTTCGGCCACTTCCTGATCGGCGGCAACTTTGCGGTTGGCCTGATCGTGTTCGCCATCTTGGTGGTCATCAACTTCATCGTCGTCACCAAGGGTGCCGAGCGCATCGCCGAGGTCGGCGCACGCTTCACGCTGGACGCCATGCCCGGCAAGCAGATGGCCGTGGACGCCGACCTGAATGCCGGCCTCATCAACGAGGCCGAAGCCAAGCGCCGCCGCGCCGAGCTGTCCGACGAGGCCGACTTCTTCGGCTCCATGGACGGCGCCAGCAAGTTCGTGCGTGGCGACGCCATCGCCGGCATGCTGATCTTGGCCATCAACATCGTCGGTGGCTTCATCATCGGCGTGGCCCAGCACGGCCTCTCTGCCGGCCAGGCGGCCGACAGCTACATCCTGCTGGCGGTCGGTGACGCGTTGGTGGCCCAGATCCCGGCGCTGCTGATCTCGGTGGCCGCGGCCATGGTGGTGTCGCGCGTGGGCACGGACAAGGACATTGGCAGCCAGATCGGCAAGCAGGTGTTCGGCTCGGCCAAGAGCATCGCAATCACGGCGGCCGTCATCGGTGCGCTGGGCCTGATCCCAGGCATGCCGCACGTCGTCTTCCTGCTGATCGCCGGCGGCTTGGGCTACCTGGCCTACTGGCTGCGTTCCAAGGAGCAGGCCCAGGAGGCGGCCAAGGCGGTCAAGCCCATCATGCCCAGCAGCGAGGGCTCCGGCGAGGCCAGTTGGGAAGACCTGGTGCCGGTCGACACGCTGGGCCTGGAGGTGGGGTACCGGCTGATCACGCTGGTCGACAAGACCAAGGAGGGCGATTTGCTCTCGCGCATCAAGGGCGTGCGTCGCAAGTTCGCGCAGGAGGTCGGCTTCCTGCCTCCGCCGGTGCACATCCGCGACAACCTGGAGCTGCGCCCCAGCCAGTACCGCATCTCGCTGCGCGGTGCCGTCGTCGGCGAGGCCGAGGCCTTCCCGGGCATGTGGCTTGCCATCAACCCCGGCCACGCGACGCAGAAGCTCATCGGCACCGCGACCACCGACCCTGCCTTCGGCCTGCCGGCGGTGTGGATCGAGGAACGGCAGAAGGAGATGGCTCAAATGAGCGGGTTTACGGTGGTTGATTGCTCGACCGTCGTGGCCACCCACCTTTCACACTTGATGCAAGTGCACGCGGCCAAGCTCCTGGGCCGCGTGGAGACGCAATCGCTGGTGGAACACCTCACCAAGCAGGCGCCGCAATTGATCGAAGACGTGATTCCCAAGATGGTCAGCATCGCCACACTGCAACGCGTCCTCCAGCTGCTGCTGGAGGAGGGCGTGCATGTCCGCGACATGCGCTCCATCGTCGAATGTCTGGCCGAGAACGCCGCCACCGTCACCGACCCGCAGGAGCTGGCGCGCCGCATCCGCACTCACATCGCGCCGGCCATCGTGCAGCAGATCTACGGCTCCACCAAGGAGCTGGACGTCATCGCGCTGGAGCCCGAGCTGGAGCGCCTCGTCACCCAGGCCCTCAACTCGCCGCACGGCGCCGCGCTGGACCCTGGCGTGGCCGACACGCTGGCCCGCAGCGCTGCCGAGACGGCCCAGAAGCAGGAAGACCGCGGTCTGCCCGCCACGCTGCTGGTGCCTGATCTGATCCGCGCGCCCATGGCCCGCCTGCTCAAGCGCGCCGCGCCCCGACTCAAGGTCCTCGGCCACAGCGAGATCCCTGAAACCCACACCATCCGCATCGGCTCCATCATCGGAGGCACAGCATGAACGTTCGCAAATTTACGGCCCGAACCTCTCGCGAGGCGCTCGCTCTGGTCAAGCAGGCCTTCGGCCCCGACGCGGTGGTGCTGTCCAACAAGAACGTGCCCGAAGGCGTCGAGGTGCTGGCGATGGCCCCGGAAGGCATGGGCCAGATCGAGCAGATGGCCGCCACCGCGCCGCGCGCGGCGGAACGCCCCCCGGTGGCGCCACAGCAGGCCCAGCCGTCCGCCCGCGCCAGCTTCGCCGAGCGCACGCTGCGCCAGGAGCCCAGCTTCGGCGCGCCTGAGGTGGCGGGCGACGTGCAGCAGTTGGCGATGAGCACGCTGAACTTCCAGGACTATGTCCGCGAGCGCGTGCTGCGCCGTCGCCAGGCCGAGATTACCGGCCAGCCCGATCCCGTCCGACACGTCGCGCCGCCTCCGACGCAGCCCGCCGCGCCGTCCCTGGACGCCGCCCGCATGCAGCGTGAGCGCCGTGCCGCCGAGGCCATGGCTGCCCTGGCACCCCGGCGTGCCGCTCCGGTACAGCCGGTTCATGAGCCCCGCGTGGCGCGCCCCGCGCCCCCCGTGCTGCGCGACGAGATCCGCGTTCCCCCCGCCGGCGCGCAGCGCGCCGTGCCGCAGCTGAGCGACCTGTCGGCCATGGAGCCCTTGCCTCTGCCGGGCCAGCCCAATGCCAGCCAGCGCAGCCAGATGGATATGGCCGACGAGCTGCGCCAGATGCGCGGCCTCATCGAGGAGCGCTTCTCCTCGCTGGCGTTCATGGAAAAGTTGCAGCGCCAGCCCGTGCAGGCGCGGCTGACGCAGAAGCTGCTGGAACTGGGCTTCTCGCCTGCGCTGGTGCGCAAGCTTGCCGAGAGCTGCCCGTCTGACTTCCGCGGCGGCGAGGCTGCCGACGAGACCGCCTGGGCTGCCCATGTGCTGTCGCGCAATCTGCAGACCGACGAGGCCGCGCCGGCCATCGAGGACCGCGGAGGCGTCTATGCGCTGATCGGCTCTACCGGCGTCGGCAAGACCACCACGACCGCCAAGCTGGCCGCACACTTCGCCACCAAGCATGGTGCCGGCCAACTGGGCCTGATCACGCTGGACGCCTACCGCATCGGCGCCCACGAGCAGTTGCGCGCCTACGGTCGCATCCTCGGCGTGCCCGTGCACACCGCGCACGACCGCGCCTCGCTGGACGACCTGCTGGACTTGCTGTCCAGCAAGAAGCTCATCCTCATCGACACCGCCGGCATGGCCCAACGCGACAGTCGCACGCAGGAGCTGCTGGAGATGCTGGCCCACCCCAGCATCAAGAAGCTGCTCGTCATCAACGCCGCGCAGCAGGGCGAGACCATTGAGGACGTTGTCAACGCGTGGAAGGGGGCCGCCTGCGAAGGCGTGGTGCTCAGCAAGATCGACGAAGCCGTCAAGCTGGCGCCGGCGCTGGACACGCTGATCCGCCACAAGCTGA
>NZ_DASWYS010000216.1:0-2095 GCF_036404855.1 Roseateles sp.
TCGTCGATGCCCGCAGGAATCTTCACTTCCAGCGTCTTTTGCTTCTTGAGCTTGCCCTGGCCGTGGCAGGTGGTGCAGGGCTCAGGAATGATCTTGCCCGTGCCGCGGCAGTGGGGGCAGGTCTGCTGCACGCTGAAGAAGCCCTGGCGCATCTGCACCGTGCCTGCGCCCTGGCAGGTTCCGCAGGTCTTGGCGCTGGTGCCAGGCTTGGCGCCGCTGCCATGGCAGGTGTCGCAGGTGTCCCACGAGGGGATGCGGAGCTGTGCATCCTTGCCGCGCGCGGCTTCTTCCAGCGTGATCTCCATGGCGTAGCTGAGGTCGGAGCCTCGGTACACCTGGCGTCCGCCGGCGCCCCGGCCACGGCCTTGCTGGCCGAACATGTCGCCGAAGATGTCGCCAAACGCCTCGGCAAAACCGCCAAACCCTTCGGCCCCTGCACCGCCGGGGCCGCGCATGTTGGGGTCCACACCGGCGTGGCCGTACTGGTCGTAGGCGGCCCGCTTTTGCGGGTCGGAGAGCATCTCGTAGGCCTCTTTGGCTTCCTTGAATTTCTCTTCGGCAGGCTTGGCGGCATCACCCTGGTTGCGGTCAGGGTGATGCTTCATCGCCAGCTTGCGATAGGCCTTCTTGATTTCTTCGTCCGAGGCGTTTTTCGGAACGCCTAGGATTTCGTAAAAGTCTCGTTTGGACATAGTGATTCAGAACCCAGTTGGAACAGGAACGCCGCGCAGCCCCTCAGAGCAATGCGCGGCGGCTCGGGTCAACGGGGGCTCGTTCAGCCCTTCTTGACTTCCTTCACCTCGGCATCGACGACGTTGTCGTCATCGGCGGGCTTGTTGGCTGCACCAGCCGATGCACCTGCGGCGTCTGCACCACCGGCCGCCTGGGCGGCTTGCGCTGCCTGCGATTCGGCGTACATCTTCTCGCCCAGCTTCTGGCTGGCGGCCATCAGCGCGGTCGTCTTTTCGTCGATGGCAGCCTTGTCTTCACCCTTCAGGGCTTCTTCCAGGGCCTTCACGGCGGCGGTGATGGCGTCCTTTTCGCCGGCTTCGAGCTTGTCGCCATGCTCGGCGAGGCTCTTGTTCACGCTGTGTACGGCAGCTTCACCCTGGTTGCGGGCTTGCACCAGCTCCAGCTTCTTCTTGTCGTCCGCGGCGTTCAGCTCGGCGTCCTTCACCATCTTCTGGATTTCTTCTTCCGACAGGCCCGAGTTGGCCTTGATGGTGATCTTGTTTTCCTTGCCGGTGCCCTTGTCCTTGGCGCCCACGTGCAAGATGCCGTTGGCGTCGATGTCAAACGACACTTCGATCTGCGGAACACCGCGGGACGCAGGTGGAATGCCTTCCAGGTTGAACTCGCCCAGCAGCTTGTTGCCGGTAGCCATTTCGCGCTCGCCCTGGTAGACCTTGATGGTCACGGCAGGCTGGTTGTCGTCGGCCGTCGAGAAGGTCTGTGCGAACTTCGTCGGGATGGTCGTGTTCTTCGTGATCATCTTGGTCATGACACCGCCCAGGGTTTCGATACCCAGCGACAGGGGTGTCACGTCCAGCAGCAGCACGTCCTTGCGGTCACCCGACAGCACCTGGCCCTGGATGGCGGCGCCCACGGCCACGGCTTCGTCAGGGTTCACGTCCTTGCGGGGGTCCTTGCCGAAGAATTCCTTGACCTTTTCTTGCACCTTGGGCATCCGGGTCATGCCGCCGACCAGGATCACGTCATGGATGTCAGACACCGACACGCCAGCGTCCTTGATGGCCATGCGGCAAGGAGCGATGGTGCGCTCGATCAGCTCTTCCACCAGTTGTTCCAGCTTGGCGCGGGTCAGTTTGATGTTCAGGTGCTTGGGGCCCGATGCGTCTGCCGTGATGTAGGGCAGGTTGATGTCTGTCGAGGCCGAGTTCGACAGTTCGATCTTGGCTTTCTCGGCCGCTTCCTTCAGGCGCTGCAGGGCCAGCACGTCATTCTTGAGGTTGACGCCCGACTCCTTCTTGAACTCGTCAATGATGAAGTCGATGATGCGCTGGTCGAAGTCTTCGCCGCCCAGGAAGGTGTCGCCGTTGGTCGACAGCACTTCGAACTGCTTTTCGCCGTCCAC
>NZ_DASWYS010000217.1:0-11727 GCF_036404855.1 Roseateles sp.
TGTGCCGAGAGCCGCTCGGCGAGCCGGCCGGCCGCGGTGGGCCAGTCGGTAAAAACCCCGATCTTATCGAGTGACGTGGTCGCGAGGCCTGCGTAGCCGCAAGGATTGATGCGGAGGAAGGGCTCCAGGTCCATGTCGACGTTCAGCGCCACACCGTGATAGGTGCAGTGGCGGCTGACCTTGATTCCCAAGGCGGCGATCTTGGCCAGGCCCCGGAAAGTGTCGGCGGGGTCGACCGGCCCAGCCAGCGCCGCATGGCCAGCAGGGTCGGCCGGGCGCACGTAGATGCCCGGTGCGCCGCCCACCCGCAAACCCGTCACGCCATAGCTATCCAGCGTCTGGATGATGGCCGTCTCCAGGCGGAACACGTACTCCTTGACGAAGATGCCCAATCGGCGCAGGTCGACGAGCGGGTAGGCCGTCACCTGGCCGGGGCCGTGAAACGTCACCTGGCCGCCGCGCTCGGTGGCAACGACGGGGATGTCGCCCGGCAGCAGCAGGTGCTCGGGCTTGCCAGCCAAGCCTTGTGTGAACGTGGGGGAGTGCTCGCAAAGCCACAGCTCATCGGGCGTGTCGGCGTCGCGCGCGGCCGTGAAGGCGCGCATGGCCTCCAGCGTGGGCAGGTATTCGACCCGCCCCAGGGTCTTGACGATCATGCAGGCATCATAGGCAGCCATCCAAACCCTCGCCCGACCGGGAGGATCCCGCCGATGAAGAAGACCGTGATCGCTGCCCTGCTGCTTGCCGCCTCTCTGGCCCGGGCCGCCACACTGCCCGACGCGCTGGCGGCCTACGACGCGGGCGATCTGAAGACGGCCGCCCGGGGCTTCGCCGAATCGGCCCGGCGCGGCGAGGCGCTGGGCCATTTCAATCTAGCAATGATGCACCTGCGCAAGGAACTGCCCGGCGCCAGCGACGCCAAGGCCTGGCAGTTGCTGCGGCGCGCGGCGGCCCAGCGGCTGGCGCTGGCCGAGAACGCACTGGGCGAGATGATCGAACAGGGGCGCCGGGGCAGGCCCGATCCCCAGGCGGCTTGCGGCTGGTTCGAGCAGGCCGCGGAACATGGCAACAGCGACGGCGCGCTGGCCGTCGCGACCTGCTACTACCTGGGCCGCGGTCGCGCGCAGGACATGGTCCAGGCCCACCGCTGGTATCTGGAGGCCGCCAAGGCCGGCGACGTCGGCGCCCAGTACCTGGTCGCATCGATGTTTGAGACCGGGCTGGGCGTGGCGGCGGACGAGCGGCTGGCGCGCTACTGGTACGACGCTGCGGCGAAGAATGGCGACGACGCCGCCAAGGCCAAGCTCAAGGCCATGCAGGCCGCCGACGCGGCGACCTGATCAAAGCACGACCTTCACCATGGGATGGGTGGTCAGCGTGCGGTAGATCTCGTCGAGCTGCTCGCGGCTGGTGGCCGTGATGGTGATGGTCAGGCCGAGGTAGTTGCCGCCCTTGCTGGGACGGTGCTCGATGGAGGATGCGTCGAAGCCGGGGTCGAACTGGAGCGCCACGGCCGTGATGGCCTCGACGAATCCCTCGACATGCGCGCCCATCACCTTGATGGGGAACTGCGACGGGTACTCGATGAGCGACTGCTCGGGCGGAATGTCGGGCGGCAGGTTCATGGTGCGCTCCTTGCGGCTCACTTGATCCAGAGGCGGATGGAGTCGAATGCGCGGCCGAAGATGCCGGCCACGGGTACCGCCTCCTGCACGATCAGGGGCACCTCGGCCACCGGCGCGCCTGCCGTCGTCGTCACGCGCAGCGTGCCGACGCGCTGCCCCTTGTTCAGGGGCGCCACCAGCGGATCGGTGCGCTCGACCTGGGTCTGCAGCTTGGCTGCGTCGCCATGCGGCACGGCAACGAACACCGCGTCGGACGCGCCGAGCTTGGCCTCCTTGGCCTGGCCCTTCCAGACCGGCACGGTCGCAATGGCCTTGCCGGCGTCGAAAATCTTGATCGCGTCGAAGGCCGTGTAGCCCCAGTTGAGCAGCTTCTGGCTCTCGCTGGCCCGTGCCTCCTTGGAGGCAGTGCCCATGACGACGCTCAGCAGCCGGCGCTTGCCGTTGGGGAAGTCGCGGTTGGCGCTGGCGACCAGGCAGTAGCCGGCGGCCTCGGTGAAGCCAGTCTTCATGCCATCCACCGTCGGGTCGCGACGCAGCAGCAAGTTGCGGTTGTCCTGGCGGATCTTGTTGAACGTGTAATCACGCTGCGAGTAATAGCCGTAGTACTCGGGGAAGTCCGAGATGATGTGAGCGGCCACCAGGGCGATATCGCGGGCGCTGGTCTTGTGGCCGGGCTCGGTCATGCCGGACACGTTTTTGAACTCTGTGTTCTTCAGGCCCCAGGCCTGGGCCTGGCGGTTCATCAACTGCACGAAGTTCTCGACCGTGCCGCCCACGCCTTCGGCCAGCGCCACGGCGGCATCGTTGCCACTCTGGATGATGAGGCCGCGCAGCAGTTCGTCGACCTTGGGCGTCATCGTCGTGTCAATGAACATCAGCGAGGGATCGCCCTTGCGCTCGTCCCAGGCGCGCTTGGACACAGGCAGCGTCTGCTCCAGCGTCAGCTTCTTCTCTCGCAGCGCGCCAAAGACGACGTACGCCGTCATCAGCTTGGTGAGGGACGCCGGATCCTGCGGCGCGTCGGCGTCGCGCTCGGCCAGGGTCTTGTGCGTGGTCAGATCGATCAGCACGTAATTGCGGGCGGCGATCTCGGGCGGCACCGGGGCCTGGGCCTGGGCGGTCAGCGAGAGTGCGGCAAAGACGACAGCAAGGAATCTTTTCATCGGTTCGGGTCAGGCACGCGCGGGGTCGAAGGCGCGCACCACAAGCGACTTGAGCAGCGGCAGCTGCCCGTGAAAGAAATGGCCCACGCCGGGGACGACAGTGACCGGCAGGCTCTGGGGCCGGGCCCAGTCGAGCACGGCGGAGAGTGGCACGACGTCGTCGACCTCGCCGTGGATGACCACGGTGTCGGCCGGCACGGAGGCTGTGTCAAAGCGGCTGGTCGCAGGGCCGACGAGCACGAGGCGCTGCGCCGGTTCGGCAAGCGCAGTTGCGGCGCGCGACGCGACATAGCCGCCGAAGGAGAAGCCCGACAGGATCAGCGCCTCGCCGGGCGCGCGCAGGGCGGCAAGCACGGCCAGCGCATCATCGACCTCGCCGCGGCCCTCGTCCCAAGCGCCATCGGACTTGCCGATGCCTCGGAAGTTGAAGCGCACGGCGCGCCAGCCCAGATGGATGAACGCACGCGCCAGCGTTTGCACCACCTTGTTGTCCATCGTGCCGCCCTGGGTGGGGTTGGGGTGGCAGATCAGCGCCATGCCGGCCGGTGTGGCGCCATCGGAAGGAAGGTCGATGGCAACCTCGATCTGTCCGGCCGGGCCGGGGACGAGGCGCTTCTCGGTCTGGGCGTTCATCGGCCGACGCTGTCCGGCAGCATGAGGCGCTCAACGATCTGGCCGTCGCGCAGGTGGCTTTCGACGATCTCGTCGATGTCACTCTGGTCGACCCAGGAGTACCAGACGGCCTCCGGATAGACCACCGCCACAGGCCCGCCGGCACATCGGTCCAGGCAGCCTGCCTTATTGATGCGCACGCCGCCCTTGCCGGCCAGGCCGAGCTGCTTCACGCGTGACTTGCAATGGTCGAAGGCGCCCTGCGCGTCATGGTCACCGCAGCTGGCCTCGCCATTGGTACGCTGGTTCAGGCAGAAGAAAACGTGACGCTGGTAGTAACTCATCGCTGGAGATTCTCTCACTCGGGTTTCTGCACGAGGCGCGCTGCGAGCCAAACGAGCGCAATGAAGGGCCATGTCCAGGCCAGCCAGCGCGTCAGCCCATAGAGATTGACGAAACGCCCATGCTCCCAGGCCTGCATGTTCAACGCCAGATAGGGGTCTCCGGGCGCGACGCTCATGAGGCCGATCAGCGCGCACAGCACGAACAGCCCGAGCGCCGCCGCCACGCGGGAAGGCAGCAGGCAGGCAAGCAGCACCAGGCCCATCCCCAGGCCCACGCCCGGCCGCGTGGCATCACTGAGCCAGGCCCAGGCGTGGTCCGGTCCGAAAGCCATGGCCGTGGCAGTGGCGGTGGCCAGCAGACCCAGCAGCACCGAGCCGGCAGCCAGGGCCAGGCGGCGCAAGCCCGGGCGTGCCACGGAGATCATCAGCAGCACCGGCGCCAGCAGCCCCAGCGCGATGGCCAGCGCCCCCAGGCCGGGCGGCAGCTCACGTTCAACCGTGACAGCACCGTCCCAGGACAGGGCCCAGGGCGTGCCCGCTAGAGCGTCGACCAGGGATTCGCGCCACCAGGGCAGCCACTGGCCGAGACCGAACGGCATGGGCGTCGGGTACAGCAGGGCCAGGGGCCACAGGGCGAGCAATGCCAGGGCCGGCGCGCTGCTCGCGCCGAACCAATGGTCGCGCATGTCCTGCCAGCGCCGCAGCCCGCCCAGGGCATGGAGCACCAGGCCCAGCGTGGCGCCCAGCGCGCTGCCGCCGGAGTTCAGTGCCCAGTCCGACAGCGAGGGCACGCGGCCCGGGACGAAGAACTGCAGCGTCTCCATGGAGAAAGACAGCAGCGGGCCGGGCAGGAAGCCCAGCAGCAGGGCCCCGCCCAGCCCCCAACCCGAACGCATTGCTGCCGCGAAGCCGAGCAGGCCGAGCGGGATGTAACCGATCAGGTTGGCTTCGACGTCGAAGGCCCAGAAGCGCCGGGGCCAAGGCAGGTCGAGCAGCCACGGCATGCCCATACCGGGCGGCCAACGCCAGGGCCAGAAAGGGTAGAGGCTGGCATAGAAGATCAGCCCGACATGGGCCAGCAGCAGCCAGGTCGCGGAACTTTGCCGACGACGCATCGGGGCGCCCGTCAGAAGGGCTTAACCGTCACCAGCACGACGATGGCGGCGAACAGCAGCACGGCCGTCTCGTTGTAGACGCGGAACCAGCGGTGGCTGCGGCGGTTGGAAAGCTCCTCGAAGCTGCGCAACAGGCGGCGGTTCACGTGGTGGTAGCCGACCACGCCGACAACCAGCAGCAGCTTGGCGTGCAACCAGTAACTGCCGGCAAAACGGCCGGCGCCGAAGCCCAGCCAGACCCAAAGGCCGAGCAGCAGCGCGACGCCCATCAGGATGCTGCTGAAGCGGTGCAATTTGTGCGCCATCAACAGCAGGCGCTCGCGCTCTGCATGGCTGTCGGCCGGCACCATGGCCAGGTTCACGAAGATGCGCGGCAGGTAGAAAAGGCCGGCAAACCAGGCGGCGACGAAGACGATGTGAAAGGCTTTGACCCAGAGCATGACGCCATTATGGGCAGCGTCAATCGCCTCGCGGCTGTCAGCGAAAGCCGCCAAACGCCCCGCAGCGGGCTCGCACAAGTCAAAAAAAAGCCCCGGTTCAGGACCGGGGCCGAGAAAGCCTTATCGCTGTCATCACGTTAAGGCTCCTGCTCAGGGAGGAAAAGCAGGGAATGACCACCTTGCGGCTATCATTCGCCGACAAGTTTAGCGCGCTTGAGCGGTGACGTCACGAATAAATGACGTCTGGATGTGTCGTCCATCACGTGCCGGGCCGCAGCCCCTTCCACTGCCAGCCCGTTCGAGGATTCGACGTGACCCGCCACTCCCCCACCCTTTCGACCTTCCCCGCGGCGCGCCCGCGCCGCCTGCGTCGCGACGCCTTCACACGAGCCCTGGTTCGCGAACATTCACTGCAGGCCAGCGATCTGATCCTGCCGGTCTTCATCCATGAGGGCGAGAAGCGGCTGGACGCCGTGCCCTCCATGCCGGGCGTTTCCCGGCAGAGCCTGGACCACCTGTTGAGCACGGCCGAGCAGTGTGTCGAGCTGGGCGTGCCGGTCATCGCCCTGTTCCCCGTCATCGATGCCGCGCTGAAGACGCCCGATGGTGCCGAGGCCTTCAATCCGGACGGTCTGGTGCCGCGCGCAGTGCGGGCCTTGAAACAGCATTTTCCGCAGCTGGGTGTGCTGACCGATGTGGCACTGGATCCATTCACCAGCCACGGCCAGGACGGCGTCATCGACGAGACCGGCTACATCCTCAACGACGTCACGGTAGAGCTGCTCACTCGGCAGGCCCTGGTGCAGGCCGATGCCGGCGTGGACATCGTGGCGCCCAGCGACATGATGGACGGCCGCATCGGCGCCATCCGCCAGGCGCTGGAAGCCCGTGGCCATATCCACACTCGCATCATGGCCTACAGCGCCAAGTACGCGAGCGCCTTCTACGGCCCCTTCCGCGACGCTGTCGGCTCAGCCGCCAATCTGGGCAAGGCCGACAAGAAGACCTACCAGATGGATCCCGGCAACAGCGACGAGGCCCTGCGCGAGGTGGCGCTGGACCTGGCCGAAGGCGCAGACATGGTCATGGTCAAGCCCGGTCTGCCCTACCTGGACATCGTGCGACGTGTGAAGGACGAGTTCCGCGTGCCGACCTTCGCCTACCAGGTCAGCGGCGAGTACGCGATGGTCAAGGCGGCCGCGGCCAACGGCTGGCTGGACCATGACGCAGTAATGATGGAATCGCTGCTGGCCTTCAAGCGCGCCGGCGCCGACGGCGTGCTGACCTACTTCGCGCTCGACGCGGCGCGGTTGTTGAAGAGGGCTTGAGCCGGTGCGGGTCTTCCACATCGAAACCGACAGCTTCCGCGAGCTGCCGGCCCTGCCCGAAGCCCTGCCCGAGCGCGGCTTTCTGTGGCTGGGCTATGGCCGGCGCGAGTTCGAAGTGGGCGAAGCGGCCGTGCAGCAGGCGCTGACGCGCTGGGGCTGCGGCAACATCGTCGACCTGCATGTGTCGGACCTGATCAACAACCAGTTGCCCTCGCACTTTGACTACACATCCTGGTACGACATGCTGGTATTTCGCCGCTTGGCGGCCGCGCCGGGCAGCCAGGAACTCTTCGTCGATGACGAACACGGCACGCTGGCCTCGGCGCAGCGCGCATTGCGCGCCATCGATACCAGCCCCGTAGGTTTCGCTGTCTTCGACCGCGTCCTCATCACGGTGCACCCGACGGACTGTCAGGTGCGTGAGTTCTTCGCGCAGAAGCTGGATCGCCTGGTTGAGGGCCGGGAGAAGCGCGATGCGCGCGGCGGCGCGCGCCTGCCGGCCAGCTCCGCCGACCTGATGCTGCGTATGGTCAATCACATGGTGGACAGCTATCTGGAGCTGCGCCGGCTGCTGACGCGCCAGTTGGCCACGCTGCAACGGGTGCTGCTGGATCAGAACAGCGAATTCAACGACTGGCCGCTGCTGCTGGAGAGTCGGGACGCGCTGAACCGTCTGGAAGACACCTGCGAAGACCAGCGGGCCGCGCTGCAGGAATGGATAGACGCGCTGGACGAGTGGCCTGCCGACGGCGACCCGCAGGTGAGCCGCGAGCGCGAACTGCTGCGCGTGCGCTCGCGCGACGTGCTGGAGCACGTGGAGCGGGTGCTGACCCATGTGCGACGGCTGCAGTCCTCGGCCGAGTCCGCCGTGCAGATGCATTTCAGCGCACTGGGCCACCGCACCAACGGCATCATGCGCACCCTGACGGTGCTGACGGCCATCTTCCTGCCGCTCAACCTGATCACCGGCATCTTCGGCATGAACTTCGAATGGATGCCGTTGATCAAGAACGCCAACGGATTCTGGGACGCCGCGCTACTGATGCTTGCCGTGGCCTTCGGGCTGTGGTTCATCTTCCGCCGCAAGCGCTACCTGGGCAGCAGATAGGCGCCCCTGTGCGTCCACCCGCTTCAAGCGGCGACACCTGCGGTCCGGCAAGCCGGTTCCGCAGCGTTCACGCGATCACTCAGCCGGCCTGACGGCCGGCATATGGATCTGCAAATCCCAGCACGCGAAGAATCTCGGTCTCGCGCGCTTCCATGCACTCGGCCTCGTCGTCTTCCTCATGGTCATAGCCCTGCGCGTGCAGCGTGCCATGCACCAGCAAGTGGGCGTAGTGGTCAAGCAGCGGGATGCCCATTTCGGCGGCCTCCTTCTCCACCACCTCGGCGCAGATGACAAGATCGGCACCGACGACAGGCTCGTGGGCATAGTCGAAGGTCAGCACGTTGGTGGCGTAGTCCTTGCCGCGGTACTCGTGGTTCAGCGTGCGGCCCTCCTCGGCATCGACGATGCGGACGGCGATCTCGCCAGGCAATTCCAGCGCCGCACGGATGAAGCGCGCCACCTTGTGGCGCGGCAGCAGCGCTCGATGGCGCGGGTCAGCAAACTGCAGCGACAGACTCAGCTCCGGCCGGGCGCTCATGCTTCACGTCCTTCGCGCTTCGCGCGCGCTTCGTAAGCTTCGACGATGCGCGCCACCAGCGGATGGCGCACGACGTCTGCGCTGGTGAAGCGTGTCATCGCGATGCCCTTGACCTTGGCGAGCACGCGCTCAGCGTCGATGAGACCGGACTGCACGCCACGGGGCAGGTCGATCTGGCTGGTGTCGCCGGTGACGACGCAGCGGCTGCCGAAGCCGATGCGAGTCAGGAACATCTTCATCTGCTCGGGCGTCGTGTTCTGCGCCTCGTCGAGGATGACGAAGGCGTGATTCAGCGTGCGGCCGCGCATGAAGGCCAGCGGTGCCACCTCCAGTTGCCCCTTCTCGAAGGCCTTGCTGACTCGGTCGAAGCCAAGCAGGTCGTACAGCGCGTCGTACAGCGGACGCAGGTAAGGGTCGACCTTCTGCGTAAGGTCACCGGGCAGGAAACCCAGGCGTTCGCCGGCCTCGACGGCTGGCCGCGTGAGGATGATGCGCTGCACCGTCGAGCGCTCCAGCGCATCGACGGCGCAGGCGACGGCGAGGAACGTCTTGCCCGTGCCGGCCGGTCCCAGGCCGAAGGTGATGTCATGCGACAGGATCTGTTGCAGGTACTGGTGCTGGCGCGGCGTGCGCGCCGACAGGTCAGCGCGCCGGGTGCGCAGCACCAACGGGCCGTCCTCGCTGGTGGGAGCCGCTGCGGCGCCCGGCCCACGGGCCTCGACCAGCGCAAGCTGCAGGGTTTCGGCCGGCAGGGGCCGGCGGGCACGTTCGTAGAGGGCCTCGAGTAGGCTCCTCGCCCGCTCGGCCGCGGCCTTGGGGCCGTCGACGCGGAACTCGGCGTCACGCCGGCTCAGCTTGACGCCCAGCGCGGCCTCGATCTCGCGCAGGTGAATGTCCAGGCTGCCGCAGACGCGGGCCAGTCGGGTGTTGTCGGCGGGTTCCAGGGCGAAGCGCAGGATCACGGTGGGACGAAGAAAGAGTGGACGCGGATTGTCGCCGCCTCCGTCTCGCTGGTGCATTCCCCGGCGCGCGGAGCACGGGCGCTCCCTCACAATGCCGCCCCATGATCTCTCCGATTGCGCCGGGAGCCGCTGTGGCTCGGCGCCCGCCCCTTTCCCTGCTGCTCGTCCTGGCCCTGCTCTGCCCCGTCGCCGCACAGGCCCAGACACCTACCACGGGCCTGTACTGGGCCGCCACGCTGCACGCCTGGGTGGCGGCCATGCTGGCGCTGATGGCCACGGTGGTGGGGCTGGTCTCGGGCCAGCATCCCCGCGAGCGACCGGCCAGCTTCCTCATCGGCATGATGCTGAGCTGGGTCGTGCTGCGGGCTGCAGCCACGCCCAGCGCTGCCGGGCTGAGGCCGCTGCTGATGACCCTGCTGGTGCTGTGCGCCGTGCAGTACCTGCTGCGCCAGATGAACTGGAAGCGCGGCTGGATCGACCATGCGCTGCTGATCCAGTGCTTGGTCGTCCCCGCCAGCCTGCTGTGGACCGGCGGCCAGGTCGGCATCCTCGGCACGGTCTGGCACGCCGTGCTGAGCCTGGAGCTTGTCGCTGCCATGGGCTGGGCGCTGTGGCTGCGCCGTCTGCGCCTGCAGCAGGCTGGCGCAGACGAAGCTCACGCCCGCGACTTCGGCCTGATGGCGGCCTTGCTGCTGCCAACCATGGCGGCGCTGGTCGCCGAGATGCTGCTGGCGGCCACCAGCGAGTCGCTTTGGTGGACGGCTTCGCCCTGGCTGGGCCTGATGCTGCCGCTACTGATGCTGGCCCTCGGCCTCCAGGTGGTGACCAGCGTCGCGCATGCCCGTGTCGATGCCGAGAAGCGCGTCACTGCCATGGAGCAGCGCATGGCGGAGCGCATCGCCGAGGTCGAGCGCAGCCACAGCCAGCTCGCCGAGCAGAAGCTGGAACAGGTCACCGAGCGCGAGCGCAAGCGCATCGCCGCCGACCTGCACGACGACCTGGGCGCCAAGCTGCTGACCATCGTGCACACCAGCGAATCCGACCGCATCTCCACGCTGGCGCGCGAGGCGCTGGAGGAAATGCGCCTGTCCGTGCGTGGCCTGACAGGCAAGCCCGTTCACCTGATCGACGCCCTGGGCGACTGGCGCGCCGAGGTGGTGTCGCGTCTGGGCCAGGCCAACATCCTGGCCGAGTGGAAGTCGCCGGCCGAGGACATCGAGCACACCTTCCAGGCCCGCTCCTACGTGCAGACGACGCGCATCCTGCGCGAATCAGTCTCCAACATCATCAAGCACAGCGGCGCCACGCATGCGACGATTTCCAGCGCCGTACAGGAAGGCGACTTCATCCTCACCATCCAGGACAACGGCCAGGGCATCCCGTCCGAACTGGACGGCAGGTTGGACAGAGGCCACGGCATGGCGAGCATGAAATCACGCGCCAAGCAGATGCATGGCCAATGCCTGGTTGAATCCGGCCCTGGCTGGGGTACTGTGATCCGCCTGACGATTCCGCTCTAAGTTTGCCGAGGCTCCGCCATGAACCACATCCTGCTGCTCGAAGACATCCCCGAGATCCGCGCCTGGCTCAAGGCCCTGGTCAAGCAGGTGTTCGCCAATGCCCAAATCACCGAGTGCTCGCGGGTCCAGGACGCGCTCGCGCTCGTCAATGGCCAGCGCTTCACGCTGGCACTGCTGGACCTCGGCCTGCCGGATGGCTCGGGTGTCGAGGTCATCGCCGCGCTGCGCGAGAAGCAGCCCGAAGTGCAGTCGGTCATCGTCACCATCCACGACGATGACGAACACCTCTTCCCCGCGCTGCAGGCCGGCGCTTTCGGCTACTTGTTGAAAGAGCAATCGCGCGAGCTGCTCGTCGAGCAGTTGCAGCGCATGAGCCAGGGCGAGCCGCCGCTGTCTCCGTCCATCGCGCGCAAGGTCATTGCCTACTTCGCCGCCCAGGTGAAGAAGCCGACCTCGACCTTGCTGCACGAGGTCTCGCTGACCGACCGAGAGACTGAGGTGCTGCTGCGCGTCGCCAAGGGCTTCACGCTGCCCGAGATCGGCGTGCAGCTGGGGCTCAGCCGCCACACCATCGCAGACTACGTCAAGCAGATCTACCGCAAGCTGAACGTGAGCTCGCGCGCCGAGGCGGCCCTTGAGGCGCAACGCCTGGGGTTGTTCGGCAGGAATTGAGTCGAACCGGCCCGGATAATCGGGCCATGATTGGAAGACTCAGCGGCGTCATCGCCGAAAAGACACCGCCCCAGGTGCTGATCGACGTGGCCGGCGTCGGCTACGAGGTGGACGTGCCCATGAGCACGTTCTTCAACCTGGGCCAGCTCGGCGAACGTGCCGTGCTGCTGACGCACCTGACCGTGCGCGAAGACGCGCACCAGCTCTTCGGCTTCCTCACCCACGAGGAGCGCGCCACCTTTCGCCAGCTCATCAAGATCAGTGGTGTGGGCCCCAAGATGGCGCTGGGTCTGCTGTCCG